>CACYGT010000052.1 GCA_902774075.1 uncultured Bacteroidales bacterium
GGTGAATACCCGCGCGAAGAACCTGAGTACGCTGAGTCAGGACCAAGTGGCCTACCTGGCGCAGAAGGACCAGCCGGGTGGCGCAAAGACCTGGAAGTCCTACCTCTGGAAGCTCGCGAAAGCAGCCGTCACCGGAGAGTAACGGTTACGGGTTACCGCTTACGGGAAGAGTCGCTCACACGCGGCTCTTTTTTTTGTATCCTATAAATAAGGTCCCCAAAGAAAAAAATCCCCTCTTATGTGTGTACATGTAGTCGCGCGCGCAGAAGAGATAAAATTGGGCATAAAGGGCATTTATTTGCGTTTTAAGCGACTTTTGAATTTCTACCGAGACCCTGTCGAAAAGAAATAAAAATGCAAAAATATGCGAAAAAATTTGCACATGTCAGAAAAAAGCAGTAATTTTGCAGCCGCAAAAGCGGCTACAGAAATTAGGACGCTTCGCTAGAGGACGGCCTATGGCCTATAGAAAAAAGGATTTTATTAAAAATTAACGATAACAATGGAAGAAAACAACGAATTGATTCAAAATGATCACATTATTCCTGTGAAGATTGACGAGGAAATGAAGTCCTCGTATATCGACTACTCGATGTCTGTGATCGTGAGCCGTGCGCTGCCTGATGTGCGCGACGGTTTCAAACCTGTTCACCGTCGTGTGCTGTTCGGAATGAACGAGCTCGGTAACACGAGCGACAAGCCGACCAAGAAATCCGCACGTATCGTCGGTGAGGTAATGGGTAAGTATCACCCGCACGGTGACAGTTCTATTTACGGTACGCTCGTGCGTATGGCACAGCCTTGGGCAATGCGTTATTGCCTCGTTGACGGACAAGGTAACTTCGGTTCGGTCGACGGAGATGGCGCAGCGGCTATGCGTTATACCGAGGCACGCCTCTCGAAGCTCGCAGAAGAGATGCTGCGTGATATCGAGAAGGACACCGTAGATATGCAGAATAACTTCGACGACAGCCTCAAAGAGCCGGTTGTACTGCCTTGCCGTTTCCCGAACTTGCTCGTGAACGGTGCCAGCGGTATTGCGGTAGGTATGGCAACAAACATGCCGACCCATAACTTAGGCGAGGTGATTGACGGTTGCTGCGCGTACATTAAGAATATTATAGCGCGTATGCACGATGAGTTCGCCGAGGAGATCACGGTAGAGGAGTTGATGGAGTACGTCAAGGCTCCGGATTTCCCGACCGGCGGTACCATCTACGGCTATCAGGGCGTAAAGGATGCGTTCGAGACCGGTCGCGGCAGTATTGTGATTCGTTCGAACGCCGATATCGAGACCGATGACAACGGCCGTGAACGTATCATCATCACGGAGCTGCCGTACGGTGTTGTCAAGAGCGACCTGGTAAAGAAGATTGCAGAGCTCGTTAGCGACAAGAAGATCGAAGGTATTGCTGACATCGAGGACCACTCCAAACGCGATATCCGTATCGTAGTGGAGGTGAAGCGTGACGCCAACGCGCAGGTAGTGCTCAACAAACTGTATAAGTTCACGGCGCTGCAGTCCAGCTTTGCTGTCAATAACATCGCCCTTGTGAAGGGCCGTCCGATGCTCTTGAATCTCAAGCAGTTGATTGCTAACTTCGTAGAGCACCGCATGGACGTAGTGACGCGCCGCACACGCTTTGAACTCAAGAAAGCCGAGGAGCGTGCCCATATCTTAGAGGGCTTGATCATTGCCGTAGATAACATCGACGAGGTAGTACGTATCATCCGTGCCAGCCGTACACCGGCCGACGCACAGACCAACCTCGAGGCACGTTTCAACCTCGACAACCTGCAGTCCAAGGCTATCGTGGATATGCGTCTGAGTGCTCTCACCGGCCTGCGTATCGATGAGTTGAAGAACGAGTACGCTGAGTTGGAGAAACTGATTGCACACCTCAACGAACTGCTCCAGAACGAGGAGATGCGTTATGATGTCATCAGCAACGAGCTGGTGGAGATCAAAGAGAAATATGCCGATGAGCGTCGCACGAAGATCGTCAAGATGGCGACCGAGTTCAACCCGGAGGATATGTACGCCGACGACGACATGGTCATCACTATCTCGCACCTTGGCTATATCAAACGTACCCCGCTGGCTGACTTCCGTCAGCAGAGTCGCGGCGGTATCGGTTCGAAAGCCGGCAGCGCCCGCGACCAGGACTTCATCGAGAAGGTTTATCAGGCTTCGATGCACTCGACCATGATGTTCTTCACCGAGATGGGTCGTCTGTACTGGCAGAAAGTATATGACCTGCCGGAGGGCAACAAGCAGTCCAAGGGACGTGCTATCCAGAACATGATCAACCTCCAGAAGGGTGATAAGGTACGTACCTGCATCAACGTCAAAGGGCTCAATGACCAAGAGTACGTAGAGAACCACTATCTGATCTTCATTACCAAGAACGGTCTGATGAAGAAGACGACGCTCGAGGCTTATTCTCGTCCGCGTGCAAACGGTATCATCGCGCTCGGTCTGCGTGAAGGCGACGAGTTGATCGGTGTTACATTGACCGACGGACAGAGTGAGATGCTTGTGGCTTCTTACAACGGTAAAGTCGTTCGCTTCAACGAAGGTGGCGTACGTCCGATGGGACGTGGAGCTACCGGTGTGAAGGCGATCACTCTCGAAGAAGACGGTCAAGATCGCGTGATTGGCACGGTTTGTGTAGAGAAGAATACAGACAAGACTATTCTCGTCATTTCGGAGAACGGCTTCGGTAAGCGTACCCCGGTCGATGATGAGGAAGGCAACCCGATCTATCGCGTAACCAACCGCGGCGGTAAGGGCGTCAAGACGATTGAGATAACGGACAAGACAGGTCACCTCGTAGGTATTGAGGCTGTAACAGATGCCGACGACCTGATGCTGATGACTAAGTCCGGAACAGCAATCCGCATGGATATCTCCACGATTCGTCAGACAGGCCGCGCCGCACAAGGTGTCAAACTGATCGAGCTCCAGAAGCGTAATGATTCCCTCGTAAGCGGTTGTATCGTTCCCAAGGACGAAGACGCAGAAGAGATAAGCGCTGTTAACGAAGAAACAGAAGAAAACAACAACGAAAATCAAGAATAATATGAGAAAAACTTTGATTTTGGCAGCTCTCGTGCTCATGAGTGCAGGCTGCTTTGCACAAAAGAACGCTGCGGTTAAGGCAGCTAAGCGTTACATGATGGCAGAGACTCCCGACTTCACGTCCGCACGTGCTTCTATCGAAGAGGCTATGGAGCAGGATCCGGGCGCAGAGACCTATTACTGGGCCGGTATGATCGGCTATCAGGAGTTGATGCAGGAGAACCTCAGCCAGTTGACGGGACAGGGTGTAAACCAAGCTGTCGCAGGTAATGCAGTAGAAGAGAGTTATAACTACTGGCTCAAGGCTGACGAGCTGGCTATGATCCCGACGCTCGACAAGAAAGGTCGCGAGGTAGTGGACCTCAAGATGCGTAACAACATCGCCAAGAAGATGCTGGAGTACTACCAGAAACAAGAGCTGGTGAAGTTCGGTATCTATCTGAACGAGCAACGCGACTATCTGGGCGCTTATCAGGCATTCAAGATGCATATCGATATGCCGGACCTGCCGATGATGCAGGACGCTAAGTTCCAGAAAGAGATGCCGCGTGATACAACCTACGAGCAGTACAAGTACTACACCGCTATCTTCGCTGTTCAGTCTGAACTGCACCATGAGGCTGTTGCTCTGCTCGAGGAGATGAAAGACGGTTCGTACGAGGCTATCTCGGTCAACCAGTTCCTCTATCAGGAGTATGTAGCGCTCAAGGACACCGCTAACTTCGTAGCCACCCTTCAAAACGCTGTTAACCGCTTCCCGCAGGAGCCTTGGTTCCTCCAGAACTTGATTAACTACTATATCTTCTCCGGTCAGGAGCAAACGGCTATCGACTATCTGGCACAGGCTATCGAGCGCGAACCGAACGTAGCGCAGTATCACCTGATCAAGGGTAACCTCGAGGAGAACCAGGGACACTACGAGGCTGCGCTCAATGAGTTCGACCAAGCACTCGCTCTCGATCCGAATATGGCAGACGCGATGGCAGGTAAGGGTAGAGTATATTACAACCAGGCTGTTAAACTGAACGAAGCAGCTGCTATGATCTCTGACAACAAGGCTTACAAGAAAGCCCTCGAGGAGATGAACGCTGTGTTCAAACAGTCGTTGCCGTTCTTCGAGAAAGCACACGAGATGGCTCCCGAAGATCGCAACTACCTCCTTACCCTCAAGGGACTCTATTATCGCTTTGGCATGGACGACAAATATGCCGAAGTAAGCGAGAAACTCAATAACCTCTAATGGGTCGTATTCTCGCCATAGACTTTGGTCGTAAACGCACTGGATTAGCCGTATCGGATACTCTCCGCATAACGGCTAATCCGCTGCTTACGATTGAGACGAAGAACCTTATCGAATGGTTACAATCGTACTTCGCAACCGAGCAGGTGGACGAAGTAGTTATCGGACACCCCACACAAATGAACGGTCAAGAGTCGGAAAGTATGAACTATATCCGACCGTTCATGGGCGTGTTTAAGAAGACCTTTCCGACAATGCCTATAACTATGTTTGACGAGCGATTCACATCCGTGCTCGCTCACCGGGCGATGATTGAGGGAGGAATGAAGAAGAAAGATCGCCAAAACAAAGCAGTCGTGGACAAGATAGCGGCTTGCATTATTTTGGAAGGTTATATGGACAGCCTCCAAAAATGAGAAAATGAGTAAATGAGAAAATAACTAAATATCTATGATATTACCTATTTATCTTTACGGACAACCTGTGTTACGTAAAGAAGCAGAAGAGATTGAAAACACACCGGAACTGAAACAGTTCATTGCGGATATGTACGAGACGCTTACGCAAGCGGAAGGTTGCGGTCTCGCCGCGCCGCAAGTGGGTAAGCCTTGGCGACTCTTCGTCGTAGATGGCTCCGAACTGGCAGAGGACTATCCGGAGTGCAAGGACTTCAAGCGTACGTTCATCAATCCCGAGTTGCTCGAGGAGTCCGAAGATACCTGTACCTATAGCGAGGGCTGTCTGTCCTTGCCGGGTATCAGCGAGAACGTCGTGCGCCCCAAGACTATTGTCTTGCGCTATCTGGACGAAGACTTCAACGAGCACGAAGAGACATTCACGGGCTTCTGTGCGCGTATCGTGCAACATGAGTACGACCACCTGGAGGGACATGTCTTTACCGACCGTATCTCGCCGATCCGCAAGACCTTTGTGCGCAATAAGTTAACCGCTATCGCCAAGGGCAAAACCGTCGCACGATATAAGTATAAAAGGAATTAGGGGTTACAGGTTACGGATTATGGATTGGATTAACGTTATCGTAATGGGCATCGGTCTGGCGATGGATTGCTGTGCGGTATCGACCGTGCAGGGCCTTACGCATAAACAATGGCATCCCCGGGCACTGCTAATGGCCGCTATCTTCGGTCTTTTTCACATGGGCATGCCGGTCATCGGCTACTTTGCTGGAAACCTCTTCATGGATTTTATGAGCCGTTATGCCCCTTGGATCGCGCTGGGTTTGTTGGGATTCTTGGGTGTAAAAATGATCTGGGAGTCTTATCACGAAGACCCCGATAGCGAGAAATGCGCCAACTGGCATCTGACGAACTTACTGCTTTTAGCAGTAGCTACCAGCATTGACGTGCTCGCCACCGGTTTGCTCTTTGTGCCCTATCCGGATTGGCTCTTCCCGTCTGTGCTTACCATCGGCGGCATCACAGCCCTCTTCTCGCTCGGCGGTTACCTGCTCGGCGTGTATGTGGGCAAACTGAAAATCAATATGGAACTGGTCGGAGGACTCGTTCTCATCGGCCTGGGCATTAAGATCTGGGCGGAAGGATTCTTTTGAATTGAAAATTGAAAGTTGAAAATTGAAAAATGTTCCTCATACAGAACACATTAGTCTCGTTGGATGTCCTGGAAAAGGAGTTCTGCTGCGACCTCGACACTTGTCGCGGTTGTTGCTGTATAGAGGGTGACGCAGGCTGTCCTATAACCGATGAGGAGATCAAGCAGATAGAAGCGCTCCTGCCGGAACTCTTGCCGCAGATGACCAAAGAGGCAAGGGCTGTGGTGGAGCAACAAGGACTTAGTTATCTCGATCCCTCCGGCGAACAAGTCCTCTCTATCGTCAACGGCAAGGACTGTATCTTCGCCCGAACCGACCATAACGGCTGGTGTTACTGCCTGATTGAGAAATTAGGGTTTAAAAAGCCCATTTCCTGTGCTTTATATCCGATTCGTCTTACCAAAGTAGGCGAATATACCGGCGTGGAGTACCATCGTTGGGACATCTGCCATTGCGCACGGATACTGGGCAAGAAAAAACATATACCGCTGTATCAGTTCCTCAAAGAACCCCTCATACGGCGCTTCGGAAGGGCATGGTACGATGAACTGGAATTAACTGCAACAGAATGGAAAAAACAATGCGCGCAGAAATAATCACTATCGGCGATGAGTTGCTCATCGGGCAGGTAGTAGATACTAACTCCGCCTGGATGGCACAACGCCTGAACGAGGCGGGGATAGAGTTGTACCGCATCACCTCTGTTCACGATGACCGCGAGCAGATCATTTCGGCTTTGGACGAGGCATTCCGCTGTGTAGACCTCGTGCTGACTACCGGCGGACTCGGTCCGACCAAAGATGATATCACCAAGCATGTGCTCTGCGACTATTTTCAGACACACCTTATAGAAGATCAACGCGTGCGTACGCATATAGAGGCGCTCTACAAGGACCGCCCGGACGTGCTCAATCGTCTGACGGCTACCCAGTGGATGGTGCCCGAAGCGGCTGATATTCTGCCGAATAGAGTAGGGTCAGCCCCGCTGATGGTCTTCCATCACGGTCCGCAAATGTTAGTCTCTATGCCTGGCGTGCCATATGAGATGGAGATCGCAATGACGGAACAGATCATACCCTATATCAACAACCGGCGCTTGCATGCGGAGAGTATTCCTCGTTCATGGGGCATCATCCACAAGACCTTGCAGGTGAGCGGTATCTCCGAGTCAGCATTAGCCATCTTATTGGAGCCGTTTGAGCTCTTGTGTGGCGCCCACCTCGCGTATCTGCCCAAAGACGGCATTATCCGTCTGCGCTTATCGTCTTACGGAGAGTTTACACCTCAGTTTATGGATCATGAGTTCTGGCACTTGAAGCAGTGCGTCAAGGACTATCTCATTGCTGAGACCGACGAACCGCTCGAGGTCATTGTGGGGCGTATGCTCCAAGAAAAAGGCGCTACCATCGCTACCGCTGAGTCGTGTACAGGAGGCAAACTCGGTGTGCTGCTCAACAAACATGCCGGCAGTTCGGCGTTCTACAAAGGTACCGTAGTCAGTTATGCGACCTCGGTCAAAGAGCAAGTCTTAGGTGTGCCTGCCGAAACAATAAAGGCGCACACGGTCGTAAGCGAAGAAGTAGCACGCACCATGGCAGAGTCCGTTCGCAAACTGCTCAATACTGATTACAGTATTGCTACCACCGGTATCGCCAGCGCGACCGGAGGCTATACCAAAGACGAAGTGGGCACCGTTTGGATTGCTTGGGCGACCCCAAATGGCACCTTTGCGGAGTGTTTCCATCTCGGCAAACTCCGCGATCAGATAACCGACCGTGCCTGCATGAAGGCCCTCATAGGATTGATAAAGAAACTGAAAACGGAAAGCTGAAAACTGAAAACGGAAAGCTCTATGGCGTCATTTTTATTTGAACCCTCAATAACACAATCCCTCTTGTGGCTGACGATCGTCATGACGATAGGCCTCTGGCTGGGCGAGAAAGCGAAGATCAAGCACTTCTCGCTGGGGGTGACATGGGTGCTCTTTGTCGGCATCGCACTCGCCTCGCTGGGCGTCAAGATAGACCATAGTGTCGCGCAGTTTGCCAAGGACTTCGGTCTTATCCTCTTCGTCTATTCGATTGGTTTACAGGTCGGTCCGTCCTTCTCCCCCTTTAAGAAAGGCGGTCTGCAACTCAACATGCTCTCTGCGGCTATCGTGCTGCTGGGCTGTGTCTGCACCATCATCCTCCATTACGTCACAGGTATCGACATGTCCACCCTTGCCGGTGTGATGTCGGGTGCTACCACTTCGACCCCTTCTTTGGCAGCCGCGCAACAAGCGTATTTCGATATCACAGGCACTTCCAACCCTGATATCGCCACCGGTTATGCTGTCGCCTATCCGCTTAGTATTGTGGGTGTTATACTCGCTTTTGAACTGGTAAGACGCAGTTGTCATATCTCCCTGCCCGAAGAAGAAAAACGGCTCAAAGATGAAGCTGCCCAATCGACCGAAGAACCGATATGCGTCGATCTGACGCTTAATAATCCGCAGTTAGGTACTCTCACGCTCGCGGAGTTCCATCGTCTCTGTCCGGTCAAGGAAGTAGTGGTTAGCCGTGTCATCAGGCCCGATGGCTCGGATGAACTTATCAACGACCTTACTATCTTCGGTAACGGCGACACGATACGTGTGCTCACGGACCGCAAGCATATCGATGCGCTGCGTCTCTTAGGCAAGATGAAAGACTATGACCTGCGCGTGCAATCCGAGCAGTCTGACCACCTCATCTCCCGCCGTATCGTAGTCACCAAACCCGAGTGTAACGGTAAGCGTCTACGCTCGTTCAACCTCCGCCAGCAGTACCATGCTACCATCACCCGTATCAGCCGTGCCGGTATCGACCTGCTCGCAACCGATGATATGATCCTCCAGCTGGGCGACCGACTCATGGTGGTGGGTGATAAGAACGACGTCAGCCGCGTCGCGGACACCTTCGGAAACGAGCTCAAACGTCTCGACGTTCCTCATCTCTTGCCGGTCTTCTTCGGCATCGTGCTGGGTATATGCGTCGGTCTGTTGCCTATTCCTATCCCTGGAGTGGGGCAGACCTTCAAACTGGGTCTCGTCGGTGGTTCGCTCATTGTAGCCATCCTCATCGGCCATTATGGACCGTATTATAACATGGTCACTTTCTCCACCACTTCGGCCAACATGATGCTGCGCCAGGTCGGCCTCACGCTCTTCCTTGCCGCGCTGGGACTGAGCGTCGGAGAGACCTTTGTACCAACCCTCGTCAACGGTGGTTATCTGTGGATAGGATACGGTTTTATCATCACGATAGTACCTCTTTATCTTGTAGGTTTGATAGCGTATAAAGTGCTGCATGTCAATTATTTCAACGTTGTCGGTCTGATGATTGGTTCGATGACATCGGCGATGGCCTTGCCGTATGCGCAATCCCTCTCTGCCGACAACAACCAGGCGGCTGTTTGCTACGCCACCGTCTATCCCTTTACCACCTTCCTGCGTGTGATGGCAGGACAACTTGTTGTGCTAATCTTCTGTAGTTGAATATGAAAAAAATTGCTCTTATAACCGCGCTTCTCGTGTCGCTGACGACCCTGGCGCAAGAACGTATTATGGTCATTGCAGACCCGCATGTATTGCCGCAATCCATCATCGACGCGACACCGGATTTCGATAACTACATGCAGCATCAACGTAAGATGCTGGACCTCAGTGAACCGATCTGGTATGCGCTCATGGATACGGCACTCAAGTACCGCCCGGACCTGCTGCTTATTCCCGGAGACCTCACCCGAGACGGTGAACCTGAGGCGCATGCGCTCGTCAATGCCTCGCTCAAGCAACTCAACGAGGCGGGTATCCAGACGCTCACCATCCCCGGCAACCATGACTCGCAGCGCGACTATTGGACCGATGGACAGTTCATTGCCGAGCCGCTTAAGGGCGTGACGGTCATCGGTATGGATGCCGGCAAGAACGGTGTCCTCTCGCAGCAGACACTCGAGTGGGTGATTGCCCAGGCCGATAGTGCCGTAGCCAAAGGCAATATGATCATTGCCATGTGCCACTACCAGATCCTCGAGCATTTTGACAAACAAGGGACTATGGAGAGCTCTTGCCGCGTGCAGGATGCGGATAGGATACGCGATCTCTTCATGCATCATGGCATACACCTTGTCCTCACCGGCCATTTCCATGTCAACGGCATCACTACCTACCGCGATACCCTCAGCGCCAACCTCGACAGCATCGTTGAGATAACGACCGGTTCGCCCATCACCTATCCCTGCCCGTATCGCTGGCTCACGATCTCCAAAGATCGCCAACATGTCTCCGTGGAGACCGAGAACCTCAAGGCAATCGAGGGCATTGACGACCTGGAGACCTATAGCCGTGAGTGGATGCGCGTCCATGCAGCCAATATGTTACCGCAGTTGGCGCTCAGAGCTTGGAACAAAGCCGATCAGGCCTTCGATATCTTAGCTGCTTATTTAGGCTCTAACATAGCCGAACTGCTCAAGTCCTGTATGCCGACCGATGACTCTACCAAGATTGCCCTGACGGAGAAATACTTCGGCTCTACCGTCGTCGAACTGTACCTGCTGCATTCCGATGCCAACGAGCCTGAATACCCCGAAGCGGACTCCCTCGCACAGGAAATCTACAAGGCAATGGAAGCGATGATGCACGAACTGACTGACGAAAAATTGGGTACCCCAGTCATGTCGGCTATCCAGACCATACTGATCGAGACCGCCAAAGACTTCGCTCGCGAACCGCTGCAGTCGCTCGTTGAGGACCGTACACAGTGGAAATCAGCCCCGCTTTCTACGATCTCCTCGGTCGTCCTATCTCTCAACCTGCTCCCAACGGCATATACATCCATAACGGTCAAAAAGTTGTGCGCTAATCAAAATCCACTTTGGCACGGTATTTGTTTTATACTTTACGAATCGATTCAGGAAAACCAGTATTAACCTGTTAATTGGAGGACAAAAGTATGAAAACTAAGAGATTTTGGGCATTAGCCCTCGCAGCAATGTTCGTATTCGGCAGCGCACAGGCTAAAGATTTCAGGCGCGGTGAATGCAAGTGCAAGAAGGCAAAAATGGAACAGCGTTTCCTGCGTGACAAACATTTCCAAGGCAAAGAGATTGTTGTCATCAGCGCAGATCGATTCAGAGACCCCAGGTTCAGAGATGTTCGGTTTATGGAGTTAAAGGAGAGGAATCCCAGACTCCGCGAGTATCAGTTCCGCGAACAACGCATGAAAAATGCTCGTTTTGACAAAAGACATGTTCGTAAACACCACCATCGGCGTTAAGAAATAAGAAATTTCTCAAAAAGTGGCATAAACATTTGTTTATGTCATTTTCTTTTTGTAATTTTGTGCCCGGAATTGAAAAAATACACAACATTTAATACTGAAAAACACTGTGGATTCTGTAAAAATTATCGAGATTAAAAAGAGTGTGTTCGAAGATAATGACCGTGCAGCCAACGCGCTACGCGGCGAGTTGAAACGTAAAGGCGTCTATCTGCTCAACCTGATGTCTGCACCTGGAAGCGGGAAAACGACTACACTCATTCAGACTATCAATCGTCTCAAAGATAAGATTCGTATTGCCGTTATGGAAGCCGATATCGATTCCGATGTCGATGCTATCAAGATCAAGGAAGCTACGGGAGTAGAGTCCATTCAACTGCATACCGGCGGTATGTGCCATCTGGATGCAGAGATGACACAACAGGGTCTGGATGGACTCGAAGATAAATATGATTTAATAATACTTGAGAACGTCGGCAACCTTGTTTGTCCGGCAGAGTTTGATACGGGTGCAGTCAAGAACGCAATGATCCTGTCTGTACCGGAAGGACATGACAAACCGCTTAAGTATCCGCTGATGTTCAGCGTGTGTGATACGGTGGTAATCAACAAGATAGACGTCATGCCGTACTTTGATTTCGATCTCGAGAAATGCAAAGAATATATCCACATGCGCAATCCAAAAGCGCAAGTCATTCCTGTGTGCGCCAAGACCGGAGAAGGAGTGGAGCAGTTTGCCAACTGGTTGCTGGCAGAGGTGCAAGAATGGAAAGGTAATTAAATAGAAACAAAAACATATCTATATTATGCCACAAATGTCAACAAAGTTCGTTCCCAAACATAGGGGCGACAAGAACCCGAATCCGAAATTACTGAAGTTCGTTCGGCACGTGACTGACCGTGTTCCCGGTAAGATCAAGATGGACACCGATGCCCCTGAATACTGGGGATTGGCGTGTATCTTTGAGGACGAGATGGATCCCATAACGCGTGAAGCGTCGTTGGATCTGCTACTGGACATGCTGCCCGGCAACTTCTTTAAGGTACGCAAACATCATACCTACGCGCAGTTACACGAGATGAATGCCAAAAAGCACTATACGCCCGACGATAAGAGTTTGGACGATTTGCTTGACAAGTTGGCATATTTCGGCATGCTTGAATATGACTATGGCGATAAGTATCCAAAGCACGTCAATGGCGTATGGCAGGACGTAGAGCGTTCGGGATTTACCCGTGAAGAGCGTATCTACTGGGTGCCTATGTTCGTGCCGGGAAGTGCCGAATATACGAACATGAACGTCGAACTGATGGACAAACATCCTGAGCTGGCGATGTTCTTTGAGCGAATGACCTTCCTGCCGCTGGAGAAGATAACGCCGATGGTTCCGATGGGCGGTTCCGGTATTGGTATGCACGTTATTCCTGTTGAGAAAGCCATCTCGATGGAGAACCAGAGTGTGGATATCGAGCATATCTCGTACTGGCTTAAGAAATACGAAGGACATATCGGCGTAGGTATCTGTTCGTGCCGGTACGGGCGTAAGAAGATGGACGAGGGCTGTGCTGACGACTACCGCGATTGGTGTATCGGTGTGGGCGATATGGCGGATTATCTGCGCGAGACCGGTCGTGGGCATGATATCACCTACGAGGAGGCCATGGCCATCCTCAAGAAAGCCGAAGACCATGGATTTGTGCACCAAGTAACGAACATAGACGGAGAAGGTAAGATCTTCGCCATTTGTAACTGTAACGTCAAGATATGTAACGCATTACGTACATCGCAGTTGTTCAATACGCCCAATATGAGCCGTAGTGCCTATGTCGCAGAAGTGGATCCCAAGAACTGCGTAGCTTGCGGTCGGTGCGTCGAGTATTGCCCTGCCGGAGCGGTTAGATTGGGTCAGAAACTCTGCACCAAGAACGGTCCGCAGACGTACCCGAAACAGGAACTGCCTGATGCTACCAAGTGGGGACCGGAGAAATGGGATGAGGATTACCGCGACAAGAACCGTATCAACTGTTATCCGACCGGTACAGCGCCTTGTAAGACCGCTTGTCCGGCTCATATAGCCGTTCAAGGCTATCTCAAGAAAGCCGCTGAAGGCAAATACACCGAGGCTCTCGAACTCATCAAACGTGAGAACCCGTTCCCGGCTGTCTGTGGCCGTATCTGCAACCGTCGTTGTGAAGACGCTTGTACGCGCGGAACGATTGATCGTGCGGTCGCCATTGATGCCGTCAAGAAATTCATTGCAGAGCAAGACCTGCACGCCGAGACACGCTTCATTCCGGAAGTCAATATCTGCTCCAACGTCCAAGAACGCTGGGAAGAGAAGATCGCTATCATCGGTGGTGGTCCTTCCGGTTTGAGTTGTGCCTATTATCTCGCTACGATGGGCTATAAACCCACCGTCTTTGAACGTAATGAGAAACCCGGAGGAATGTTGCGGTATGGTATTCCGTCGTATAAACTCGACAAGGCCGTTATTGACGCCGAGATCGATATCATGCGCGAGATAGGCGTGGACATCCAATGTGGCGTAGAAGTAGGCAAGGACATCACACTCGCTCAACTGCGCGAGCAGGGATACAAAGGCTTCTATGTCGCTATCGGCTGCCAAGGCGGACGTCTGCCGGGTATTGAAGGTCAAGACCTCAAAGGCTGCACTACGGCTATCGATTTCCTCCATGACGCCAACTGCGGACAAAAGAAGATAAAAGGCAAAGTAGTTGTTGTCGGCGGAGGAAACGTAGCTATCGACGCGGCACGCGTAGCCAAGAGAAGCGGGGCTTCTGAAGTAACTATGCTCTCGTTAGAGACCGAAGATATTATGCCGGCATCGCTCGAAGAACGCCTCGAAGCACGCGAGGATGGGGTAGTCATCAATCCCGGCTGGGGACCGCTAAAGGTGATAGGTGATAGGCTAAAGGTGAAAGGAATTTCTTTCAAGAAATGCGTCTCCGTTTTCGATGACCAACATCGTTTTGCGCCGACCTTCGATGAGTCCCAAACCATCACGCTGGAAGCCGATTTGGTCATCTTTGACGGTAGTGCTCAAAGACCTCTTAAAAGATACGAAGGTGGAATTTTTCCGTGGAGTATATCCCGTCGCAGACAAATTAACGCTCCAAACAGCCGAACCCGATATTTTTGTCGGAGGTGATGTATTCACCGGACCTAAGTTCGCGATCGATGCGATTGCAACGGGAAAAGAAGCGGCCGAATCGCTCCATCGATACGTCCAAGGCGGCCACATGACAATTGGTCGAAACCGTCGTGATTTCATCGAACTCAACAAACAGGATATCCTCGTTGAGCAATACGATAACGGTTCTCGTCAAGACCCGGGAGTCATTCCGACTAAGTCCAATTTCGAGGAGTACCATGGAACATTGACCGAAGAGCAGGTGAAACGTGAAACGGCTCGTTGTTTGAGTTGTGGTGCTTCTGTCGTGGATGAAAATCGCTGTATCGGATGCGGTATCTGTACCACCAAGTGTGCGTTTGATGCCATCCATTTACACCGCGAACACCCCGAAGCAAGCATCATGCGCACCTCCGAGAATAAGTTCGACGGCATCCTTCCGTATATGCTCAAACGCGCAGGCAAAATTATCTTTAAGAAGAAATAATGCACGAGTTAGGTATAGTCTTTTATATTATCCGCGATGTCAAGAAAGCGGCAGAGGAGAACGGCGTACAGCACATCTCAGCGGTGGTGATGTCCATTGGCGAAGTGTCCACCATCATCCCGGACTATCTGCAGGACTGTTGGCGTTGGGCAGCGGATAAAGAAGAGATGCTCAAGGGCTGTGAACTGAAGATCGAACCCATCCCTGCCGTGACGCATTGCGACGGCTGTGGCAAAGACTATCCCACCGTCGCGCACGGCAAAATATGTCCGCATTGCGGCTCAGAGAATACCTGGCTCCTACGCGGTAATGAAGTTGAGATAAAAGAGATCGTCGTACCTCAATAAACATTAAACATTCAACATTAAACATTATAATTATGTGTTTTTTAGTACCTTTAACGCAAGCGGTAGCAACAACCATCTACCGTGTTTGCACCAAACAAACCGACAACTTCGTCGGTCGTAATCTCAAGACCCTGGAGTTAATGCTGTGGGGTGGAACCATTATGTTACTCGTTGATCACATCATTAACGGCGAATTCCTGGCCTGGAATCCCATGGAACTGTTAACGGTAGGCCTTCCTATGTCCGTTGCTGTAACAGCCGTTTGGGCTATCTATTGCTATGCCAAAGAACGCAAAACTGCGCAAGCATAAATAACAAATTACCAATTACAAATCAACAATTTAAATTTATTTAATTATGTTTTTTGAAGTCTATGGAGAGCATGCTCTTATTCAATGGATTATGCTCTTTGCAGTCCTCGCTGGACTGATTCTGTGGAATGAGTTTGCACGACGTACCAAACTTGGCGGTGCGATCACTTTCTTCGCTATCCCGCTGGCATTGACCGTCTATTTCATTGCGATCGCTGTCGGTGCACGCATGGGCGCTGAATGGGCACTCAACAACCAAACGCACGTGTACATGAACGGTTGGTTCCACTATGCCAAACTGTACGCAGCCCTCACCGGCTGTATCGGTTTCATGATGATTAAGTACGAGTGGGGTATCGGTGCCAAACGTTGGTTCAAACCCTTCCCGTTCATCATCGTAGCCATCAACATCCTCATCGCTGTCTGCTCGGATTTCGAGTCAGCTATCTGCGGTTGGAACAAATGGTGGTTGTCGAGCGAAGGTGTGTGGTTGTATGGTGGCTGGCATAACGTCTTCAACGGTATTGCGGGTCTGTTCAACATCTTCTGTATGACGGCTTGGTGGAATGTCTTCCCGTCCAAAGATCGCAAGGATATGATCTGGGCAGACATGACGTGGGTCTTCATCGTAGTCTATGACATCTGGAACTTCGCTTACACCTACAACTGCTTGCCGACGCACAGCTGGTATTGCGGTGTAGCACTGTTGGTTGCTCCGACGATTGCAGCCCTCTGCTGGAACCGTGGTGGTTGGATCCAGAACCGTGCTAACACCCTCGCTATCTGGTGTATGTTCGCACAGGTCTTCCCGCTCTTCCAAGAGACTTTCTTCAACGGAAAGCAGTTCTTCGACTGGGCTGTTCTGCCGGTACAGTACGTCAACGGTATCGAGACCGTTAACGCTATCTATGCCGCTTCCGGTCTGGGTGAGGAAGTAGTGGCTCACACGACTGTTGCTGCTGAAGGTGCAACGGCTGCTAACCCGACCGCAATGCTCGTTATCAGCGCATTGGCGCTTATCACGAACATCATTGCCTTCGGTTACATCATGCATCAAGCACGTGTACGTAAGATCAATCCGTATAAGGAGGATGTCTTCGTTGACCAACAGTACTACAAAGACTCGATGGCTCGTGCCGTTGTCAACAGCTAAAAGATATTTTTTCGAGTATTTTTTAGATTTTTTAACAAAAAGTGGCATACACTCTTGTGTATGTCATTTTTTTCGTACCTTCGGTACGCCCCAGAGGGTTCCCTCCAAGGTTACACTAAAAAAATCCTGCAAATGACAAAATAAAATAGATTTTATTTGCACATTCGGATTTTTTTTTGTAACTTTGCGCCCGATTTTGTGAATAATTAAAATCTATATATACAATGAACTTATCAGAGATTACTGAAAAGATCTACGCCGAAGGTGTAGAAAAAGGAAATGCCGAGGCACAACAGATTGTGGCTCAGGCAAACGAGAAAGCCGCTGCGATCGTAGCAGAGGCTGAGAAGAAAGCGGCTGCATTGGTGGCAGAGGCTGAGTCGAAAGCGGCTGACCTGGACAAGAAGACACGTGCGGAACTGAAGTTGTACGCAGAGCAGAGTGTGAATGCGGTGAAGACCGAGATCGTGAATCTGCTCTCCGACAAGATCGCTGCGGACAGCGTGAAGGCTGCGACGGCAGATGCGAAGTTCATGCAGGGCTTGATCGCGAAGTTGGCAGAGGCGATGGCCAAGAACGGCGAGGTGCTCATCGAGACCAAGGATGCAGAGGCGCTGAAGAAATATTTCGCCGCGAACGCGAAGGGCTTGCTCGAGAAGGGCGTGAAGATCGCAGAGGTGAAGGGTATCAAGACCGATTTCACCATTCAACCGGCAAAGGGTGGGTACAAACTTGCCTTCGGTGACGCTGAGTTTATCGCTTATTTCAAGGAAATGCTTCGTCCGCAACTCGTAGAAGAACTCTTCTGATATGACTTACGAATATTTATTGGCGGGATTACCGGAACTGAAGGCAGGAAGTGACAGTCCGATCTCGATGGAGAAACTGGACGAACTGCTGGATGAACAGCTGTCTGCGTCGGATAAGAAATACCTGGAGCTGCTACGTGCACCGATGGACGAGGCGACTTTGGCGGAAGGGCTGAAGGCGCGGAATACGTTCGTGCGGGAGTGGTTTGCGTTCAATCAGGACATGAATAATGTGCTGGTGGCGCAGATATGCCGTAAGCACGGGTTCGATGCCAAGACCCAGATCGTCGGAGAAGGGGAAGTGGCTGAACAGTTGCGGAGCCACGTGAACCAGAAAGACTTCGGTCTGAACGAGGTAAGCGGTGACTGGACGGAGATCCTTGCACTTGCAGGTATCGAAGACCTGATGCAACGCGAGAAAGCTCAGGACGCGATACGGTTCGAGTGGTTGCAAGGCCGTACGGAGTTCGATTTCTTCTCGCCGGAGATGGTGTTTGCTTATTACCTCGAAGCAGTGATGCTACATCGCTGGTCAATACTCACTATTGAGGAAGGAGAGAAAGTTTTCCGCCAGCTTGTTTCCGAAATGAAACAGGGCGTAAAACTTGATTGAAGATTTAAGATTGAAGATTTAAGATTTTAAGATATGACAACAGGAAAAGTTAAAGGAATTATTGCCAACCTGGTGACTGTCGCAGTGGACGGGCCGGTTGCGCAAAACGAAATCTGTTACATTTACGTCGGAGAGACACGCTTGATGGCTGAGGTCATCAAGGTCATCGGCGCAAATGTGTACGCGCAGGTGTTCGAGTCCACCCGTGGCCTGAAAGTGGGCAACAAAGTGGAGTTCACCGGTCACATGCTGGAAGTGACGTTGGGTCCGGGTCTGCTGAGCCGTAACTACGACGGTTTGCAGAATGACCTCGACAAACTGAC
>CACYGT010000053.1 GCA_902774075.1 uncultured Bacteroidales bacterium
GGTCTTGAGACAAACGAAGGTACGGTCTTATTCCATACTTTAGATGTCAAATCGGCTGCAAAGATACAAAAAATATTTTAAATATACAACGAAGGTGGGCGGTGGATGGCATCCACCTGGAACACAAAGAAGGAAAGACAGGGGGCAAATACGAGATAAAGGACGTCCGCAGGCAGAGGGCGGACAGCGAGGACGCCAAGTGGGCATCTGCCTATGTCCGAGCCACAAAGAAGGAAATGACACCACAAAGAAGAAAATGACACAAAAATTAAGAAAAAGCGCGCGTGCGCTTGCATATATAAAAAAAATGTTGTATCTTTGCAGCCGAATTATAAAAAACACTATTTATGAAACGCAGACTATTCTCCACGTTCGTATTAGCGCTATTGGTAGTAGCGGCATTCGCTAAGCCGTACAAAGTGACGGCATCGAAGCTGAATGTGCGCAGTACACCGGATGCTTCCGGTGCCGTTCTTGGCTCACTTACTCAGGGATCGCAAGTAGAAGTGAATCGTATCTCCGGCGGTTGGGCGGAGATCACGTTCAAGGGCAAAAAGGCCTATATCTCCGCGCAGTACATCGCGCCGGTGAGCGGCACGACGGCTTCTAGCAAGGGCACGACGGCTCAGAACAACAAGAGCGGTAAGAACAACTTACCCCCGCAGAACCCGCGTAAGAACAAAGGTAACACTGCTCAGAACAACAGGAGCAGCAGTAACAGCGGCAAGAACCATATGCCGCCACAGAACCCGCGTAAGAACAAGGGCAGCATGCCTCCTCAGAATCCGCGTAAGGCAGGCAACACGGCTCAGAACGGCAAGAAAGGCGGACAGGCGTTAGCAGAGAACAGCATCGAGGAGTCGAAGATGAGCGGTTTCCGCGCGACCTTCGACTTGCGCTGGTCGATGTACAGCGGTACGTTCCGCAACGGTACGACGGGTGCATTTAAGCCTATCAATATCGGTGCGGACAAGAAGCTGATCAGCGGTTTTACGGCCGGTTTTGGCTTTGAGTACAATGCGGTAGTGTATAAGATGAGCGCCGCGAACATCATGGTCGGCGGCCGTACGGGCTTTGCGTATGACTACTGCGGTTCGGGTTCGTTCAAGGGCATGATGTCCGGTCAGACGATCAGCGGCCGTTGTTCGTACCACTCCTTCACTTTCCCTCTCCAACCGCAGTTGACCTTCGAGTGGATGGTCAGGGATATGAACATGGGCTTTGGTTTCTTCACCGGTCCGGTGTTCCAAGCTTATTTCATGCGTAACCTCTGGCGTTTCGACGTAGGCGGTGAGTCCGGTATGAACATGGGCATAGAGAACTACGTGACCGGACATATCATAGGCACAGGCGGCGGTACGATTCCCGAAGACAAACGTTCCGGCAGTTTTAACTGCATGTGGGACACGGGTATCTTCCTGCAGCTGAACACGTTCCGTTTCTTCTTCTCCACCGGTTGGGGTATTCATAACTTCGCATGGACGAACGGCACATCGCCTGAAACGCGCACATATGCGCACTTGAGCCGTCCTGTAGCTTTTGGTTTCCAGACGCTCTTAGGCGCCAAGCACAAGAAGAAAAAGAAATAAGATCATTCACCTTTAAAATCGCATGCATATGAAACGAGTTTTTCAATGGATAATACTGCTGGCGATGGTGTTCGGCGCCTTCTCGCTGAGTTCCTGCAGTAGCCAGCTCAAAGAAGATATGATGACTCCAGGCGGCCTTGTGAACGGCAGCGGTGGTGGTAGTGGCGGAAGTGGCGGCTCCGGTGGCGGAGGTGGTGGAGGTACCAACCCCGGCGGCGGAGGTGGTGGAGGCACCAACCCCGGTGGCGGTGGCGGCGGAGGTGAAGACCCCGGCGGCGGTGGAGGCGGTGGAGGCACCAGTTCCGAATTGATGACGTTCCTCAATTACACCAGTTGGGAAGCTACAGACAACACGGAGACACAGTTCCATAGCCTCTACTTCCGTGAAGGTCAGGTGGTGTATTATGAAATGACCATATCAGATGATATAAATTTCGTTGCCAATTACTCGGCTAGCGGAAACACGCTCTCGTTCTCTTGGACAGCTGGCTATCGATTCGATGATGAATATAATCCGATAGATGTCAATATCAATAATTTCTCTTTGCCTAAAACAGCTACCGTGAGCAGCGACAGAAAGACGATCTCTTTCGGCGGGCGTACCTATGAGCAGGATTAACTATCGACGCGACGAATATGAAAAGAATCTATTCTTATTTATTTGCTCTCGTGGTAGCTGTAACGGGTGGTCTCTTGGCGAGTACTTCCTGCGAATCAGACTCCTTTGAGATAATCGATAATGATCCTCCTGCAACGATATCGGTAGATGGAGAAACGGCAACTATGCAAGGACGGATGTATCAGTATGGTTTTAAGGATCCGGAAGATGAGCGAGTTATCTATTCCTATTTCATCTCGTTCAACGGAGGTGTCGCTAATTATCAAGAGGCCGTTATAATTGCCGGATCGAAGGAGTCCAGTACGAATGCCGCCGGCTATTACAAACGCAACGGCAATACCATCACCATCAATTGGTCGTGGACAGATTATATTGATCAGTCGTTCTTCAAGTATCGCTCGAAGAAGATGTATGTCAATGACGAGAAAGGCATATTGAAGTTTGAGGCCAATACATATCAACGAATCAAATAACATTATTCACTAATAAAACAAACAACATTATGAAAAGACTTTACACATTAGCTATTGCAGCTATGTTGGCAGTAGGTTCATTCGCTGCTAACTATCAACACAGTTTAGGTGTTGTCGGTGGTCTGGGTCTGGGTGCTCAGTACAAACTGATGATCTACGATGACTTTACGCTCATCGAGGAGTTCGGTTACTTCTCCTGTGTAAGTAACGGCGGTTACGGAGGAGCTATTAACAACCTCGTATTGGCTTATCAGGGCTTTGCTGTAGAAGGTGAGGGCATCATTCTCGACTATTACGTAGGTGGTCAGTTCAAGATCGGTTACGCAGGCCCTGTTGCCCAAGGATATAATGTAGTACCCGGTGGTGTGATGGGTATTGGTGCAGCCGCAGGTATCGAAGCCTGCATGAAGAACGCACCGATGGCATTCTCGTTTGACTTCCGTCCGGGTTATGGCTTATTGTTTAGCGGCAACGGTGTAGGTGGACACATCTTCGACTATTCGATTAACCTCGGTGTACGTTACAGATTCTAAGTGAGCAGTAAATGGCACATAATGCGAGCTGGTCAGCGTCAGACACTTGACGCTGACCACTTGTCTGCTCTACAGTCACTGAACGGCGCCATATGGATCCATGCGGCGTCGGTGGGTGAGTTTGAACAAGCAAGGCCGCTGATCGAGAAATTGAAAATGGAAAATGGACAATGGAAAATTGTCGTGACCTTTTTCAGTCCTTCGGGATATGAGGCGCGGAAGAACTATGAGTTAGCGGACGGCGTCTTCTACCTCCCCTTCCCCACTCGCCGCAACGCCCGTAAGTTCCTTGATGCCTTGCAGCCGATTATGGCTATCTTCGTCAAGTACGAGTTCTGGCCGGCGTACTTGCGTGAACTCAAAAAGCGCGAGATACCAACCTATAGTATCTGCGCGATCTTCCGGCCTACCCAACGTTTCTTCCACTGGTACGGACACAGTGCCCTTCGTCTGCTGCATTGCTTCACGCATATCTATGTGCAGGACGGAGCTTCGCGCCATCTGCTGGCCGAGCACGGTGTACACCACAGTTCGGTCGCAGGAGACACACGCTTCGATCGCATGCAAGCCGTCAAAGCCGGACTGAATCTAAACGATCCGCGCTTAGTGCCTGTACAAGAGTTTGTAGAAGGCGCAGAGCGCGTCATTGTCGCCGGTAGCACCTGGCCAAAGGACGAGGTATTGTTGTCACAATACATTGGTCATTTGTCATTTGACATTGGTGATTTGTCCACCAAGTTGATTCTCGTGCCGCATGAGATCGATAAGGAACATCTGCATTATATCTTCCAACTGTTCCAAGGACGGCTTGTGAAGTACTCGGATGTGAGTGGACAGCTGTCAGATGAGAGTCGGCGCAATATCTTACAACGCGCGCGCGTGCTCGTCATAGATAAGGTAGGACTGCTGTCGTCCATCTATACCTTCGGGCACACCGCATATATCGGCGGAGGTTTCGGCGTCGGTATACATAACACCATCGAAGCCGCAGTGTACGGGCTACCCGTCATCTTCGGGCCTAACTACACGCATTTCCGTGAAGCCATCGGACTCATCGAAGCCGGTGCCGCACGGAGCATTAAGAACTATAGCGAATTAGAGGCGGCGCTTAATACCGCGCTCGAACGTCACGAAGCAATAGGCGCTAAGGCTGCCGAATACGTGACATCTGAATTAGGAGCAACAGAGAAAATATATGACCAAATTTTCAGTTGAAAGTTTAAAGTTTAAAGTTTAAAGATAATGGCACAAAAACCAAGTATACCTAAGGGCACGCGGGATTTCGGACAAGTGGAGATGGCGCGCCGCAATTATATCTTTGACACCATCAAAGGTGTCTTTGCCATCTATGGCTTTCAGCAGATAGAGACGCCTGCAATGGAGAATATCGGCACACTGATGGGTAAGTACGGCGAGGAAGGCGACAAACTGCTCTTCCGTATCCAGAACAGCGGTGAGAAAGCCGCTTTGGCGCCGGAGAAAGGTCTGCGATATGACCTGACCGTTCCTTTTGCGCGCTATGTGGTACAACACCGCGAGGAGATTAGTTTTCCCTTCAAGCGCTTCCAGATTCAACCTGTTTGGCGTGCAGATCGTCCGCAGAAAGGACGTTATCGTGAGTTTTATCAGTGCGACGTGGATGTGATCGGCTCGAACAGCCTGCTCGGCGAACTCGAACTGATACAGATCGTCGAAGAAGTGTATCGTCGTCTCGGCATCAATGTCTGCCTGCATATCAATAACCGTAAGATCCTCGCCGGTATAGCCGAAGTGATCGGTGCGCCGGAGAAGATCATCGACATCACCGTAGCCATCGACAAACTCGATAAGATAGGCGTCGAGGCAGTCAATGCCGAACTCATTGAGCGCGGACTGAACAATGAGCAAGTAGTAGCACTACAGCCGATCTTGCATCAGGAGTCAGGAATCAAGAATCAGGACAAGTTAGCTCAACTGCGCGAGTTCCTGCAGAATAGCGAGATCGGTCTGAAGGGCGTGGAAGAGATGGAGACCTTGTTCGGGCTCATCGAAGCGACCGGCGTTCAACTGAATATTGAACTCGACTTGTGCCTTGCTCGCGGACTGAATTACTACACCGGTGCGATCTTCGAGGTCAAGGCGCTGGACGCACAGATAGGTTCCATCACCGGTGGTGGTCGATACGACAACCTGACCGGTATCTTCGGTCTTCCGGACGTCTCGGGTGTAGGTATCTCCTTCGGTGCAGATCGTATCTACGACGTGCTGACCGAGTTGGATTTATTCCCGAAGGCACTACAATCTACCACCCGCCTGCTCTTCGCTACTTTCGGCGACGCCGAACTGCGTTATGCGCTCACCTGGGCTAAGGCACTGCGTGCAAATGGTCTGACCGTTGAAGTCTATCCCGAGCCGACAAAGATGAAGAAACAGATGGGTTATGCCGATGATAAGCAGATCCCGTTTGTGGCTATTGTCGGCGGCAATGAGATGGAGTCCAACACCGTGATGCTGAAGAACATGGCATCCGGCGAACAGAAACAAGTAACACTCGAAGAACTATGCACGATACTGTAAAAGAGTTTGACGAAGTAACGGCGAAATGCCGGGCGATCTTCATCGATAAGATGCAGGACTACGGTCCTTCATGGCGTATCTTCCGTCTGCACGGCATCACGGATCAACTTTACATCAAGATCTGTAACATCCGTCAGCGTCAAGAGACCGGTGTGAGCCTGGTGGGCGACGACATACCGGGAAACCTTCGCGCTGTGGTCAACTACGGTGTGATGGCGATCATCCAGAACCGCAAGGGCTATGCCGACGCAGTGGATATGTCTGCTGAAGAGGCGACACGACTCTACAACGAGGTGCTCAATGAAGCCAAAGAGCTGATGGTTCGTAAAAACCATGACTACGGCGAAGCTTGGCGCGAGATGAGCAAAGAAGGTATCATCGACATGATCCTCGCCAAGATCATTCGCATCAAGACCATCCTCGCCAATGACGGTAAGACCATCGCTTCCGAAGGCGTGGAAGGCAATTACTTTGATATCATCAACTACGCGATATTCGATTTGATACACTATGAAGGTTAAACCCACACATATTATCGGCAGCGTATCGCGCACCTTATTGGCGATAACGTTTCTCTTCTCGGGATTTGTGAAAGCCATCGACCCGCTGGGAACGGTCTATAAAATAGAAGACTACCTGAAGGCCTTCGGTGGGTTCTGTACGGACATGCTGCCTTTAGCCGGCACGGCTGCCGTATGCCTGATCGCCTTTGAGTGGCTGCTCGGTTGGGCGATGCTCCTTAATATCCGCACGCGCCTGACGAGTTGGCTGGCGTTAGTATTCATGCTCATCATGACGCCGCTGACTCTTTGGATTGCCCTGACGAACCCCGTCTCGGACTGCGGATGTTTTGGTGACGCGATCGTACTGACTAACTGGCAGACGTTCTGGAAGAATATCATCCTTCTCTGCCTCGTCATTATCTTGCTCGTCTGCCGCAAAGCGATACCCGCTTTATGGAGCTGGTGGATGGAACTCGTTATCTCCCTCCTCGGCCTGTGTATAGCCGGCGGTGTGATGGCATACAGTTATACGCACTTGCCGCCGATGGACTTCCGGCCGTACAAGGTAGGCAACCATATCCCTACCCTCATGGAGATACCCGAGGATGCCGCACCCGATGTCTATGAGACGACGCTTATCTATGAGAAAGACGGTGTAGAGCAAGAGTTCACGCTGGAGAACTACCCAAAAGGAGACCCCGAGTGGCATTTTGTGGACCAGCACTCTGTCCTGATCCAAAAAGGCTATATACCGCCGATTCATGACTTTGAGATCATCACGATGGACTTTGAGGATATCACCTACGACGTCTTAGAGTCCGACGAGCCTATAGCTCTCGTCATCATCTATGATATCCAAAAGATGGACCGCAGCCAACTGGACAAAGTGGCCTATAGCATTCATGAGTACAGCAAGGTCTATATCCTCACCGGCTCAGGCGAAGAGGCGGTGGTGGAACTGACCGAAGAGTTGGGCTGGGACGAGGAGACGATGGAGACGACGTTCTGCTTTACCGACCCTGTCACCCTCAAGACCATCGTGCGGGCCAATCCGGGACTTGTGGTCCTCCAAAACGGAACTATTATCGAGAAACATAATTTTAAACAACTATAAGCATATGAGAACAAGAATGGTAGCAGGTAACTGGAAAATGAACAAGAACCTGCAAGAAGGTGTAGCTTTGGCTACCGAGTTGAAAGAAGCTGTTAAGAACCCCAACTGTGCCGTTGTCATCGGTACGCCGTTTATTCATCTGGCTACTGTAGCTGAGTTGCTCAAGGGTTCGCCTATCAAGGTGGCTGCAGAGAACTGCGCAGACCATGAGAAAGGTGCATACACCGGTGAAGTTAGTGCTGAGATGGTGAAGTCCACCGGCGCTGAATACGTCATCCTCGGTCACTCCGAGCGTCGTCAGTACTACGCAGAGAGCTATGAGATGCTGGCAGAGAAGACCCGTCTCGCTCTCGCTAATGGTCTAAAGGTGATCTTCTGCATCGGTGAGGTGAAAGAAGAGCGCGAGGCAGGCAAGCAGAATGAGGTAGTGAAGGCACAACTCGAGGGTTCGGTCTTCGGTTTGAGCGCTGAGGAGTGGAAGAATATCACGCTGGCTTACGAACCCGTTTGGGCGATCGGTACCGGTCTGACGGCTACTCCGGAGCAGGCACAGGAGATCCACGCGTATATCCGCAGCCTCGTTGCTGACAAGTTCGGCAAGCAGGCAGCTGAGGACACGACCATCCTCTACGGCGGTAGCTGCAACGAGAAGAACGCAGCTGAGCTCTTCGCGTGCCCCGATATCGACGGTGGTCTCATCGGTGGCGCTGCCCTCGTAGCAGAGAAATTTCTGGCTATCATCGCTGCACGTTGATATGGCTTTGATAAAGTCCATAAATAGAAACGGTGAGATCCTGACACCGCATATTGCTGACGACGTGTTCATGGCGGAGAACGCCACCGTCGTTGGCGATGTGACGGTGGGTGAAGGAACGAGTCTGTGGTTCAATAGTGTGCTGCGCGGCGATGTCAACACCATCGTCATCGGCAAACACTGTAATATCCAGGACGGTGCGGTGCTGCATACGCTCTATCAGAAATCGACGATCCGTCTCGGTGACTACGTCTCTGTGGGTCATAACGTCACCATCCACGGTGCCGACGTCGATGACTACGCCCTGATCGGAATGGGTGCTACCCTCCTCGACGGCGCGCATGTAGGTGTTGGCGCTATCGTAGCGGCCGGCGCACTCGTGCTCAAGGACACGCAGATAGGTCCCTACGAGATATGGGGCGGTGTGCCGGCTAAGTTCATCAAGAAAGCCGACCCTGCACAGACTGCAGAGATCAATCAAAAAATAGCTAATAACTACGCCATGTACGCATCATGGTACCGGAGCGGCTCCGGACCCGAAAATTAACAACGTAAACACACTGTTATGTTTAAACGCATACTTTTGAAACTGTCCGGTGAGAGTCTTGCCGGAGCAAGCAAACAAGGCATCGACACCGAACGTTTGGCCGAATATGCCGAACAAGTGAAGAATATCGCCCGGATAGGCGTCCAGGTCGGTATCGTCATTGGAGGCGGAAACATCTTTCGCGGCCTAAGTGGTGCCCAGAAAGGATTTGACCGAGTGAAGGGCGACCAGATGGGTATGTTAGCCACCGTGATTAATGCGATGGCCTTGGCATCGGCCTTGGAAGCTATCGGTCAGCCGGTACGTGTACTGACTTCCATCCGTATGGAGCCGATCGGTGAGTTATATAGTCCGGACAAGGCGAAACGCTTACTCAACAAAGGTATCGTTGTGATCCTTGCCGGCGGTACAGGTGCCCCCTACTTCACCACCGACACCGGTTCGTCCCTGCGTGCACTGGAGATCAAAGCCGACGTGATGCTCAAGGGTACCCGCGTAGACGGTATCTACACCGCAGACCCCGAGAAAGACCCGACGGCTACGAAATTCACTGAGATCACGTATGACGAGGTGATCCAACGCGGCCTTAAGGTCATGGATATCACCGCAACAGCGATGGCTCGCGAGAACGGCCTGCCGATCTATGTGTTCAACATGGACCAATACGGCAACTTAGAGAAAGTGATTAACGGAGAACAAATAGGAACACTTGTAAAACCCTAATAGTATGGAAGACGAACTTGAATTGTATCAGAACGCAGCCGAAGAACAGATGCAAGCTGCTGTCGCTCACTTAGACGACACCCTCCAGCACATCCGTGCAGGAAAAGCGAATCCGCGTATTCTTGACCCCATCAAGATAGACTACTACGGTGCTATGTCGCCCTTAGCTAACTGCGCGACCATCACGACGCCGGACGCACGCACGATAGCCATCACGCCGTGGGAGAAGAAACTGATCAGCGACATCGAGCGCGCGATCATCAACTCTAATATCGGCCTCGCTCCGTCCAACAACGGTGAGACGATCCGTCTGATCCTGCCGCCGTTGACTGAAGAGCGTCGTCGTGATCTGTGCAAACAGTGTAAGTCCGAGGCAGAGAGCGCTAAGATGTCCATTCGTAATGCACGCCGCGACGCCATCGAGGAGTTTAAGAAACTCGTCAAGAACGGCCTGAGCGAAGACATCGAGAAAGACGCGGAGGAAGAGATGCAGAAGACCCACGTTAACCATTCGGGTCAGTGCGCGGTTTAGTCATTAAATCCACGGGTAGCAGTTACATCGTTCGCATGGACGATGGATCGAATGCGGAGTGCCATATCAAAGGCAACTTCCGCATTCGTGGTATCCGTAGTACGAACCCTGTAGCTGTTGGGGACTTTGTGGAAGTGCAGTCCCTACCCGATGGCACCAACTGGATCACGGAGATAGAGGATCGCCGTAACTACATCATTCGTCGCGCTACGAACCTGAGCAAAGAGAGTCATATCTTGGCGGCCAACATCGACCAGGTAGCCCTCATCGTGACCATCAACCACCCTGTCACTTCTACCACCTTCATCGATCGTTTCCTCGCTACCTGCGAGGCCTATCGCGTGCGCGCGCTCCTTATATTTAATAAGATAGACCTGCTCACGGACAACGAACGGACTCAACTCGCCGAACTTCGTTCCCTCTACGAATCCCTCGGATATGAGACATTAGAGCTCTCAGCGATCAGTTGTCAGCCTTCAGATATATTACCGGCGCTTGCAGGCAAAACGACCTTATTATCAGGCAATTCGGGTGTAGGCAAGAGTACGCTGCTCAATGCGCTCTTTGGGCGTGAGATGACCCGCACAGGCTCTATCTCCGATGCCCACAACAAAGGTACGCACACCACAACCTTCTCCGAGATGTACTTTCTGCCCGACGGCGCGATCATCGACACGCCGGGTATCAAGGGCTTTGGTGCCGTCTCGATGGAGAAAGAAGAAGTGGGCCATTATTTCCGGGAGATCTTCAACACCTCCCACAACTGCCGTTTCGGTAACTGCACCCACACCGGTGAACCCGGCTGCGCCGTGCAAGAGGCCGTCATAAAAGGAGCCATAGCTATCTCTCGCTACGACTCCTATCTATCGCTCCTCGGTGACTGCACCGAGAACAAATACCGTTAATTACATCTCCCAACTTTCGAGTGTTGCGGTGAGTTCATCGAAGGTCTTGGCCTTCGCTTTGCCGCGTACCTCTGCGATCTGTGCGTTCACTGCCTCGTCATAGGTCTCTGCTTTCACGTCGCGTATCACACCCAAAGCGATCGGCAGCTCATTGTCCACCTCGGCATTGACGTTCTCAATACGGTCTTGGCCCATCAGGGCAAGCAGACGGTGCAGCGTCGGGTCCTGTTGCTGTGCATCATGCACGAGCACACGCGGATCATCTGCCGCTACCACGATCATCTTCGGCACAAAAGTCTGCGGGTCGATCTCCACGGCCAAACCTTTGTCTTTGTTGGCACCGAAGATCATCTTCTCGCCGTGTTTGAGGATGATACTGTGCTCTGCACGTTGTTCGCGATCGGCTATCCACGCGTGTGTTCCGTTATTGAAGATCACACAGTTCACGAGGCACTCTACGATCGAGCAGCCTTTATGTTGCTGAGCGGCGACCAAGCAGTCTACCGTCGTCGGCATATCCACGTCCAGCGTGCGGGCAAAGAACGTACCGCGGGCACCGAGCACCAACTCTGCCGGAATGAACGGACGCTCCACCGTACCGAAAGGTGAAGACTTGGACACAAAGCCCTTTGGGCTTGTCGGGCTGTACTGACCCTTCGTCAGACCATAGATCCTGTTGTTGAACAGGCACACATTGAGGTCCACATTTCGGCGTATCTCGTGAATAAAATGATTTCCGCCGATAGCCAAACAATCTCCGTCACCGCTCATCTGCCAAACAGTCAACTCCGGATGGCTCGTCTTCACACCCGAAGCCACCGCACCGCCACGACCGTGAATCGTGTTAAAGCCGTACGTGTTCAAATAATGCGGCATACGGCTCGAACAGCCGATACCGGAGATAACAGCCACCTGATGCGTCGGGATACCTATCTGCGCCATCGCTTTCTGCAACGCCATACAGATCGCATGGTCACCGCAGCCCGGGCAGAAACGTACGTATTGGTCTGATTTGAATTCACTTGCTTCCATATTCTACTATCCTTTCTACAGCAAACGGCTGTCCTTGAATTTCATTGTATTGTTCTATCTTAAGCTCGGGGAATTGACTGCGAAGATAATTCGCAAACTGACCTGTATTTAATTCGCATACAATAATACGCCTAAATCGACTCAGTACTTCGCGGGTGTTCTTGGGCAGCGGGGAGATATAATTGAACTGTACTAGCGCGCAGTTCAGTTGGTCAGCCGCCGAATGCAGGTGTCCTTCCGTACTACCCCATCCGACGAGCACGGTGTCGCTCTGGGCGTTGCCTTGTACCTTCACATCCGGGATACGGTTCGCAACCTGTGCAATCTTCGCCTTACGTGCCAGCACCATCTTCTCGTGGTTCTCGGGATTCGTCGATATCGTACCTTTCTCAGCGTCACGCTCCAGACCGATGTTACGGTGCTCGAAGCCTTCCAGACCCGGGTAAGCCCAGTAACGTACTCCTCGTTCGTCACGCAGGGCAGGGTTAAAATGGCCCTTCAGTTCTTCGGGTACACCCTGCGGGTGGATGGCCGGCAGGTCCTTCAACTGCGGTATCCGCCAGAGCCCTGTTCCGTTCGCCAGGTACGTGTCCGTCAACAGAATGACCGGTGTCATGTTCTCCATCGCGATCTTACAAGCCTCATAGGCAAAATCAAAGCAGTTAGCAGGTGTTGAAGCTGCCAGCACTACGGCCGGGCACTCACCGTTACGGCCATACAAGGCCTGCAGCAGATCCGTCTGTTCGGTCTTGGTCGGCAGACCGGTACTCGGTCCACCGCGCTGCACGTCAATCACTACCAGCGGTAACTCGGCCATCACCGCCAGACCTATCGCTTCACTCTTCAGACTCAGACCCGGACCACTCGTGCTTGTACAAGCCAAATCACCGGCAAAAGCAGCACCGATCGCCGTACATACGCCGGCTATCTCATCTTCTGCCTGTACCACCATCACATTCTGGTCCTTGCGTCCCGCCAACTCATGCATGATATCCGTCGCCGGCGTGATAGGATACGAACCCAGGAAAAGGTGTTTGCCTGCTTTCTCAGCAGCGGCTATCAAACCCCAAGCCGTCGCTTTATTTCCTGCAATAGAGGTATATCGACCGTGCGCTTGGTTCTTGGTGATTGCCTCAAGCCGAACCTGATTAACAGACAAGGCGAGGTTCTGTCCGTAGTTATAGCCGTCCACCATCACCTTCGTGTTCGGGGCGATGAGTGCGGGTTTCTTCTTGAACTTATCTTCCAGCAGGTGGATCGCTTCGTCCATCGGTTCGTCAAACAGCCAGCATATCAAGCCCAGCGCGAACATGTTACGGCATTTAAGAATGGACTTATTGTCCAATTCTCCATTTTCCATTTTCCATTGTTCATTCGTAAGCGCCTCCTTGGTCAGCGTCGTCAACGCCACCGGCACGATCTGCACCGTCTCCGGGATAGCCAACTCCTCAAAGGGGTTATTGGTCTTGTACTGCGCCTTCTCCAGATCCTTGTCAGTGAAGGTATCGGTATCGACGATGATGATCGCATGCTCATGATAATGCTTATTCATCGTACTCACTTTGAGCGCGGCTGAGTTCATCGCAACGATCACGTCGGCCTTGTCACCCGGCGTATAGACCTCACTTCCTAAAGCTACTTGGAAACCACTCACGCCACCTAATGTACCTTGTGGCGCACGAATCTCTGCAGGGAAATCCGGCAGTGTGGAGATTTCATGTCCCAAGATGGCACTCAACGACGCGAATAGGTTTCCCGTCAACTGCATTCCATCACCCGAGTCTCCACAAAATCGAACTACAATATTTTTCACAACTGATAAATTGGTATTAAATTTTGCGCAAAATTACAAAATAATTTTGATATGTGCAAATTTTTTTGTACCTTTGCAGCCGTTTTTGAAAAAATACCAAATTTGAAATCATAAATCATAAATATTATATGGATTCTAAGTATAATCCTACTGACATTGAAGCTCGTTGGTACCAGTATTGGCTGGACAACAAACTCTTTCATTCCGAGCCGGATGGCCGTGAACCTTTTACGATCGTGATCCCGCCGCCTAATGTAACAGGTGTACTGCATATGGGCCATGTGCTCAATGAGACGATCCAGGATATTCTCGTTCGTCGTGCACGCCTAGAAGGCAAGAACGCCTGCTGGGTGCCGGGTACAGACCATGCGTCGATCGCTACCGAGGCTAAGGTCATCAAGCGCCTCAAAGAGCAAGGTATCAACAAATCCGACCTCACCCGCGAGCAGTTCCTCAAACATGCGTGGGAGTGGACGGATGAGCACGGAGGTATCATCCTCAAGCAGCTCCGCAAACTGGGTTGCTCCTGCGACTGGGACCGCACCGCTTTCACGATGGACGAGACGCGCAGCAAGGCCGTGATCAAGGTCTTCTGCGACCTGTATAAGAAAGGCCTCATCTACCGCGGCCTGCGCATGGTCAACTGGGACCCGGAGCGTCAGACTGCCCTCTCCGACGAGGAAGTGATCTACCACGACGAGCATAACAAGTTCTACTACCTGCGCTACGAAGTAGCGGAGGAGCCGGGCAAGTACGCCATCGTGGCTACCACCCGTCCGGAGACCATCTTCGGCGATATAGCGGTATGCATCAACCCCAAAGAGGAGAAGAACCAGTGGCTCAAAGGCAAGCACGTGATCGTGCCGGGCGTTGGGCGTGTGATCCCTATTATCGAAGACCGTTACGTGGAGATCGGTTTCGGAACAGGCTGCCTTAAAGTGACCCCGGCGCACGACGTCAACGACTACGCTTTAGGTCAGAAATATAATTTGAAAACCATTGACATCTTCACGCCGGACGCTCATCTGAACATGGACACGGTGGAGGAAGAGTTGCAACCGAACGTACGCAAATACCACGGCATGGATCGTTTCGACTGCCGCAAAGCTATCATCGAAGACCTCAAAGCACTTAACCTCGTCGAGAAAATCGAGG
>CACYGT010000054.1:0-7019 GCA_902774075.1 uncultured Bacteroidales bacterium
TGTCTGCTCCGCCAAAGATGCAGTGCCGGGAACGGATTTTATGCCCCTCACTGTAGAGTACAAAGAGAAATTTGCGTCCGCAGGACGTTTCCCGGGTGGCTTCACCCGCCGCGAAGGCAAAGCTTCGGATTATGAGATCCTGATTGCACGTCTTATCGACCGCGCCCTTCGTCCCCTCTTCCCTTCCAACTATCACGCTGAGACCTTTGTCAACGTCACCATGTATTCGGCTGACGGCATCGACATGCCGGAGAGCATTGCCGGTCTGGCAGCTGGTGCCGCTTTGGCTTGCTCGGATATTCCTTTCGAGGGTCCGGTGAGCGAAGTACGTGTAGCGCGTGTGGACGGTAAGATGGTGATCAACCCCACTTTCGAGCAATGCGAGCATGCTGACCTCGAGCTCATGGTTGCCGCTACGTACGACAACATCATGATGGTGGAAGGTGAGATGAAAGAGGTGCCGGAGGCAGTCATGCTGGAGGCTATCAAAGCCGCACACGAGGCCATCAAGCCGCAGTGTCTGGCTATCGACGCGATGATGAAAGAGTATGGCAAAGAGACCAAACGTGAGTACTGCCATGAGGTGAACGACGAGGAGTTGAAGCAGGCTGTGCATGACTACAGTTATGCACGTGCGTACGCACAGGCTACGTCTGCCGACACCGACAAACATCACCGCGAGGAGATGTTCTCGCAGATTCGCGAGGATTTCAAAGAGGAGAAAGCAGAGTATATGGCTCAGCGCGCTGAGGCTTTAGGTGTGGATATCGATGAGATCGCTGCGCTGGTAGACCGTTACTATCACGATGTGGAGAAAGAGGCTATGCGCCGCGCTGTACTCGATGAGGGTAAGCGTCTCGATGGCCGTAAGACGACCGAGATTCGTCCGATCTGGTGCGAGGTAGGTTACCTGCCTGGCCCTCACGGAAGCTCGATCTTCACCCGCGGTGAGACACAGTCCCTCTCTACCGTTACCCTCGGTACCAGCCGTGATGAGAAAATCGTGGACGAAGCGCTCATCCAAGGTACGGATAAGTTCCTGCTGCATTATAACTTCCCGCCGTTCTCGACCGGTGAGGCCAAAGCCGCTCGTGGTGTAGGCCGTCGTGAGATCGGTCACGGTAACTTGGCTTGCCGTGCACTCAAGAATATGATCCCGGAGGACTTCCCTTATACCGTTCGCGTTGTAAGTGACATCCTCGAGTCCAACGGTTCGAGCTCGATGGCCACCGTTTGTGCAGGTACCCTCGCTCTGATGGACGCAGGCGTGCCGATGAAGAAACCGGTTTCCGGTATTGCTATGGGTCTGATCTCGGAGAACAAAGGAACGAAGTACGCTATCCTGAGTGATATCCTTGGTGACGAGGACCACCTCGGCGATATGGACTTCAAGACCACCGGTACCAAGGACGGTTTGACGGCTTGTCAGATGGATATCAAGGTGGACGGTCTGAGTTACGAGATCCTCGAGAACGCACTCGCACAGGCGCACGAGGCACGTATGTACATCCTCGGTAAGATCCTCGAGTGCATGCCGGCACCGCGTGCTGACCTCAAGCCGCACGCTCCGCGTATCACTTCTTTCTATATCCCGAAAGATATGATCGGTGCAGTCATTGGCCCGGGCGGTAAGATCATCCAGGGTATCCAGGCTGAGACCGGCGCTGTCATCTCGATCGATGAAGATGAGAAGGGCGGTAAGGTAGAAGTAGCATCCAACAACGGCGAGCAGATGGCAGCCGCTATCGCGAAGATCAAGGCTATCGTAGCCCTGCCGGAAGTAGGCGAGGAGTACGACAGTGTTGTCAAGAGCCTCATGCCGTACGGTTGCTTCGTTGAGTTCATGCCGGGCAAGGAAGGTCTGCTGCACATCAGCGAGATCGACTGGAAGCGCTACCGGAATCAAGGAGGGCGATCATATCCGCATCAAACTGCTGGAGATCGATCCTAAGACCGGTAAGTTCCGTCTGAGTGCCAAAGCCCTCAAGCCGAAACCCGAAGGCTATGTAGAGCCGGAGAAGCGTGAGCGTCCGCGTCGTGAAGACCGCGATGGTGCACGTCTCGACAGAGGTCCGCGTCCGGAACGTCGCGGTCCCCGTCCGGAGAAACACTAATAAAATTAGCGCCCGCTGGGGCGCTAATTTTATTTTTTCTCTTTCTTCTTCCTCTCCGGCCAGTTGAAGTCTTTCTTCCACATAAAGCCGAAGCCCTGCATGGTCGAAGCCTGGCGGAGGGAGTACTTGTCTACCATATGGGTGTAACCCTTCAGTCGCCATTGACCGTCCGGCGTGAGGAGCACTTCTACATCCAAATCACCGAAGAAAGGCTGGTTGGAGACATCGTTGTAGCGGTAACCGACATTGCCGTTGATGACGAGTCGATCGACAGGCTGTAACTGGAACTGCGCCTCGTATTCCTGGCTGGCATCCGCACCTTCGCCGTCCGTACGCACCGCTACACCCAGCGTGAGCACATTGGTCAGTTTGCTGAGCCAAGCGTTGATCTGGCTGGTTACGGTGGACGACAAGAGCGAATAGGTCGAGTTGAGCGTCGCGAACTGCGAGTTGTTCATATAGTCCGGTGTGAAGAACCGGCCGAAGACAAGCAGGTAAATGACCTGACGCATCAGCATCTCGTCCGTGTTGATGACTTGCCGTACCTGTTGCTGGATGTTCTGATCGCTGAGCGGGAACTCCAGCGAGAAAGACAGGATGGGGTTATTGAGCTGTCCGCTCAGATGAAGACAGGTCAGTACAGGGATGTTACTGCGCGAGATGGATAACTGGTCGGCATCTTCGCCGAACAGATCCCGCAGGTTAGCCGTCACTTTGTACTTGGCTGTCACGTCGAGTTGCGGATTAGACGGATCACCCGAGAAAGCGATCGTAGATCCTTCACCGACGATGAACTCCTTGCGGATGACGTTGCCGACCGTATAGGTGAGGGTACCGTTGTCGATATCATAGGTACCGAGCAGATGCACGTCGCCCGTCTCGGTGTCATAGGCCAGTTGGAGAGCGCCCGATCCGCGAGCCTGGATGATATCGCCGTTGCGCTCACCCAAAACGAGTTGGAAGAGCAACATCGGGTTAACCTCTATATTCAGTTTGATGAGGCATCGTCCGGCGCGCTTGAACATCGACGAGTCGTTCTTGACGATGTTCTGCTGGACATCGATATTGTCCAGATCGGTCTCGAGGCTGCGTTTGATGGCCTCGTCTTCGGGGTGTTCTACAAAATGGATGAAGTTCGCATCACCTGCCGAAGAGACGTTATCCAGGCTGAGACGGAAACGTGAGTTACGCGTCGTCACCGCGTCGGCTACAACGAGGATATCGTTCTCGTCACCTACCACATCGACATGTCCGTTGGCATAGACCTTACCTTGCAGCATCTCGCCTTTAGTGTCGTTGTCAAAGACGATGGCTTCGTGGGCATCCACATGCAGATCGAGCGCAAAATCGCGGAACTGATCATGATAGACACCGCCTGTCACCTCGACCGCATTGCCTTCTTCATCCGTCAGATGGACGTTGGGGAAGAGGATGGCGGTGGTATCCATGACAATGGTGTCGTGGGCGATAGTGTACCGCGCGCCGGTCCAGGGGAGCGTCAGATGGGCATCCTGCGCTTCGGCGCGCAAGAGCACATACGTCATCCCTTTGCGACCCCCTACGATGACCTTGCCGGTGGCATGTCCGTCCAAGTCCCGTAAGACGGTTGCGGTCCAGTGGTTGACAAAAGCCAGAGGCACGGAGTCGGCGTCCATGTTCAGTTCCCATGTGCCCGAATGGTCAAACAAGGCCTTACCGTCCAGGTTGACTACCTTCCGCGTCGGACGATAGACATCCGCGTGGAAAGCAAGCGAGTCCTTGATATGCAGATCGACGTCCGCGTCACCGAAATAGCAGTTGTTGAGACCCATCGAGTCGATATGTATCTGCGTCTCTACGGTCGGTTTGCGAAAGACACTGGTCACCTGTGCCTTACCGGTCAGCAGGCCGTTGAACATGATCGTCTGTACCGGCAGGATGAAAGGCACCACATACGAAGCGTCTATCTTACGCAGGTCCACAGACAGTGTGTCGGTCTTGCGGCGCGAAGCCGAACCGTCTGCCCGCAGGTGTTGTCCGCCGCCCTCGAACTCGAAATGCTCTATCTGCAGTACGGTGTCCGCCATGCAGTAAGAGATACGGCTTTCGCTGAGCGAATAGACCGAGTCGCGCAAGAGCAGCGTTCCCGGCATGAAATGCATGTCGATGAGCGGTTTCTTGTTGTATTGCGAGAAATGGGTGATGCAGCGTATGTCACCTCCGTAGTTACCTGCGCGCTGGGCCGCTAACAAAGCCTGTTGACGCTCCTTGAACGTGAGGTCGCTGCTCAAAGCGCGCTGTAACTCACGCGGCGAGAGCTCTTGCCATCCTTCCGGCAGCAGTTCGTTCATCTGTGCCTCTTGACGCAGCGTGAGATGAGTGAGCAGGGTGTCGCGGAAAGCCATGGTGGAGAAGACCGTATGCATCTGCATCGCCTCCGCCGAGAGGGAGAAAGCGAGACCTGAACCCTTGGCGCCGGAGTGACGTAAGGTGTCAATCGTATTGAGCGTGAGGGTGATGTCATGTACAGGTGTGTTGCCCGCGCGTACGCCCGGTGCGGAGAAAAGCAAGTCCACGTATGGCTCTGTATCTTTTTCGATACGCGCTTCCGCCCGCAGGGTGGGGTGATCGCTGAGTGTGAACGGTGCGCGGAAGAGACGTTGTACGTCGCGCAAGCGCTCGCCGTCTGCACGCATGGTCATACGCACTGCCTGCCAACTCTTTTTGGGGGATGGTACGGCAGAAGGCAGGTAATGATGCAGCATAGCTTGGAAAGCCGGCGTAAGGTCGCGATAACGGAAGTTACCGTCCAGTTCGGCCTTGAGGTAATCCGTACGCAAGGTGATGGATTTGTTGGCGTACTTATCCGCTGAGGCCCACAGGGTCAACTGCTGCATCAGCGTCGAGTCATAAGCCGTCGCGATGAAGAGAGAGTCCATCACAGCATAACCGCTTAACTCATCCAACTGCACACCGTTCAGGTCTACAGCCAAGTCAAAATGTGTACGCAGATGACTGCCTATCGCTTCGATACCCAGCGGTTCCGAATCGAAATGACGGCAGTGGATGTTGAAGTTGATCTCCGGATTGACATCATGCAGATCGACTACACCATCGAAAGCTATATCCAGATGCGGGTCGTGGATAGCCACATCGCCGTTGTAATGCTGCGGTTCGTAATGCCCGTTGATATGCAGGTCCTGATAGGTATATTTATTATAAGTGAAGTCCCGCACGTGCGCGTTGATATCTCCGTGCACAACACCTTTATCGATCCGTCCTTTGGAGCGGAGGTCAAGCGTCGCGGTACCTAACTTGGCATGGTCGATGAGTTTTCCCAGCCGCATCTTACGTCCCACCACATGGGCGTCATACTGCATGTGGGCAAAGAGGGAGTCGCTGCGGAGCGAACCGTCCGTAGTGATCGTACCTAAGGAGGTGCGGAAAGCACCGTGCAGCGTCAAGTCATGCAGACGTCCTTCGGCCAGACCGCGGTAGTGGATATCCCCCAGACGATGTACCTCTTTGGGCAACCGAACAGGACGACCGTAGAGCTGCGAGAGGAAATCCTGTAACTGCGGTGCGTTCGTGTGTACATCCGTCAGGTTCGCCCGCACATAGGGGTTGACCAGATCCGGCAGACCCGCTGCACTCACGTTACCTTCTACAATCGCACGACCGTTATAACGCAGTACCAGGTCATTGAAAGCGAGCGAGTCGAGTCTGCCCGACAACGAACCGCTGAGGCCTATCGGACGTTTCAGATGCTTGAGTTGCGGCAGGAAAAGCGCCAGGTCCGACGGCACTACCTGTGCCTCGTTGAAGCCCAGGGAGAAAGATATATCCTTCGCGCTCTTGCTCAGGTATAAGGTGTCGCCGGCAGGGAAATGCACCTCGATGCCGCTCATGTCCAGTTTCGACTGCGGCAAGCGGGCAGCCAAGGTAGGCAGACTGAGCATCGTGTCGTTGAGGATGACGTGCGCCTGTACATCCTCTACAAGGAAGGTGTTGTTGACGTTTCCGCGTAACTCACATATCTGCGCGTCGAGCGACTGCTCTGTGAGGTGATGGAGGTCCATGAGCGCGTAGTCGAGGGTGGTGTAGTAATCCTCGTAGCGGAGACGGATGTTCTTAAGCCGTATGTCGCGAACGGCCACCAGACTGCGTAGCGGCGCACTCTCTTTCTTCTCCTCGCTCTTGAACGCATCGATGAGGAACTGGTAGTTCCAAACAACGGAATCAGTCTGTACTCTGTCAGCGGAGCGGTCTGTACTCTGTACTCTATACGCCTTCGCCACTACGTTCTCCAGCCGCACATGCGAGAAGCGTATCTCGTCATGCCGCAGGGCTAAGGGACTGAAATGGGCGTAGAGCTCGCCGATATACGCAAGCGTATCGTGCTGCAGGTCCTCCAGGTAGATGTCGCGCACACTAAGGCGGGCAGGGAAGTGGTATGACACGGATCCTACCTGCGCTTTGGTGCCCAGCGAACGGGACAGTTCAGCGGTAGCCAAACGCACCGCAGCCGTCTCTACCTTATCGCTCATCAAGGCAGCTACGATCATCGAACTGACCAGTAACAAACTGACCAAAACGACACCTACTATGTATAACGCTCGCTTCATTCGCACAATTTTGCGCTGCAAAATTACTGTTTTTTTCGCACATACGCAAATTTTATTCTTATTTTTTGCAAAATAGAATAAAAAAACAAAACATCCGACGTCAAATCGGATGTTTTGGGTGGAGCATAGGGGAGTCGAACCCCTGACCTCAACATTGCGAACGTTGCGCTCTACCAACTGAGCTAATACCCCGTGGAGCTAGCGAGAGTCGAACTCGCGTCCAAACAAGGAATAATTCCGCTTTCTACACGTTTATCTTGGCTTTGATTTTCGTCCGGCGGCAAGACCCAAGCCACCAACC
>CACYGT010000054.1:7039-16492 GCA_902774075.1 uncultured Bacteroidales bacterium
CCGGCTTATCTGCTAAGTTTTCGGTCCCGCATCGCAGCCTGCGACACCTATTCTGTGAATTTCCGCACCGCTATATCCATTGAGCCCACAGACTCGGCTTGGAGCGATGTCTCGTTCAGACGCCTTGCATCCGAAAAAGGCTAATCTACTATACTTCGATTAGGCAGCGAGAGCATACTCATAGTTGCCAGTTATATTTTGAAGCGAGATTAACGAGCATTGCCTCATGGCTCGACGTGCTTACACAACCATTCTACCTGCTGTCAAAACCAAATAGCCCCGAAAAAGCGTGCAAAGGTACTGCTTTTTTTTGATATATGCATATTTTGGGCAAAAAAAAAGAGCCCCGAAGGGCTCAATGGCGATCATTCGCCGGTGACAGCTGCCTTAGCGAGCTTCCAGAGGTACGACTTCCAGGTCTTTGCGCCACCCGGCTGGTCCTTCTGCGCCAAGTAGGCCACTTGGTCCTGACTCAGCGTGCTCAGGTTCTTCGCGCGGGCATTGACCCACTCCAGACGCTCGGTGAAGAGCGTACGGATCTCGATCTCGTGATCGGAAACAGGAGTCGAGCGAGTGATGGATGCGAGGTCGCGGAGGTAGACGCGAGAGCAACCTTTGCTGGTCGTCTCGGCTACACGGTGGGTAGTGAGCACCATCTTTTGGTCTTCTGCGTGAGGCGACTTCTTGTTGATTTTGTTGAGTGCACCGCTAACGGTTTCGAAAATCGGTGCATACGAGGCTTTAGCCATAGTAAGTAGATGTTTAAAATTGTTGGTACTTGCGGCGCATCAATACGCCGCGCATAGACGCTATCTTTTAATAGGCGCGTCCTTTACCTATTTAGAGTTTTTTGGTAGCATCATACGACTCAGTCGTTTTGGTCTGAATCATGACGGAGGTGTCTCCGCGTTGATAGAACTCAGACTTGTTGGTGATAGTCCGGACTACATTGCAGGAGTTAAGCCCGAGGGCTGCTCCGAGTGCAGTGAGTGCTGCGATGAGTACCGAAACGATGATTTTGATAAGATTTTTCTTTGTCATGGTTGTGTGATTTTTGTTTGACAGTGCAAAAGTAGTATAAAAAAGCGAAGCCACCAAATTTTGGGCTTCGCCACGAGCTAAAATTAGCTTTTCAGAGCAATCCGATGTACATACGGAGGGAGTTGGCGTCTTTTTCCGAGAGGTATCCCCGTCTCCAGTTGAACGTGTAGAACGAGGCTCCATGACGTTTTTTTCTGATACCCGCAGCCCTCCAACAGTCATACAGAATTTTGAATTTCTTGAAGGTTATCCACGGATAGCGTGCAACAGTCTCCTCAAAAAGCGTTCGTTGGATATCAACTTTGATGTTCATAGGCAGATCTGGTGTTTGAGTGAGAGGATGTCGGAGGCATGGAGGACCTCGGCACTGTCATGCCGAGCACCCAACGAAGGGTCGAGGCCGGCTTCTGTGAGGGCGTCGGAGAGCTCATTGGGCGAGACGAGGATGTCGGCGACGAAGAGGTGACACTGAGCGAGTTCGGCGCAGTCGAGGATGAAACGGAGATGGCCGTCCGAGGGGAGGTTTCCTTTGGCTTTTCGTTGGCCGAAAAAGCGGCCTTTCGATTCGCGGATGTAGTATCCATGCTTCTTGTTGAGGGTACCTGTGAGGGAGGTACAGGTGGGGGATAAAATGATTTCCATAAGGGTAAAATTTTGGGAGTGAACTATAGAATGACTATAGAAAGGTTATAGAATGACTATAGATTGACTCGTAAATGACTCGTAAATGTTAATTAATTTTTTTGATGTAGATGGTTCGTTGTTCAGCGGGGAGATGTGTGCGCACCCAGCCGTCTCGGTTCTCCTGCGTGTGGTAGTGGGAGTAGTACGCGTCGGCGGTGATAGCTATAGTGCGAGGGGGCTTGGGAGTGTTGTCCTGAATCGCCTTGACGGGGTCATAGTGGACAAACTTCCCGGCTTGCAACTTGGCGCAAATCGTGTTGTAGACGTGCGTTTGTTGCTGCTCGGAGAGGGACTCCCAAAGCCGCAGACACTCTGTTGTTTTCCCCGGAACCATCGGTCGGGTATTTAACAGTCTTATGAGCTGTTCGAAAAACATAAAAATTCAAAAAGCTGTTGTTGTTGTTCATACACGCTGCATAGTATAATGTTCTAGAAACAACAACAATTTTCTTTTTCTTATTCTTTGGTTCTTTCTTTTTCTTTTTGGGGAATCCCGAAGGGCGGGATCACGCTCTTTTAGCTCGTTCCAAGCGATGAACGGATCCCAATCCCTATAGGGCTCGTAGAACTCACTCATCGGATTTGGAAGCGGGGTTCGTACTTGATGGACTCGGAGTTCGGATATGCCAACTCGAGGTTATGACATGTCATCTTCAGTTCCTCGCGGGTCTTCTTGATCTGATTCTCGAGCCACTCTATATGCTCCAATTGAGAGCAATAGATATCGACGAGTGCATCTTTGATCTGGTGGTTTTTCTCCCACGAGTACACTTTCTCGTGATACAGACGAATGGTTGCACCCTCGAAGGTCTGGTCCGTCCCAACCTCCCAATGTTTGGCTTTGTAAAGCTCCAAAGCCTCTTGTTTAGCCTCTTCACGCAGTTCCTTGGCGCGTTTTGCGTCTTGACGCGTACGTACCGTTACTTCGATCAGTTCTTTGATTGCCTTGCACGCAATCGTGTTGTTTTTCTTTGCCATAATTGTTAATTGTTTTGAGTTAAAAATTATGACAAGCGCTTGTCGTTGTTTTTGGAGTTCCTGTCGTGTGAGCGCTCAGCGAACTAAGAAATCCGCTGCAAAAGTACTGCTAATTTTGTTAAGTCGTATCCACTCAGTGGACATTCGTCTTTTGCTTTGACGATTTGTGCGATTTTTGACCGTCCGAGCCCCCAAATATCGCCTATAAAGATGTAGGCGTGTTCAAAAGAACAGTTCTCGACGTACACTAATTGATGGAAGACGGCTCTAATAATAGCGTCTCTGCGGGCATGTCTTTGCTGCTCGTCTTGTTTGTCTTTTGTTTTCATATTCGTACTACCTGTGGTTTAGCAGGTAATACAAATATAGAAAAAGAAATGAAAATTTAAGGTTTGTGGCATAAAAAAAACGCACCCGAAGATGCGTTATTCTTTTAAAATGTACTTGAGCGCTAGTGCTGATCAAGCCATAATTGTAATACCGGGTCAGAGAGATAAAGCCCATCCTCACGACGCTCAATAAAATCCTTCTCGAACAAGAATTTCTGTATTTTAGAGATATTGGACTTCGTTCCTAAATTATATTTACCCAGTACTTCCTGAGATGTCCACTGGTCGTGTTGTCCATCATTGATAGCGCGCAGGAAATTCATTTGATAGGTGGTAAGAGAATTCAATTGCTCCATGAATAGCGGAGTACATTGATCCAACAAATCGCGTACGCCTTGCTTGATGGTATCTTCCGTCACTTCTGTATCTGTATTGAGCATCACATTCCAAGCTAGTTGCTGCACGTACGAAGATTGATTACGGACAATATCGCAAATCTTTGTGACGCTTTCCTCGCTGATAGATAAACCTTTTTCTGCAAATTTACCTTGAATGAACGGGATCCAATCCTCCGTTGGTATAGGTTGCAAGTAGTTCGGCTCTCCAAACTGATAGAACGGCATCCGTTTATTTTGGAAGATATTGGTCATCATATGCTGTCTGCTGCCAAATAAACAATAGGACACGTGTTGCTGATGTTGCCATACCCCACGCATACGTTTTTGCACATATATACTATCCTGCCATTCGCCTATTTGCTGAAACTCATCTATACATACAACGATATGTTTACCTATATGCTTGGCTAATATTTCCGGCAATGCTAATATCTCTTCCGGCGAATATTCCTTCGGCGTGATTCCTAACGAGATAGAATATTCCGAAGTTAAATCCGGACTAAAAGCAACTTTGGGAGAGATACGCACCAAAAAGCGCTTTATATTCTCCAATGCCAATTCCAATTTATTGGATGTTTGCTTCAATAGAGACTCCGCGAACTTATTGTAGAAATCATATTCAGAGCGGCAGTCGTAGATATCTACATAAACCGTCTGGATCATAGATTTATCCACCATTTCTTGCACTCGCTTTACTAATGACGTCTTTCCCATTCGACGAGGAGAGATAAGCACGACATTAAGTCCGTTCTCAAAGTCCATCTTTAAGCGACGAGCCTCTTTAATTCGGTCCGTAAAATTGTTTCCGCCGACAGAAACGCCATATACAAACGCCTTATTAATTTCCTTAACCATAACTATAAGTGATTTATCTATATCTATTTATTCGGTTCACCACTTGGTGGTCCACTGAGTAGTGAACTTCAAAATCCGCTGCAAATTTACTACAAATATTTGGAATACACAAGGATTTGACGTAAAAAGTTAAATCTATTTAAAGTTTTTGCGGGAAAGACTTGTTATTAGCACAAACGTGCGAACGTAAATTCGGGGGAATGCGTAGCAGGCGGAGTCCGAAGTTACAACAAATATTTGTTTGCTTTTTTTTGCATATATGCAAGAGAAACCATAAAAAAAACGCACCCGAAGATGCGTTATTCAATGTTTAGATTTTGTGTTACATGAGATTCAGGAAGAGGGTGATGATGGCGGTGTTGATGATATCGACAAACATCGCGCCGATGATCGGTACGATGAGGAAGGGTTTGACGGTATAGCGGTATTTATAGCAGACGGCACTCATGTTCGCCATGGCGTTGGGTGTAGCGCCGAGTCCGAAGCCGCATATGCCGGCCGTTTGAATCATGTTCAGCTCAATACTTATCATATCTAAAACCTATACTGTAGTTTAATATTGGCGGCATGGCGGTTGACTTTGGCGGCGGTGCAGAAGGAGTCAAACATATCATGCCATTCGACGCCGAGATTTAAGAAACGGCCTATCTGTTTGTTGACGGCCAGGCTTCCATAGACGGGTGTACCGTACAGTTCGCGGACGGGAGACTGAGGGGTGTAATAGACGAGCTGCAGTCCTATCTGCCACTGGCGGGGAAGATAGGCCGTCGGCGCACATCGAACAGAAGCATAGACTTTGTTTTTAGCGACATGCAGATTCGCCCCGCCGGTGAGTGTAATCCATTTCGTTTTCCAATAAGCGGATGCCCCTATCTCGCCGAAGTAATCTTTGCCTTCCACAATATAAAAACTTGCCTCCGGCTGGATGGTCAGTTTCTGCGTACTATAGGCATAGGCCAGCTTGATCTGGTTGATATCCCGTTCGAAGAGCAGGGTATCCATCTCCGCCAACGACACCAGATAGGCGGGGTTGTAGTATTTGCGGTAATAGCCCAACTGGATCTGATGCCGGTTGGTAGGGAGATAGATGATACAGGCATTGGTGTTATTACGCACGTCAAAACGCTTTTGTACGCCTGTTGTATCGGTCAACCGGTAGTTGTAGAACATGACGCGGTGTCCCACCGTAAAGCGCCATTGCGGTAAGGCATAAGTGAGTTGGAGGTAGATATCGTGGTTGAAGACCAACCAACTCTTATCCGTTCCTTTTTGCCGTGTCATGAGGTAATCGCCTTCCACGCCTCCCATCAGACTGAGCCCTTTGACAGGCAGCGGTGTGTTGAGTTCGAGGACCCACATGGGCAGTTGGTTAGCATAGACCGGATCGGTGGCATACTGATAGCTTCCCAAGACCAGCAGCTCCGTGCCCTGCTCATTGAAGGTATGGAAATAGCGCGCACGGCCCATGATCTTCTGCGAATGACCTTCCGGCATGGCGAGATATTGCTGGGTGAGATAGGTGAGCAGTTTGTTTCGCGCATCAAAGCGGTTGGTCATGTGCAGCGTCAGATACTCCTTATGCCCCTTCTGATAGCGATAGGACGCATTGGCATAGATGTCGGTACGCTGACTGCCGTACAGCACATTGACCGTACCGTTGCCCTCCTGCTCTCGACCAAAGCCCCCCTGGCCCTCCACGAAGCCTTTGACGGTATCGGGCATAGCCATGTTGATATCCAGCACGCGTCCCATTCCGACAGTTCCCTTTGCCACGCCCGTGTTGGTGCAGACCTGTATCTTGGCGATGTCCTTGGCTTTCATCTGATTCAGCACCAACCTCACGTCGCCGTTGACCGGTACATTATCGATGCGGAGGTTGTAATCGGAGATCAGATTTTCAAAACCGCCTATCATCAGGTCCGGCATCATCTGAAGCACATCCAACAAGGTCTCTTCCCCCTGCAGTTCCATGCGCTGAGGGTATATCATAGTCCTGTCTGCCTTCACTTCGATGATAGGCAAACTGTCGTTAGCCAGCATGGAGGCCACGACGAACAAACAGGATAATAACAGGATATGTTTCATTTATTCAAAAATCTGCTGCAAAGGTACGGAAAAAATCTCATATACGCAAGTGTTTGGGCAAAAAAACTCCCACGGCATCACTGCCATGGGAGAACATGAAAAAGTGTAATCCACTCATCGAAATGAGTGTTTGCGTTAGAGGATCGTGATGTGTGCGCGGCGGTTGAGTGCGCGGTTAGCGCGTGAGTTATTCGGCACTTTGGGTTCCGTTTGTCCCTTGGAGTCGCACTCGATCTGCGCTTCATCGACGCCTTGGTTGACCATATAATCGCGCAGCGCCTCAGCACGTCTCATACCGTAGAACTCGAGGTTCTGACGCGGGTCACCGAGGTTATCGGTATGGCCGGTGATGCGGATGCGGATGGATTTATCCTCTTTCATGAGTTGGCAGAGCTCATCGATGACCTGCTGCTCACCCTCTTGGAAGGAAATTTTCTTTCCTTCGGAAGCGAAGTGCACGTCGATAGATTCTGCGTTTCGTTTGGTAGCCTCCACGCGAGCGCGTTCAGCAGCTTCTACGGCTGCGATGGAGTCCGCAACGGCTTTCTCACGGGCCAGGCGAGCTTGCTCCACAGCCGCGAGTGAGTCAGCCACAGCTTTCTCACGGGCCAGGCGGGCAGCAGTGGCCTCAGCGGCAGCGATAGAGTCTGCCACGAAGGCTTCGCGTGCGAGACGCTCTGCCTCTGCTTTCTTCTTGTTCACAGCCGGCCAACCGAAGTCGATAGCGATCTTCACGCCGCAGCGGAGAAGGTTTGCTTTCGCTGTCTCGTTGGAGTCGAACGTACCGCGGTAGTCGATCACAGAAGGATCGTTCGCATTGATCATAATCATCTCGTCGGTCTTAGCTTCCGCCAAGAGGTTGGTGAAGCCATAGCCGAAGTAAACACCGAAGTACATACCCCAGTTGTCCTTGAGTGCTACGCGCGCGCCGAGGTCAGCCAGGACACTACCGCCCACTTTAGCGCGGTTGTTGAACTTGGCGTTCTGCGCGGTGTTATAGGTACTGAAGCCGTGCTCCGGCATACCGCTAACCACGTAGTCACCCAGCGCCGGGAAGACGCCCGTCGTGCTGTAACTACCACCCTTGGCATAGTAGGCGCCATGGATGGGGAAGTCGACCGACAGTCCCACGCCTCCGATGAGTGCCCAGCGCTCGTTGAAGACCTTACGGAAGAGCAGTTCAACCGGGATAGAGAGGATACCTACGTTCTGACGTTCTTTGTAGTTCTCAAAACCGGTGGTGAGGTTATAGGTCACGTTGGGGTTGCTGGCGTGCGTCAGACCCGTCGTTACCTCGTTCCAGTTATAGGTAGCATAGGCATTGGCCCATGTGTAGTTGAGTCCGAAACCGAGACCTATCCATTGGTTAAAGAAATGACCATAGAAGAGCGCTGCATCGAAGCCGCCTCCCACTTGCTGCTGGCCGTTAGCGGGTTGGTACAGCATGGTGTTCAGGCCACCACCGAAGGATACGCCTACATAGTTCTCGTGATCGCTCTGCTGAGCACTGACCGAGAGGGTCAGTGCCGCAGCGGCGATGATGGAAATTATACGTTTTGTTTTCATAATGCTTGTGATTTTTTCGTTATTACGTTATTACGTTATTACGTCATTACGAAGGTCATTTCTTCATTACTTTAACCACGATACCGTCCACAGAGATCATGTAGTTACCTTGCGGAACACCGATCATCTCGATGGTTGTCTCGTTGCCATCAAAGTTCGTGTTGATTACTTCGCTACCCATGAGGCTTACGACGCGTAAGGTATGGGTCCAAGCCTCAGAGCCTTCGATCGTTACGTTGACGCGGTCGATAACCGGGTTCGGGTAAGCCTTCACTTGTGCCTTCGGAGTGTCGTCGCCGTAGAGCGTCTCCATATCAGCCTGGCCGCAAGTGTAGGTCGGTTCGCCGTTCATCTTCGCCGAAACGAAGTACTCACCTGCCAACTTGGTATCGGAGTGGTAGTAGTAGCCGTTAGCACCCGGGATAGCTACCCATGTGTCGGAGCTGTTAGCACGCCAGTACCACTGGATATCGGTCAGACAGTGACAGGTATCTACCAGTGCGATTACGTTGTCAAACAGCGGACGGATGTAAGTCTCCGGCAAGTTGACATGGAACGTCACGTTGAACTGACGGCTCTCGAGCCAATCGAAGCGGCTGTCACGGAAGTAAACGGTCATCGTGTAGTCACCCGTCGGCAGATCTACCGGAATCTCAATATCGATCGTTCCGTCCTTACCGGTAATCTCGAGGTTGGTCCAATCGACGTCGGTGAAGCGACTGTCTGCAAAGTCGATCTTGTACTGATCCGGGTTACCGCTCTCCAGATGGTACTTGAGGCTGTAGCCGCTACCGTCGCAATAACCGTACGCATAGATCTCGATACCCTCATTGACTGTAGCCTCCTTATCTTCCGGTTCATCTTCGTTGTCCGGGATAAACGGCTCGATGATGACACCTTCGGTGGTGAATACCTCTTGCGTCGGTTCGAGATAGTAGTTATTGAGCAGTGTAGCACTACCGGTCAGTTCGTAGAACAAGGTGATCGTCAGGTGCTCAGCTACGTCTGCACTGCTGAAGGTAGCGGTGGTGACGTGAGCTATCGGATCATTGAGTTTGATACCGTTGAGTACACCCTGGTTGGTAACCTCTGCATTCGCATGTCCATCCGCGAACTTAGCGGTATGTACCTCTGCGTCGGATACATAGACGTGCGCCTTGTTGACGGTCAGTGTACCGTCGACGAAGGTGATGGCGTAGTTGAGTGCGGTAGCGCTGTTCGGGTTGATGGTATAAGTACCGATCGGCGAACCCGGAGCGTACGGAGTGGTATAAGCCAGACCGCTTACTACCGACTTGTCATCGCTGTTCTTCCAGCCGCTATACGAAGCGGTGAACTCAGGATGCTCATCGCCGTAGATCATCTCTTTGTCCTCTGCGGTAATGGTCAGCGCTGCCTGGTTAACGGTGAGTGTACCGTTGGTGAAGCTGATCGCGTAGTTGGTAGCCGTAGCGTTAGCCGGAACGATGTCGTACGTGCCGACATTGCTCGTTACGAGGTATTCGCTCGTGAGCGTC
>CACYGT010000055.1 GCA_902774075.1 uncultured Bacteroidales bacterium
TTTGCACGCTTTTTGTGAAAAAATTAAATTTGGAATCATAAATCATAAATAGTCTATGGACTCGAAGTATAATCCTACTGACATTGAAGCCCGTTGGTATCAATACTGGCTGGACAACAAGTTGTTCCATTCGGAAGTTCCCGATGGAACAACAGCTAAGAGCGAAGAGCTAAGAGCTAAGCGCGAACCGTTTACCATCGTTATTCCGCCGCCCAACGTAACGGGTGTGCTGCACATGGGTCACGTGCTGAACGAGACGATCCAAGATATCCTCGTTCGTCGTGCCCGTTTGGAAGGCAAGAACGCGTGCTGGGTACCGGGTACCGACCATGCGTCGATCGCTACCGAAGCGAAGGTCATCAAGCGTCTCAAAGAGCAAGGTATCAATAAATCCGACCTGACGCGCGAGGAGTTTTTGAAGCACGCGTGGGCATGGACGGACGAGCACGGAGGCATCATCTTGAAGCAGCTCCGCAAACTCGGCTGCTCTTGCGACTGGGACCGTACCGCCTTCACGATGGACGAGACGCGCAGTAAAGCGGTCATCAAGGTTTTCTGCGACCTCTATAAAAAAGGTCTTATCTACCGCGGTCTGCGTATGGTGAACTGGGATCCGGAACGTCAGACGGCGTTGAGCGACGAGGAGGTGATCTACCACGACGAGCATAATAAGTTCTACTACCTGCGTTACGAGGTAGCGGAAGAGCCGGGTAAGTACGCCATTGTGGCTACCACCCGTCCGGAGACGATCTTCGGCGATATCGCCGTTTGTATCAACCCCAAGGAAGAGAAGAACCAATGGCTCAAGGGCAAGCATGTGATCGTACCGGGTGTCGGTCGTGTGATCCCGATCATCGAGGACCGTTACGTAGAGATCGGTTTCGGTACCGGCTGTTTGAAAGTAACGCCGGCGCATGACGTGAACGACTATGCGTTGGGTCAGAAATATAATTTGAAGACCATCGATATCTTCACGCCGGACGCCCATCTGAACATGGACACGGTAGAGGATGAACTCCAAGCTAACGTACGCAAGTACCACGGCATGGATCGTTTCGAATGCCGCAAGCAGATCGTCGAGGACCTGCAGGCTGCAGGGCTCGTGGAGAAGATCGAGGACTACGACAACAAGGTCGGTTACAGCGAGCGCACGAACGTACCTATCGAGCCGCGGTTGAGTCTGCAGTGGTTCGTGAAGATGCAGCATTTTGCTGACATCGCCCTGCCGCCGGTAATGAACGACGATATCGTCTTCTATCCTGCCAAATACAAGAACACCTACCGCAACTGGCTGGAGAACATCAAAGACTGGTGTATCAGCCGTCAACTCTGGTGGGGACACCGCATTCCGGCGTACTACGATGCCGACTTGCTCGCTCAGACCGGTCTCGAGAACTATCCGGACGATAAGATCATCGTGTCTGAGACGGCGCCTGAAGGCAACTACGTACAAGACGAAGGCGCGCTGGATACTTGGTTTAGCTCATGGCTTTGGCCTATCTCCTTGTTCGACGGTATTGAGCATCCGGACAACAAAGAGATCAATTACTACTACCCCACCGCTGACCTTGTAACCGGTCCGGATATCATTTTCTTCTGGGTAGCACGTATGATCATGTCCGGCTACGAATACGTAGGTAAGATGCCGTTCAAGCATGTCTATTTCACCGGTATCGTGCGTGACAAGTTGGGCCGTAAGATGTCCAAGTCGCTCGGTAACAGTCCCGATCCGCTCGACCTCATTGAGCGTTTCGGCGCCGATGGTGTCCGCATGGGTATTCTGCTCTCTGCTCCTGCAGGCAACGATATCCTGTACGATGATTCGCTCTGCGAACAGGGACGTAACTTCTGCAATAAGATCTGGAACTGCTTCCGTATGGTCAAAGGCCTGGAAGTAGCCGATATCCCGCAGCCGGAGACCAGCAAATATGCGATTGAGTGGTTTAATGCCCAACTGGCTGAGACTGAAGCCAATATCGCGGATCTATTCAGCAAATACCGTCTCTCGGAAGCCCTCATGGAGATCTACAGACTCTATTGCGACGAGTTCAGCGGTTGGTACCTGGAGATGATCAAACCGGCGTACCAGCAGCCTATCGATAAGGCTACCTATGCAGCATCGCTGGCGTTCTTCGAGCGCTTGCTCCGCGTGCTCCATCCGTTCATGCCGTTCATCACCGAAGAACTCTGGCAAAACCTCTACGAGCGTAAGCCGGGCGAGTCCATCATGTTGGCAAAACACGGCAACGACACGGACTCGACACGGAATCGGGACGGAGTTATCTTAGAGGAAACAACCTTCTTGAAGCAAGTCATCACCGAGATCCGTGCCGTGCGTGCATCGAAGAATATCCCGGTCAAAGAGCGTCTGACGCTTATCAGCCCGATAGCCCTCAATGCCCTCGTGGACAAGTTGGCGAATGTTGAGGTAAAGGTGAACGGTGAAGTGAGCGGTAACTGCTCGAAGTTCATTGTCGGTACGACTGAGTTCGCTATTCCGATGGATCAGTTCATCAACGTAGAAGAGGAACTTAAGAAACTCGAGGCAGACCTTGCGCACCAACAGGGCTTCCTTCGCGGTGTGATGGCGAAACTGAGCAACGAACGTTTTGTACAGAACGCCAAACCGGAGATCGTGGACTTAGAGCGCAAAAAGAAAGCGGACGCTGAGTCCCGCATTGCTGCCCTCGAAGAAGCTATAAAGGCTCTGAAAAACTAGTATCCTAGGACCCTAGTTTCCTAGGTTCCTAGTGTAACGACCGATGGTGCTCGTGCTTCCAACGTTTGTGTTGGAGCACGAGTTCATTTTTTGTTTGGTTCGTACAGAAACACTCCATGAACCGCTCCCAGATATAGTTGACTGCCAGAGACGACGGATGCACCAGATCATCCGCATAAAAACGGTAGTCCCGCAATTCATCCAACATGATCTCATAACTCGGAAAATAGTCGCCTAACTGTTCTACCGCCTGTAGTAGTGTGGCTTTGGAGATTTGATTCTCATGCAGGCCATCTTTGATATGCCGTATAGGCGAAACGGTAAAGAGCCAATGTTTTTCCGGATACTGCGCTAAGATCGGTTTCCATGCAGCTACGATCTCCTCTACACTCAGACGCCTTCTCGTAAAACAACTCTCCGGCAGTTTGTGACAATTCCCCACTAATCCACTAACCCCTAATCCACTAATCCCTTCTTTCATCTCATACACCCATGCCGTGCCGAAAGTGACAATGACTACCGTTGCCTCGCGTAAAGCTTGTTGCATGGTCTCAATAGACGTCTTCACTGCCTGTTCTGCTTCCTCTTTCGTAGCTCTGGACACGCTTCCATGATGCGCCATCGAGTGCCAAAGTCCCTCATGCTCAACGAGTTCCGGCACCTCCTTCATCGTCAATGCCTGCGCAATAGAGAGCGGGTTATAGAGTGTACCAAAGGGGTTGCAGATGACGTGCAGATAGCGCTGCTCCATCTGTGCACCTATCTCGTCCGAGAAACACGAACCCACCAAGAGTACTTTATCTTCGTACCCTATCTTCCATTCGCTGGGCTTACTATCTACTATCGTCTGCAGTTTCACCATGAGATATTCATTATTCATTAATCATTATTCATTACTCAAAGTGCATGACCTTTGCAGGACTTATTTTGGTTATGATCATGGACGGTAACAGCAGGATCAGCAGCGAGAGGCCTATCGTCACCACATTAAGCAGCAACAGCCAACCCCAGGGGAAAGCGATGGGAACGTAACTCACATAATACGTGGCGGCATCGAGCGGTACGAGGTGGAACTTATACTGTACGGACGCCAGGATAGCGCCTATCGCGTTGCCGTACAGCACACCCTTGCCGATCAACCAGGCAGCCTGGGTCAAGAAGATCCGTCTCACGAACCTGTTATCTGCGCCCAGCGCTTTGAGTGTGCCTATCAGTTGGACGCCGTCTAAGATCATGATAATCAGTCCACTCACGATATTGAACCCGGCTACTAACAGCATCAGCACGATGATGACCACTACGTTCATATCCAGCAGGTCCAGCCACGCAAAGATCGCCGGATTCTGTTCCTCCAGCGTCTGCACATAATAGGAGTTCTGTCCGTATTCGTTGACATGATTAACGGTAGCAAAATAGATCTTATCGCTCACTTCGTACAGGTTCTTCATGTCATCAATCAGGATTTCGACTCCCGAATAGGTGTCCGTCTCCCAACCTTGCAAACGTCGTGTATCACGAAGCGTGGTGACGATAAACAAGTCATCATACAGTCCAAAGCCGGTATCATAGATACCGCACACCGTAAACAGACGCGCCTTCACATCCGAGTCATCCACGAAATACCCATGTACCTTATCGCCTACTTTTAACTGCAACTGATTAGCAATGGTGCGGGAGACAACGACTTGATTCGGTGCAGTCGGCGTTCCTCCTTCCACGATCCTGCGGCGGAAGAACGACCAGTAGTCCGTGCCTTTGAGTACGATGCCATGGAAGGCCGAGTCGGTTTTTAAGATTCCCGGCTTGGTGATGAACGGAGCGGCTTTGACCACATGCTCGTAACTGCCTAACTTGTTAAGCAAGGTGTCCGGCACCACGATGGGCTGCAAGTCATAGGTGTTGTTATTATCGAACGACACGACCTGTATATGTGCGCCAAAACCCGCCACTTTCTCTGTGATTGTCTGCTTGAAGCCCACTACAATACAGATGGTCAATATCATCACCACCACGCCTACGATGATACCGGCTAAGGCCACACGAACGGCCGGGCGAGAGTTTCGTTTCTCTCCCTCTTGCGAAAAATACAACCGTGTTGCTATTTTAAACGCCTCGTTTGGCATAATTTTTGTTGTAGTTATTTATATGAAAAAACTATTCTCTCTTGTATTTTTGGCCCTTTTGGCGGGCTCTATGATGGCTCAAGAGCCTGTGGCTGACCAGCGTCTGCAGCGCACTCCCGAGGAGGAAGCCTTGAAGCAGACCACGCGTCTGGTGCGTGAGTTGGGTATCCAGGACTCTGTTCGTATCGACACCATCTATCGTATGCATCTCAAGTATGCTCGTGTGCGTCAGAATGGTCTTACGAGAGCTCAAAACATGGAGCGCATGAACGCCATCTATGCCGAACTCAAGCACCTTCTCACGCCGGAGGAGTTTGAGCGCTTTATGAACCACCCTGCCGAGCAGCCTCGTCACCCTCGGGGAGCCAACGTGATAACGCCCAATAAACAAGTGCCGCCAACAGAGCGCCAACAGCTAGACCGGCAATGATATCCGTCGGGTAGTGCGCCCCGAGATACATACGACTATAACAATTCAATGCCACCCACAGCATCAGCAGTGCGGTGGCTATTTTATGGCGGTACAGCAAACAAAACAAGGTCGCACACGCCATCGTGTTCGCGGCATGAGAGCTGCAAAAACCATACGGATCGCCGATATAGTTATTCACGAGATGCAGCGGGTCCAGTGCCGGTTCACGCGTCGGACGCAGACGGCAAAAAAGGGGTTTGAGTATTCCGCTGCAGATAAAATCACTCAGTCCCACCGCCACCACAAAACCGATCGTGATCAGCAGTACGGCTCTCCAGTTGCGGTACTTCCACACGACAAGACCTAACAGCAGCACATAGAGCGGTAACCATGTGACAACCATACTGGTCCACCACATAAGCGTATCAGCCCACTTCGCATAGTGTCCGTTGATCCAAAGCAATATGTCCGCGTCGAGATTCAATTTTCAATTTTCAATTTTCCATTACTCATTCACGAGTACCGCTGTATGACATGCCACAACTCCTGCTGTCTCGGTGCGTAAACGGCTGTTACCTAAGCTCACCGGAATAAACCCTGCCGCTAAAGCATCTGCCACTTCCTGCTCACTGAAATCCCCTTCCGGTCCTATCAGTACCAACACGTCTCTACCCCGCACTATCTCGTCCTTCAGTACCCGCTTGTCGTCCTTGTAACAATGCGCAATGAACTTTTGCGTGCTGACATCTGAACGCTGACGGCTGATGAACTCCTCATAGGGCGTCAACTCGTGCAACACCGGCAGATACGGCGTCAGACTTTGTTTGGCAGCCGAAAGAATAATCTTCTCCAGCCGGTCCGTGCGTAACTGCTTGCGCTCCGAGAAACGGCACAGCAACGGTGTGATCTCATCGACACCTATCTCCACGCATTTCTCAATCGCCCACTCCAGCCGCTCGATGTTCTTCGTCGGAGCGATCGCTATATGCAGATGAAACGCATGGTGCGGTGCTTGTTGCTCACGCGTCAGGATCTCAAAATCACAATGCTTCGGGTGCGGATTCGTGATACGCGCCGTGTAGGTCGTTCCCTTTCCGTCCGTGATGAGTATCTCGTCGCCGGCACTGTACCGCAACACCCTCACGCAATGTCCGCTCTCTTCCTCCGAGAGTGTCTGCTTAACTTCTATTTCTGGGCAATAGAAAAGATACATTTTACATTTTCAATTTTCCATTTACAATTCGGACTCCTTCAGTCGTTCTGCGTTCTCCGCTACTTGCAGGGCATCGATCACGCCTTGTATATCGCCGTCCATGAACGCCGCGAGGTTATATACGGTGTAGCCGATACGGTGATCGGTGATACGGCCCTGCGGATAGTTGTACGTACGTATCTTCGCGCTGCGATCACCCGTCGAGACCATGGTCTTACGGCGCGCAGCTATGTCGTCGATATATTTCTGGTGCTCCTTATCATATATCTGCGTGCGTAGGCGCGAGAGCGCGCGTTCCTTATTCTTTGGCTGGTCACGCGTCTCCGTACACTCAATGAGGATCTCCTGTACCTCACCTGTATTGGGGTTCTTCCAGTTATATCGCAGACGCACGCCGGACTCGACCTTGTTCACGTTCTGTCCTCCGGCACCACCGGAACGAAACGTCTCCCATTTGATCTCACCTTCATTGATATGCACCTCAAACTCATCCGCTTCCGGCAACACGGCCACTGTCGCAGCCGAGGTATGCACACGTCCTTGTGTCTCCGTCACCGGCACGCGCTGCACGCGGTGCACACCGCTCTCGTACTTGAGCGTACCGTACACGTTCTGTCCTGTAACGTTGAAGATGATCTCCTTATATCCGCCGCACGCACCTTCGCTGAAAGAGGAAATGGAATATTTGAAGCCTTTGATCTCGAAATACTTCGTGTACATACGGAACAGGTCTCCGGCGAAGAGCGCTGCTTCATCACCACCCGTGCCGCCACGGATCTCCATAACGACATTCTTGCCGTCTTCGGGATCTTGCGGCAGCAGTTGCAGCTTCAATTCTTCTTCTAACTTCGGAATCTGTGGCTCTAACTCCTCCACCTCTGCCCGCGCCATCTCTTTCATCTCCGGATCTGTCTCGTTAAAGAACAAGTCCTTGGCGTCCTGCAGGTCCTTCACGACTTTCTTATAGCGGTTCGCGCACTCCAGCACGCGCTCCAAGTCATGGTAGTCCCTGTTCAGACGCACATACCGCGCCTGATCGGCTATCACGGCCGGGTCGGTGATCAGCAGACTCACCTCATGGAACTTCGCTTCCAACCCTTCTATCTTATCGAGTATGTTCATGGTACGCTTGGAGTGTGTTTTGTAACAAAGAGACAATGGTCATCGGACCAACTCCGCCGGGAACAGGTGTGATATAAGCAGCTTTGGGGGCTACGTGCTCGAAGTCCACGTCGCCTACGAGCTTGCCGTCCACGCGGTTAATACCTACGTCAATGATCGTGGCACCGTCTTTCACCATGTCGGCTGTCAGCAAGTTCGGACATCCTGCGGCCACAATGATGATATCGGCGGTAAGGCAGATGGACTTGAGGTCGCGGGTCTTGCTGTGACAGATCGTCACGGTGGCGTCACCCAGCGACGCCGCACTCATGCTCGGCACACTCAGGTAAGGACGTTGCATGAGCAGCATCGCGATGGGTTTGCCGACTATATTCGACCGGCCGATCACCACCACATGCTTGCCTTCCGTCCGGATCTGATAGCGCGCTAACAACTCGCGGATACCCTTCGGCGTTGCACTCACGATAGAAGGCAGGCCTTGCACGGTGCGTCCTACGTTCTCCGGCGTCAGGCCATCGACATCCTTGCGGTAGTCAATCGCACGCATCACTGTCGTCTCGGAGATATGGTCCGGAAGCGGCAACTGCACGATGAAGCCGTCTATCGTCTCGTCGCTGTTGAGGCGGTGGATCTCCGTGAGCAGCGTCTGCTCGGTGATCTCTGTGGGATAAGCCAGTTTAAGCGCCTCAATACCCACTTCCGCGCACGCCTTCAGTTTGTTGTTCACATAGGTCTCGCTGGCGGGGTTATTACCTACCAACACGATCGCTAACTTAGGCACACGCGCCCCTTGCGCCTTGAGTGCATCGATCTGCTCGCGGATCTCCGCGCGTATCTCAGCGGCTATTTCTTTTCCGTTTAATATCATTGTAAATCTCCTTCCATTCTTTGATGGTGATATACCATTTGTCCTCGCGGCGCGGAGGACGATAGACCGGCACTGTCTCTATCTGCACCGTGTGCTTTAGCGAATCGACGTTATACGCCTGCGCCAGGCTGTCCCCCACCAGCAGCGCGTCCTGTTGCGCCACCTTGTGGATACGCAGTTCGTCCACGCTCATCTCTGTCGTGGGGTCGTCCTTGGGCATCGCGCGCCACTCGTTGACGAACAACATCAGCAGCGTGTATGCGCCAAAGAGCAGCACCACGATCAGCACAAACATCAGGCCGTAATACGCCTGTTTGTCCTTCATGCGCAGCGCGCCGCCGAGCCCGCGGTTCTGCTCCGCGTCGTAGCTATGATGGTGGTGGTGATGATGTCTCTTCTTCTCTCCCCACCCGGGTTGATATGTCTTAACGTCGTCTGCCACCCATCTGTTGCACTTTACGCATCATCTTGCTGGTCTGCTCGAACTGCTTGAGGAAACGGTTCAGCTCCACGATCGTCACACCCGCACCCTTGGCGATACGGTTCTTACGGCTGCCGTTGAGCAGACTCGGGTTCGCACGCTCCGCAGGAGTCATGGAGTTGATCATCGCCTCGATGGGTTTGAACACGTCATCGCTCACCTCGACGCCCTTCATGGCTTTGTCCATGCCGGGGATCATACTCATCAACTCCTTCATCGAACCCATCTTCTTGATCTGCGCTAATTGACCTAAGAAGTCATTAAAATCAAACTGGTTATGGGCGATCTTCTTGCTTATTCGGCGAGCTTCTGCTTCGTCGTACTGCTCTTGCGCGCGCTCCACGAGCGACACCACGTCACCCATTCCCAGGATACGATCGGCCATACGAGCGGGATGGAACACATCCAGCGCCTCCATCTTCTCTCCCGTTCCGATGAACTTGATCGGCTTGTCCACCACGCTGCGGATACTCAGCGCTGCACCACCGCGTGCATCACCGTCCAG
>CACYGT010000056.1 GCA_902774075.1 uncultured Bacteroidales bacterium
AAACTAAAACTGAAAATGAGCCCGGTACAATACCGAACTCACTTTCAAAATCAAGTCAAATAGATTTAATAATCCGTCCAACTTTTTGGGGTCACCTCAGTTGGGCGTCTTTTTTCGTGTGCGCACCTCCGCGCGCTCGTTCCTTATAAGAATTTTTTAATTTTTATTTGCATATATGCGAAAAAAAGTGTAAATTTGCAGCGTTTTTTAATTTAGGGATAAAATGAAGCGAAATATAGCCATTATTGCAGGAGGAGACAGCAGCGAACACGAGGTGTCGTTGCGCTCGGCCGCCGGCTTGTATTCTTTTATGGATAAGGACCGCTACGACATAACGATCGTAGTGTTCGATGGGAAGAATTGGCACACCGAGGACGGTTGCCCTATCGACAAGAATGATTTTTCTTTTACGCGTGCGGGCGTGAAGCGCACCTTCGATTTTGCCTATATCACCATTCACGGCACACCGGGCGAGAACGGTATTCTGCAAGGCTACCTGGATATGATCGGCATGCCCTACTCTTGTTGCGGAGTCTTAGCCGCCGCGCTGACCTTTAACAAGTACGCCTGCAACCACTATCTCTCCTATTTCGGTTTCCATATCGCCAACAGTCTGATGTTGCGTGCCGGACAGAAACTGCCCAACGCACAAAAGATAGCCGAGACCTTAGGCCTGCCGTGCTTCATCAAATCGAACGTAGGAGGTTCGTCCTTTGGTTGCACGAAAGTGAAGACCGTCGAAGATATCTACCCCGCTATCGAGCGTGCCTTCCAAGAGGGCGATGAGGTGATCTGCGAGTCGTACATGAAGGGAACGGAAGTAACTTGCGGTGTTTACAAAACCAAAGACAAAGCCGTCGCTTTCCCCATTACGGAAGTGGTAACACATAATGAGTTCTTTGACTACGACGCCAAGTACAAAGGCGAGGTAGACGAGATCACCCCGGCACGTATCCCCGACGCCGTACGCGATAAGATACAAGCCGAGACACTTCGTCTGTACGATATCATCGGTGCGAACGGTATCATTCGTGTCGATTGGATCATTACGGACGGCGATAAACTCAACCTCCTCGAAGTAAACACCACGCCTGGAATGACCCCGACATCGTTTATCCCGCAGCAAGTACGAGCTGCAGGACTTGACATCAAGGACGTCCTAACCGACATCATCGAAAACAAATTCGCATGATCGATATCAACCGAGAAATAGAAGCGCTGGATTGGAGTCGTGCACCGAAGGGTTTGTACGAACCGATCGGATACACCTTGGCGGCAGGCGGCAAACGAATCCGCCCGACCTTGGCACTCATCGCTTCGGCTTTGCTCGGAGGCAACGAAAAGGATGTCCTGCCGGCTGCTTTGGCGCTGGAGGTCTTCCATAACTTCACCCTCCTGCATGACGATGTGATGGACAAGGCAGAAGTACGACGCGGACGACCGACCGTACATGTCAAATGGGATGAGAACACAGCCATCCTCTCCGGCGACCAGATGTTGATAGAAGCCTACAAACTCCTGTCTGACGTGCCTGCCGATAAGTTACCGCAAGTGCTGAAATGGTTCAACGAGATGGCAACAGGTATCTGCGAGGGACAGCAGTACGATGTGGACTTCGAACATCAGAGTCAGGTAACGATTGACGATTATATGATGATGATCGAGAAGAAGACCTCGGTGCTCTTGGCGTACGCGCTGAAGATAGGCGGATACATCGCCGGTGCAAGCACCGCCCAACTGGAGGCGCTCTACCAATACGGTCTGCATATCGGTCTGGCCTTCCAGATTCAAGATGATATCCTCGATGTTTATGGTGACCCGAAGACTTTCGGCAAAGCCATAGGCGGAGATATATGCTGCAACAAGAAAACCCTCTTACTACTGACAGCTCTGGAGACGGAAGACGCGGAAAGCAAAGCAGAGTTACTCCAATGGCTCTCAGTCACCGACCGCAACGAAGAGAAAATAGCGGCTGTCACTGCCCTCTATAACCGTCTCGGTGTACGCAAAGCGTGTGAAGCCGTCATGGAAACGCACACGGCAACAGCCTTGGCACAGTTAGACAAGTTACCGCAGAACAGCGCTTGCGAGAAACTACGAGAACTTGCAGAAAAACTCATAAATCGTAAATCGTAAATCGTCAAATCGTAAATAATTTGATTTATGCCATACAGAAGACTCCCCAACACAGATCTGGCACGGTTGCATGCATTGCAAAACGCAGTTCAGCGTGCGCAGACAGCGGATTACACCGAGCAGGTTATTCCGTACAAGGTGCAGAGTGAAGCACAGCGTTTCTTAGCGTCTTTTGAGAACGCAGTGATGCAGTCGAAGGACAACTTCAAGTCCACTGTCAATGCCAACAAGCAGTATCGTCACATCGTGCAGAACGCACGTATGTATATCTCGCACTTCATCCAAGTGCTTAACCTCGCCGTCATTCGCGGAGAGATTAAGAAAGAGCAAAAACTGCTGTACGGTCTGGACCCGCACCAACATGTAGTACCGGACCTATCCACAGACGAGTACCTGCTGGAGTGGGGAAAGAAGATCATCGAGGGAGAGCAGAAACGTATGGCGAACGGAGGCTTCCCGATCTACAACCCTGCAATCAACAAGGTGAAGGTACATTACGATATCTTCTGCGAGCACCAGCGCCAGCACACTTTCCATGTACAGAACACAGAGCGCGTACACGACAACCTGGAACCGCTACGTGCACAAGCCGACGAACTGATCCTGCGGATATGGAACCTCATTGAGGAGTACTATAAGAACGAACTGCCCTATGCTAAATTGATGAAATGCCAGATGTACGGTGTCATCTATTACTACCGCAAGGGAGAAAGAAAACTTACGGCCGAAGGCGACCGTAAGCTACAACAAATACGAGATAGTCAACCGACTATCCAATGGTCTGCTGAGGAGTGACCACGCGATCCATCTTATGGTCGCCCATGCGATGCGGGATAGTATGTTTCTTTAGCTGGAACGCATAACAAACACCTATCTTCATCGCACGCGGATGGCTATTCAAGAACTTATCGTAATATCCGCCACCGCGACCGATACGATGACAATGCTGGTCAAAGACCACGCCGGGAACAAGAATGAGGTCTATATGTCCCTTATACGTCTCCGTCTGCGGTTCCGGCACACCATAACGGCCTTTACGCATCATATCCTCGCCGTCATAAGGCCGAACCTCCATCGAGCGACGATGGGTAACAGGAAACAAAAACGTTTTTTGATCGCCGTACTTAGTGAGCAACGGACGTAAGTCCACCTCATTATGAATCGGATAATAAAGCAAGACCGTTTGGGCTTCGCGAAAAGCAGACATGCGCTCTATCTGCGCAACAATCTGCGCCGACTGCTCCGACACTTGCTCCGCCGTCATCATACGACGTTGCTGCTCCACTATCGCACGCATCGCCTTTTGTTCGCGACGGATACGAAGCCAAGGGAGCCACATTTTGAGATCATGAATTTGAGCTTCAAATAGCATAAATATCGTTGTTTTACCTTTGCGGCGCAAAGGTACAAAAAAAAATTGACATGCGCAAATTTTTATACATATTTAGTAGTTTTTTGGTGATAATCCTCTCCGGATGCGATTTGAATAACAACAACACCACTACCCTTTCATCAGTAGCCAAACTGAGTTCGTTCTCGTTTACAGCCAATGATTCTTTTCCGGGTCTGGCTGCGGCAGTCTTCACAATAGAGGAGCGAATCGATACAGGTTTGGTATGGAACAAAGACTCCATCTTATACGGTACAAGGTTGGATTCGGTAGTGCCTAAGTTCACGTTTGAGAAGACACCAGGTACGGCTGTCTTATACACGCCGGACACTACAATCGCGTTGACCGGTAAAGACACCATCAACTTCTCCAAACAACCTATCTATCTCACGATCCGCTCTTCGGACAAGTCAACGACCAAGACTTATGAGATCCGTGCAACGGTGCATCAAGTAGACCCGGACCTATATACCTGGGTACAACTGACTGACCATATATACTCCGCCGATGACAGTGAGCAACGGGTAGTTGAATTGGGCGATCTGTTCGTTATGGTAAAGAGTAACGGTTTTGAGTTCTTCGCTTACACCTCGCCGGACGGTGCTGACTGGACGGAGGAGGGGCTCATCACTACCCTGCCCGCAGGTACCAAAGTGCGCCAGATCATCTCGGACGGCACGACGCTCTATTACGGACAAGGCAAACATATATACACCTCGACGGATGCTGTCAACTGGACCGAACATGCCGTACAGGACTCGGTTGTAACGATGTTACTCTACTGGAACGAACTCGTATGGGCCTCTGTAGCTGATGGTGAAGAATATGAGTTGGCTACTTTCGAAGACGGCGTATTAACCCGTACCGGTCTAATTCCCGACGGAGAGTTTCCGGTCAGCGACTTCGCCGCTGTCACTTTCCAGAGTGCCAGCTATCGTGATCGTGCGATGATCATCGGCGGTTTTGCAGAGAACGGTAAAAGTCTGAACACCCGCTGGAACTTAGAGTATTCGCGCCACACACCGGAGAACAACGGATACCGTCTAAGGGAGTTCTCTATCGATCGTCCTACCTTCACCAGCCTTACCGGCATATCCGTTATCGAGTACAACGACCAGCTCTTGCTCTTCGGCGGTGTGGACGATAAGATGAATTATTTCGGACGCGACATCCTTATTTCCGAAGACGAAGGACTGACATGGAACCTGGCAGACACGACCAAGAACCAACTGCCCGATGTCTATCAGGCACGGCAGAAACAGTCGGCTCTCGTGCGCGATAACAACATATACCTCTTTGGAGGACAAGACGGCCATGCTACCTATAGCGATGTCTATAAAGGACGTCTCAACTCCATCGATTGGTAGAAATCTTCGGTATACCGCTATACCGGTATCCCGGGATCCCGAAAAGACTAACACTAATTAACTAAAATATTAACACTATGACTATCAAAGATTTTAAATTCGCCGGTAAGAAGGCGATCGTACGTGTAGATTTCAACGTACCTCTGGATGAGAATGGTAAGATCACAGACGACACCCGTATTCGCGGTGCGCTGCCTACCCTCAAGCACATCCTCGATGAAGGCGGTGCACTCATCATTATGAGCCACATGGGTAAACCCAAAGGCAAAGTACAGGCTAAGTACAGCCTCAGTCAGATCGTGGACGCTGTAGCTGCTGCGCTGGGTCGTCCTGTTCAGTTCGCTGAGGACTGTGCGAAGGCTCAGGACAAGGCGGCTGCGCTCAAACCGGGCGAGGTACTGCTGCTGGAGAACCTGCGTTTCTATCCGGAGGAGGAAGGCAAGCCGGTAGGTATCGAGAAAGAAGATCCTGCTTACGAGGCTGCCAAGAAAGAGATGAAAGCACGTCAGAAAGAGTTCGCTAAGATTCTCGCTTCGTACGCTGACTGCTATGTAATGGACGCTTTCGGCACAGCTCACCGCAAACATGCTTCTACCGCTGTCATCGCTGACTATTTCGACGCAGACAACAAGATGCTCGGTTTCCTCATGGAGAAAGAAGTAGCTGCTGTGGACGCTATCCTCAAAGATATCAAACGTCCGTTCGTAGCTATCATGGGCGGATCGAAAGTATCTTCTAAGATTGGTATCATCGAGAACCTCTTAGGTAAAGTAGACAAACTGATCCTCTGCGGTGGTATGACCTATACCTTCGCAAAAGCACACGGTGGTGAGATCGGTGGTTCGATCGTAGAGCTCGACAAACTCGATGTAGCGCTGGGTGTTGAGGAGTTGGCAAAGAAGAACGGTGTAGAGTTGGTACTCGCTCCGGACGCTGTTTGCGCAGACAGTTTCAGTAACGACGCTAACCAGAAGATCTTCCCGTCCAACGCTATTCCTGAGGGTTGGGAAGGCCTCGATGCAGGCCCTAAAGCACAGGAGAACTTCCGCAAGGCTATCAAGGGTGCCAAGACCATTCTTTGGAACGGTCCTGCAGGTGTGTTCGAGTTCGATAACTTCTGCGGTGGTAGCCGCGCTATCGGTGAAGCGATCGCAGAGGCAACAGCTGAAGGCGCTTTCTCGCTCATCGGCGGTGGTGACTCCGTAGCATGTGTGAACAAGTTCGGTCTGGCTGACAAAGTATCGTATATCTCTACCGGCGGTGGTGCATTGCTCGAGGCTATCGAGGGCAAAGTTCTTCCGGGTGTAGCAGCAATTAAGGGGGAATAATTATGGAAGTTGTAGGTAAGATAATTCAAGTACTGCCTGTGCAAGAAGGCGTAGGCCGTAACGGCAACCCGTGGAAGGTACAGCCGTATGTTCTGGAGACCCTGGATCAGTATCCCCGTAAAGTTCATTTCGAAGTCTTCGGTGAGGACCGCATCAAACAGAACCCCTGCGATATCGACCAGTTGGTAACGGTTAGTTTTGATATCGAGAGCCGAGAGTTCAACGGCCGTTGGTACACCTCTATCCGCGCTTGGCGTATCCAACAAGGTGACACGACGCAGGCTGCAGCAGGTCCTGTAGCAGCCGCTCCTGCTCAAGCAGCTCCGGTAGCTGCTCCGGTAGAAGCAGCGCCTGAGGCCAACATCGACCCGTTCGATGCTTCGGCAGGTGAAGGAACGAGCGATCTGCCCTTCTGATGAAAAAACGAATATACATAATCATCCTAACCCTCTTGCTGGTGGGCGGCGCAGTAGTCTGCGCCCTCCGCTGGCAGGCGTGGTTCGGTGTTCCGGAAGAGCCCCTATGGAGCGGGGACACACTAGACTATGTGATGCCGTACCCGACAGACGAAACGGCGCTCACCTTCCTGGTTCTTGGTGACATACACAGCCAACTGGACAGTGAAGACTATGACACTCTGGCTGCACGTGTTCCGCATAGAGACGCAGTAATTCAAGTAGGCGACTGGTTAGAGCGGGGACAAGGGTATTACCGCCAACAGTTGCTGCGTGAATGGACGAATAGCGCGCTCGCCGGTACACCCGTCATCGCCTGTCCGGGCAACCATGAGTATAACAAAGGCTTACCCAAACAACTCTCTGAGGTCTGGAAGCAGACGTTCGCGCACCCGAATAACGGTCCTATAGGCGTTCCGGGAGTCAGTTATTATCTGGACTTCGAGAACCTGCGCATCGTAGCTATCGATACCAATCCGCTGGATCGCCTCGTCTATCTGACACGCACGCTGACGTGGCTGAGAAACCTAATGAACCAAGCCGGCGATAAGTTCATTGTTGTGGTGATGCACCATCCTGTTCTTTCGGTAGGCAAAGGACGTTTTAATGCCCTTATCTATTCCACTTTCCGCCATGCCTTAGGTGAAGCAGACCTCGTACTGGCCGGGCATGATCACAGTTACATGCGTCGCGCACCGTTCGTCGTGCTGAACACAGCCGGCAAACCCAAGCAGCAACGTTATCACTACACGCCGGAAGTAACGGACACCACACCCGTCTATGGAGTTCTGAATGTCTCCAATCACCCATCTTCAATCTCTAATCTTCAGTTCTCCGTCTATCGTCTCGACGACGGTGCATTGATTGATTCGTTCGATGTTAAGCACGACTGATGCGATAGTGTTGTCGCTTCAGCCCCATTCGGACAAAGCGCATGTGCTGCACGCGTATACACGCGCGGGCGGACGCGTTAATTATATGGTGTATGGGATTGGAAAGAAAAACGCCGCAGGTCTATACACCCCGCTGGCACTTGTTCAACTCACTACCGACAAGACTTCTATCCGCACGGCCCAGTTATCTTTTGTCCCTCGGACAACAACCGTAGACCCCTACAAACGCACCGTAGCCCTTTTCCTAAGCGAGATACTCTACCATGTCTTGCGTCACCCGATGCCGGACGAGCCTATGTTCGACAGTATTCGAGAGGCTATCCGCCTTTTGGACGAGACGAATACCCCGCAGCATTTTCATGTGCAGTTTCTTATCGAGTTAGCGGCACAGTTGGGTTTTGCTATTCCGCTTGACTCCTCTTTACGTACGCTTCCTCAGACACGGCAAGAGAGGCAGAAACATTTACGCGATCTATGCGCATATTTTGCCGAACATGTAGAGACCTGGCGAGAGCCCAAGTCCCTGGATATCCTCATGGAAGTGTTTGACTAATAGGAATATAACGCGCACACGACGCGGTCAAAACGTTTGGCAGCGCGGTCTTCGGGGCGAATGAGGAAGAACAACTCCCCGCAGTCATAGAACCGCAAGTCGATATCATCGTTCTCCTCCAGTTCTACCAACACCTCATACCCCGGCCAGTCTTGCTCCACTTCATCCGTAAAGCACTGCGCCCGACTGGGTTTATTCCACTCAGGCACATTCTCATAGATAGGCTCCGGTACGCCTGACGAACCGTCTGCAAAACGTATCTCATGTTCATGCAGGTTGTCGCGCGTAGGCGAATAGAGCACCTTGTAGAAGCGCTTGTCCCATGCCCCCAAGTGACCGCCGTCTGCCTCTAAGTCCCCGAAGAAATACTCCAGATCGGCAAAGATATACAGCATGCCTTCGTCTGCCGGAAACTGACAAACGAGCGTCAAGGGATTCTCGGCGCCGTTAAAAGGATAGTCCATCTCTTCGGGAAGTGCAGCAAAGCCCCACCAATGTGCGCGGGCTAAGGATTCATCTTTTTGTGCCATAATGGTATGAATTTGTGCACAAAAGTACTCTTTTTTTACCACATATGCAAGGTTTTTTCAAAAAAAAGCAAAAAAAATTTGGTCATGTCAGAAAATAGTTGTAATTTTGCACGCTTTTTTGACGTATAAACCCGTTCTCGTGAGAGAACCTAAATAATTATAAGACAATGAAACGTACATTTCAACCTTCCCAACGTCGTAACAAACACGGCTTCTTGGAGAGAATGGCAACCGCTAACGGTCGCCGCGTATTGGCTGCACGCCGCGCTAAAGGTCGTAAGAAACTGACCGTTGCCGACGAAGGTCGCCACAAATTTTAATGGAGTCAACTAGACAACACAAGATCGCTCGTCTCATCCAAAAGGACATGAGCGACATCCTATTGCGTTACGCGCGCACACTGCACGGTACTCTTATCTCCGTCAGTGAAGTGCGCGTAACGGTCGATTTATCTCTTGCGCACATCTATCTGTCTATCTTCCCGCAAGACAAGGTAACGGAGACGATGGCGCTTGTCGAAGAGAACAAACACCGTTTTCGCGGTGAACTCGGCACATTGGAGCGCCATCAACTGCGTATTATCCCCGAAATAGTCTTCCATTTGGACGAGACGATCGATCGGATGGAACGCATTGATGAACTGCTCCATGGCTAATCTCGAATCCCATATCGCCTGGCGGTATCTCTTCTCCAAGAAGGGACATAACGCGATTAACATCATCTCCGGCATTAGTGTCGGGGCAGTTGCTGTTGTGACCGCTGCGATGATCTGCGTGCTGAGCGTGATGAACGGTTTCGGTTCCCTCGTCGAGCAGATGTTCTCGGAGTTTGATCCTGTGCTCTTGGTGGTACCTGCCGAAGGGCAGACACTACGTACCGACACCGCGCCGATCGTTTCTTTGTACGCGCGCGAGGATATCGAAGCCATCTCCATGCAACTGGAGCAGACCGCCTTAGTACGCTATAAAGACCATCAGATGCCGGCACGAATCCTGGGTGTGGACAGTCTCTTCACCCGCACGGCACACATGAACGCCATCATCACGGACGGATTCTATTCCGTTTGGGACGGAGCTTTTGACAGAGCTGTACTCGGTAGAGGTCTTGCTGCTCAGATTGGTATCAATGCCCATTTCACGGGTGCGCTCCATCTCTATGCGCCGCAACGAACCGGACAGATCAACATGCTGCGTCCCGACAAAGCGCTGCGACACGAATACGCATTCATCGCCGGTACGTTTGCTGTCAACCAACTCGAGTACGACGACCAGTTGATGATCGTCTCGCTCCCTCTCGCACAACGCCTCTTCGAGTACGATTCCCTAACGGCCACAGCGCTGCGTATTGAGCCGAAGGCTAAATCTCCAATCTCAAATCTCAAATCACAAATATCCAAAATTTTAGGTCCCGGATATAAAATTTTGGATCGTTACGAGCAGCAATCGGATTTCTTTCAAGTGCTGCATATCGAGAAGATGCTGACTTTCCTTTTGTTGGTCTTCATTCTCTTGATTGCCAGTTTCAACATCATCGGTTCGCTCTCAATGCTTATTATTGACAAACGCGACGACATCCGTATCCTCTCCGATATGGGCGCCAGCGAAAGTATGATACGTCATATCTTCCTGCTCGAGGGATGGTTGATCTCGTCCTTGGGCACCCTCTCCGGACTGGTCATCGGTGTGCTGCTATGTTTAGGCCAAGAACATTACGGTTGGCTCAAACTGGGTAGCGGCAGCGATTATGTCATCTCCGCCTACCCTGTGCTGGTACAAGCGACAGACGTGCTGCTCGTTGCGGCTATCGTATTGGTACTCGGCCTCGTCACAGCCTGGTATCCCACCCATAAATTGAAAATTGAGAAATGAAAAAAATATTCATTAATCATTATTCATTATTCATTATACTAGCGCTTTGCGCGGTATCCTGCCAACCGAATCGTCCTTCGTCTTACAAAGGCATGCCGAAGGAGTATACCTTGGCTTACGAGGAGATATACGGGCATTGTTACGACTCCGTACCCTATGCTGTCGTAGCGCTGGACCTCTATTCGGACGGCATTGAGTTGGACAAGAACCACAAGATTACCGGTACAGGTTATAACCTCTACCTGTCTGATATCTTCGTACCCGACTCGCTGCTCGAAGAAGGTACGTACCGTTCGGACGACTCAGCCGGGCCCTTCACTTTCCTTCCCGGACGTGACTACGAAGGCCTGCCGCACGGACTTTATCTACTGAAGATAGAAGAAAGTAAAGTATCCTCTATCCAAGTACTCGACTCCGGTTCGTTCGTCTATCGCAACGACAGCCTTCTCTTCACCCTCTATTACCGCAACACATACGGTTCTCGCGCCAAATATACCTGCACGTTCACCGGACCGCTTATTCCATGGCAAAAAAAGTAAGTTCTGACCAAGCGCTCTTGAAGGAGTACCATACCTGGCTTCGACTCGAGCGGGGCTATTCGCCTAACACCATCGAGGGATACGAGATGGACTTGGACAAACTGCGTACGTACTGCACCGAGCACAAGCTCGACTTCGTGAAGTTGGATTTTGATGCGCTCCAGGACTTTATCTTTGCGCAGTTCAAGGACACTCAGTCCGAGGCCACCCAAGCACGTATATTGGCCGGTATTCACTCGTGGTATCGGTTCTTGCTCTACAAAGACTACATCGACCAAGACCCGTCGGAACTGCTGGAAGGACCGCGTAAGTCCAAACACTTACCTACCGTTCTCTCGCTCGATGAAGTCAACCGTCTGATGGCGGCTATCGATTTGAGTAGTAATGAGGGGCACCGTAACCGCGCGATGCTGGAGATGCTGTACGGCAGCGGGCTGCGCGTGAGCGAACTGGTCAATCTCCAACTGAGCCGTATCTATCTTAATGAACATTACATGCTCATCCAGGGTAAGGGCAGCAAACAACGCCTTGTACCCATCTCGCCTGTGGCCGAAGAATGGTTCGGTTACTGGATGCAGGAACGCGCCACCTGGCCGCTCAAACCGGAGTCCAAGGATATCGCGTTCGTTAACCGATACGGCCGTCCTCTTACGCGTGCGATGGTCTTCACCATCATTCGCCGTCTCTGTACCGAAGCCGGTATCACCAAGACCGTCTCTCCACATACGCTCCGTCACTCGTTCGCGACACACCTGCTGCAGAACGGCGCTGACCTGCGCGTGATACAACAACTGCTCGGGCACGAAGACCTCGCCACCACCGAGATATACACCCACCTCGACGTACAAGACTTACGCAAAGCCATATTAGAATGTCACCCCGCAAATAAAGGTGAAAGGTGAAAGATGAAAGGTGAAAGGCTACATAGCATAGTGTGGAAATTGATTTTCCTTTCAATTTTCAATTTTCAATTATCAGTTCTCCACGCCGTGGAGACAATCATCGTCGGCGAGGTAGTCAACGAGCAGACAGGCGAGGCGATACCGAATGTCAATATCCATTTCCGGGGAACAAAGATAGGTACCAGTTCGGACGCGAGCGGCAGTTATGCCTTACGCGTAGATATGAGTGCCAAAGCCCAACTGGTCTTCTCTGCGGTCGGCTATTACACCCAGCGTTTCGATATCGAACCCGGTACGATGGCAGGCCTGCAAGTCGCTATGCGCGAGAAAGCAGCGACCCTCACCGAGATCGTCGTAGCGCCGAATGAGAACCCTGCGCTGGAACTCTTACGCCAAGTGCGGGCACATCGTCCGGACAATGACCGCACGCTGCATCAGGACCGCGTGACGGATCTCCGACGCGAACAGACGCTCTACGTCTCGCATATCAACAAGAAACACTTACGGCGTGCCTTATGGCGCAGTCTGCAGGCAGGCATGATCGCCCAAGAGGACTCGACTTATGTACTGCCTCTCTACCGCGAGACGCAGTCGTTCCGTACCAGCGGAGCGGAGATGATACCCGCTAATGATCAGCGCACCCAAGCGCTCATCCTCAGTCAGACGGACTACTCGGCGTTCCTGGGTTCCGAAGGAAACCTCAACCTCTACGCCAACTCTGTCTCGCTCATGGGCCATGCGTTCCTCTCGCCCCTCGCCTCCTCCGGCAACCTCTATTATCGCTATTATCTCGAGGGCGCGGACACGATACATTTCCGCACGAGAAACCCCTTCTACGCAACGTTTAACGGCGAGATGGTCATCGACACAGCGACCTTCGCACTCCGTTCCTTCAAGGCCTATGTGCCGGCCGAAGTGGCGGTGAACTACGTCAATAACCTCCATGTATCGCAGACCCTCGCGCCCGACGGTACCATCCTCGACGAGCACCTCTCCGTGCTGCTGGATTTCGCCGTTAAGTCCGACAAAGCCGGTACCGTCTTCCCGACCCTGCTGCTCACAACGAGTCTGACCAATAAGAATGCGGCGGTTTCTCGAGATCTCGAGGTCTCGACATCTCGACATCTCGAAACGTCCCCCGCCGCTGCAGACTCCGCCGCCTTTGCCAAAGTCGACAGCCTGCCTATCATCAAGGCAGCTAAGTTCTTCGCGACCATCGCCCTCACGGGGTATATCCCTACCGGCACGCCTGTCGATATAGGCCATGTGGAAGAGATCCTGCAGGTCAACCGCCACGAAGGTGTGCATGTCGGCTTGCCCTTCCGCACGAACGAGAAGTTCTCGAAGGTTGTCTCCCTCGAGGCGGCTGTCGGGTATGGTTTCAAGAACCGCCAAGCGACAGGTCTCGGACGTATATCCGTCAACCTGCCTACGCAGCGCAAGCAGATCATGCAGCTGGAGTACCAGGACCATTTCGTCTGGTCCGAGGTCGATGATTTCGACCGCCTGCAACGCGAGAACTCGATGGGTTTTGGTAATTTTGACTTCACTGCCTACGCTTTCGAAGCCCTGCATCGTGACTCGCTCTGCGTCAACACCGCCATCCGCCAGCGACAGATCCAGTATCACTGGTTCGCCGATTGGGGTGAGCGGCTCTGTACGCATGACCTTAGTTTAGAAACGCACGCGTACGTACGCGCAGGATGGCAACAACCCACCATCACTGATCCGCTATCGATCATCAACTACCAATCCCTCTCGCTCATAGCACGTCTGAGTTGGGGCGAACGCAAGTACGACGGTTACTTCATGCGCCGTTATGCCTATTCGTCTAAATTTCCTGTGCTCTATTTGGGTCTCGAAGCAGGACACTGGACCGACGGGCTTTATGCGCATCTACACGTGATGCTCTCGCAGCATGCGCAGTTAGGCATGGGCGGCACACTCTCTTATTCTCTCCAGGCAGGTGCGCTCTTCGGTCGTGTCCCGCAGACGCTCCTCTGGCAGGCGAATGGCAATCAGGGTTATGCGTATGACCCGTACCGCTTCACGTTCTTGCATGGTTACGAGATGCTGGCGGACAAATACGTCACGCTCCAGACGGAGTGGAACGGACACGGTATCCTCTTCAACCTCATCCCGGGTATCCGTTACCTCCACCTCCGCGAACTCGCCGAAGCCAAGATAGCATACGGCTACTTAACGGAAAACAATCTCCAATCTCCAATCTCCAATCTCCAATCTCCGCATAATTTATATGCGGAGCTGGGTCTCGGAATAGGTAACATCCTCCGCGTCTGCGACCTCTATTCGATCTGGGGCTTCAAACCCATCTTCCATCCCCAATCACCAATGACCAATACCTACTGGTCTCTCCGTTTCCGTATCCATTTAGGGTTATAAATGCCCTTTTTTGCAAAAAAATGCACTTTTTTATCATTTTTTTAATACTATGTATTGCATAGTTCTAAAAAATGTATTATCTTTGCAGCGGATTTTGAAAACAACTAACATTTAATAACCATCTAACCACTTAAAACTATGGCTACAAATTTTCAAAAACAACTAACGCGTAGTGCCAACAACAGAGTTTTTGCCGGCGTATTGGCAGGACTGGCTGAGTATTTCGAGATCGACCCGACATTGGTTCGTGTCGCTTACACAGCGCTCACGATCTTCAGTGCCGCTTTCCCGGGTGTGCTTCTGTACCTTATCATGTGGCTCATCATGCCGAGTGCAAACAACGCTTTGAACGACTGATATGGTAGAGAACATCAAAAGTCAAATGCGCAAAGGGATATTGGAGTATTGCATCCTGACCATCATCAGTCGGCAGGAAGTCTATACCTCCGATATCCTGGAAGCACTGCGGCGGGCGGACCTGCTTGTGGTAGAAGGGACACTGTATCCCCTGCTCTCACGGCTGAAAAACAACGGTCTGGTCAAGTATCGCTGGCAGGAATCGACAGACGGGCCTCCACGCAAGTATTTCACCCTCACAGACGAGGGTCAGGAAATGCTCTCCGCACTCAACCAAGAGTGGGCAATCATTGGTAATGCAATCAATAAAATCACGAACTAATATGAAAATCACACGCAATATCAACCTTCACGGCGCCGTTATCACGATTGACGAAGACGCCTATCAAGCACTCAAAGCTTACCTGGAGGATATCGAGAGTCGTTTGCCGCAAGACGAACAACGCGATGTCATGGACGACCTCGAGAGCCGTATCGCCGAACTGCTGCGCGACGCGCTCTTCATTAAGAAAGTGGACTCTGTCACGCTCGACATGATTGTGGACATCAAAGCCCGTATCGGTTCGCCCGATGAGTTTGGCGAGAACAAACGCCCGACGATCAAACGCGCGCCGGTTACCCGTCAGGGCGTAGGACGTGTCCTCACGATCATCCTTAAGGTCATCCTCATCATCATCGCCATCCAGTTGCTCTTCCCTGTCCTGGCCGCTATCTTCGGCATCGCCATGGGACTCTTCGGCATCAGTATCGGCGGTATGGCGTTGATTCCTGCTATCGGTTTCACACTGCTGGGCGGAAGCACAGCCTGGACGTGGCTGCTCGTGCTCTCTATTATCCTTGCACTCGCAATGCCGATCTATATGATCGTACACTGGATCGTCAAGTGGAGCCGCGAGCGCAAACACCCCAGCCTTCGCTTCTGGATCATCACGCTACTTATCTGGTTGCTATCCATCGGCGGACTCGTGGCTTCAGGTGTGCATATGGTGAAGGTCAACAACACCTCTCTCCCTGCCATCATGACGACCCTGGAGGAGTTAGACGAAGAGGACTTCGTCATCGACGAGGAGTAAGGAAGGTCTTAGATACACACCACGATCAGGGCGGTGCGCCAGATAGTCGGCCACCAATCGCGCCGGAAGAGCTGCTTGAAGTCGATCAGAAGGATGACGAACAGGATCAGTACCGGCAAGATCGCAAAACCCCGGATATGGTCGAACGGCAGCGTGCGGAAACAGACCATGGTGAGCATGCTCACCATCTGCAGCTGGCAGAGGATATAGGCGATGGCGGTCATGATCTCCGCGAAGTTATACCCCGTCACCATCGTACCGCTATCGACCACCCACTCGCCCTGTCCGATACGCGGACTCTTGCGCCAGAGCAACCACGCGATCAAACAGATCCCTACCGAGTGAATGATCAGATCCCATGCACGGTTGGCATCCCGCCAATCGTGCACTTCGTCTAACCAATGCGCGGCCTTGAGGATATACGTCATCTGCTTGACGCTGAACCAACCGCTATGCTGCGTCAGCAGCTCGAACGCCTCGAACGTCATGTCGCGGTTCTTGGGTAACTGCACATCGAGCGCCCACGCCATCTGCACCAGAATAAGTGTCAGCACGAAGAACATAAAGAACGGTTGCAGGTACCGCTTGCGGTGGCCGTTAAGGTAGTCGCTGATCATGTAGCCCGGCCGCCATATGAGGTGCCACATAGTGTAGAAGATATTTCGCGACCCGAGTCCCCAAGTCTCCATGAACGCCAGCACGGCGCGCTTGATGGTGATACGTTCGTGCGACACTTCGCTCTGCTTCTTGATCACCTCCTGCTGCGCCAGGTACCATGCGGAGCAACGCGTCCACTTATCTACGCACCACGTCATCACACGCTGCCACACCGGCTCAACAGCGGCGCATACGCTCGCGCCCCACGCTTTCAGTATGGTTAATAATCGCTGCATGGTATTGTTTTTTGCGACTGCAAATTTACTACAAAAATTGCATATATGCAAGTTTTTGGAACATTTTTTTTGCAGGGCGGAAAAATATTCCGCGATTATTGAGAGCCTTTAGGCCATTCGGATAGCGTATATGCCCCTCGAAAACGGGCGCTCCCAGCGCCCCCTTCCGTCCGCTTCCCCAAGCGGATACCACTGTTTTTACGGGGCATATACGTATACGTCGGGGACGAAGGCTCTCAATAATCAGTAGCGCCAATAGGAGCGGAATGCAAAAAAAGCCTAACTTGCATATATGCTGCAGGACGCGAACGAAAATTCGGAGGGAACCCACCCGGAGTTTGCTTAGCAAACGAAGGGAAGGGGCGTGCCGAAGGTACTACAAAAAAAGAGCACCTCGTTTGTGAGGTGCCCTGTCTAGGCGGGGAGCCATTACTCTCCGGTGACGGCTGCTTTAGCGAGCTTCCAGAGGTAGGACTTCCAGGTCTTTGCGCCACCCGGCTGGTCCTTCTGCGCGAGGTAGGCCACTTGGTCCTGACTCAGCGTGCTCAGGTTCTTCGCGCGGGTATTGACCCACTCCAGACGCTCGGTGAAGAGCGTACGAATCTCGATCTCGTGATCGCTGACCGGAGTCGAGCGGTCATACGCGTCAGCGGACTTGATGTACACCCGCTGGCAGTTCGGGTTAGTCGTCTCCGCAACGCGGTG
>CACYGT010000057.1 GCA_902774075.1 uncultured Bacteroidales bacterium
AGAAGCTGCGGAGATAACCTTATCTGCCGGAGTCAGAGTCTTGTGGTTTACGTTGTAAACGATGGTCGGAAGATCGTTACCTGCCGGAGCGGAGATAACCACTTTCTTTGCACCTGCCTGGATGTGAGCCTCAGCTTTAGCTTTGCTGGTATAGAAACCGGTGCACTCAAGAACTACGTCGATACCCAGCTCTCCCCAAGGAAGCTCAGCTGCGTTCGGCTTAGCGTAGATAGTGATCTCCTTGCCGTCAACCGTGATCGAACCCGGAGTAACAACCGTCTTACCGTCCTCTGCGAGAACAGCATCCTTGAAAGATACGGTGTGCTTGCCCTCACCGAACTTGCCTGCGAAACCACCCTGAGCGGTGTCGTACTTCAGAAGGTGAGCCAACATCTTCGGGCTGGTCAAGTCGTTGATTGCAACTACCTCATAACCCTCAGCTTCAAACATCTGACGGAAAGCCAGACGACCAATACGGCCAAAGCCGTTAATTGCTACTTTTGTCATAGTGATAATTAAATTAATTTATTGTACAATAATAGTTTGTTTCAATTGCGACTACAAAATTACAACATTTTTTTTATATACGAAAATAATTCGTATAAAAAATTAAATTTTGCAATCTTTTTTTGTCATTTTCGGCCAAAATCGGCAGGAATCTCGCCCCAAGCCTTGGTGTCCCACTTGTAGATGGGGGTAGTCCAAGTGTTGTCGTGGAGCCACATTTCCGCTTTGCGGACCATCATAAAGAGGTCCTGATTTTCCATGGTCCACTCCATCTTGGTCTTGCATCGTTTGGCTCGTAACCATGCAAGCGCGGTCACACTATCCGTATAGATGACCCAGTTGAGTTTGTACTTCTTGATATAGGCAAGTCCAAGGACGAGGGCGAGGAACTCACCGATATTGTTCGTTCCTTGCTTGAACGGTCCACGATGGAACACTTCTGTACCGGTGTCGGCAATCACGCCGCGGAACTCCATGACACCCGGGTTGCCGCTACAAGCCGCATCGACGGCTAGGGCCGGTAATATGGGATGACTATTTGTCATTGGTGATTGGTGATTGGTCATTTAGCAACGATCCGGAAACTCTCCGTATTCTTCAAAGGTATAGTTTAGAAAATCGTTCATAGGCTTGGCAGCTCGTGCTATCTCTACGAGTTCGTCCAAAAAATCCGGGGCGCATACTTGCGCGTCGGTGAAGGGGGTGGAGAAAGTAAAGTCCTTGTGTTTGAGCCAATCGGCGTGAATGAAGTTCGGATCAAAGCCTGCCGGTACTTTTTTGAGCACGCCCCAATAGGAGTCGAAATCTTGTTGGAAATAGCGCTTCCATTCGGGTGTTGCCATGATGGCCTCTACTTCTTCGTAGTTCGCTTCTATCTCTTTGCGCAAAGCGGTGAGCAGTTCTTTGCTTGGTTCCCAAATACCACCTGCGAACATACACTGTCCTGGTTGAAAATGCATATAGTATCCGCCGCGAAGGGACTTGCGTCCCCAAGTCTTGGGTTGACCGGGTGCGCCGATGGCAGGGAAGACCCCGAACCAGTTTTTGTACGGATCTTTGTTTTTGGAGAAGCGCACGTCGCGGTATATGCGCCAGATACAGTCTTTGGGTTGTAGAACTGCGAGTTCGGGGTCTATCCCCGCGAGACGTTGGATATACTGCGCGCTGAAGTCCACGAACTTGGCGTAGCACCGTTGGTACCACTCCTTGTGTTCGGCAAACCACTCGCGATTATTGTTTGCCGCCAGTTCCCTGAGAAAATCTAAAACTTCTTTCATTGTCTTTGTGATCCGATCGAGAATCGAACTCGAATCTGAGCTTTAGGAGAGCCCCGTTCTATCCATTGAACTATCAGACCGTGCCCTTTAGGACTAAGAACTAAAAGTTCTATTTAAAGTTTTTTCATGCAACGTCTGAGTCCGTCCATCCAGTGTGCGATCTCCACATCGAAGGTTTTTTTGAACTTCGATTTGTCGAGCACGCTGTAGTGCGGACGCGGAGTCTTGTATTGGTATTCATCCGATGAAATCGGGCGAACTTGGCATGTCTTGATGCCGGCTAACTCATGGATAGCGATCGTGAAGTCGTACCATGAGCATACACCCTCGTTGGTGAAATGGTAGATTCCCGGGTGCCATATCGGGCACTCGATGACGGTGAAGATAGCCTGCGCTAGGTCGGCTGCATAGGTCGGGGTTCCTATCTGATCAAAGACGACGCCTAACTGCGGTTTCTCTTTGCCGAGACGAATCATGGTCTTGACGAAGTTACTGCCAAATTCCGAATAGAGCCACGCCGTTCTTAAGATCACTGCCTCCGGACATGCAGCCAGCAGGTTCTTCTCTCCGTCGTACTTAGTACGACCGTAGGCAGTACGCGGAGCAACCGGGTCGGTCTCGCGGCATGGCACATGCTCGTTGCCGGAGAAGACGTAGTCTGTACTGATATGAATGACTTTGATGCCTTGGCCGCCTAAGACGGACAGGGCCTCTGCGTTGATCTTGTGGGCGGTTACCTCGTCTTCTTCGGCCTTGTCTACGTTCGTGTACGCTGCGCAGTTGACGATGAGGTCTATGCTGTGGGTTGTTACGAAGGCTGACACGGCCGCAGGGTCGCATATGTCTAAGCGATATACGTCTTCAGCCTCTACGATGTCTGCAAAGAAATAACGATGCTTTGGATGTGCGGCACTCAGAACCCGCATCTCGTTGCCCAGTTGTCCGTTCGCGCCTGTAATAAGAATATTCATATCAGAAAGGATTGTCTAAGTCTTTTAATAGAGGATGTTTGGTATCTTTCTCGCTCAGGATACGCAGTTCTTCGGGCACTTGCCATTCGATGGCCAGATCGGGGTCATTGAGTAAGATTCCTCCGTCTGCCTCGGGGTGGTAGAGGTTGTCGCATTTGTACGTGAAAATGGCCGTTTCGCTAAGCACGGAGAAGCCGTGTGCAAAGCCCTTCGGGATAAAGAACTGCCGTTTATTCTCTTCGCTCAGTTCTACGCTGAACCATTGACCGAAGGTGGGGCTGTTTTTGCGTAAATCGACGGCTACGTCCAGTACACGGCCGACTGTGCAGCACACCAATTTTGCCTGCGTGTATGGCGGGCGTTGGAAGTGTAAACCGCGTACGACGCCGTAAGACGAACAGCTCTGGTTGTCTTGTACAAAGCGAGCTTCAATACCGGCGGCTCGGTAGCGTTCTTCGTTGTAGGTTTCTACGAAATACCCGCGTGCGTCCTTAAAGACCTGCGGCTCAATCACCAATAATCCCTCTATGGGAGTCTTAATAATATTCATATTCGTTTCAAAAATGCGATTTATTCGCTTTTTTCTCGAGAAAAATGTTTTCTCTCGATAAAATTGCGTACAAAATTACTGCTTTTTTTCCGAATATGCAAATTTAGTAGCATATTTTTGGAAAAAATCGCTTAGAAGAGGTTTTTGAGAGGTGGTAAAAAGGGCGAAAATGAAATTTCAATTTTGGCCATTTTAAGCAATTTTTGAGAATGATATAACTTGTTGTATATGAGTATGTTATGGCTGTCAATTTTTAATAAAGTCTAGGATGCTTTATAAGTACCCTTTAGACACCCTATAGATGCCTTATGAAAGGGTCCGGATTATGTAGGCCTTTGTGCTGATTTAGATGTTTTAGATTATTCAAAAATATCCTGTAAACCATACAAAAATGCAAAAAATGCATAAAAAATGCAAAAAAATTTGGTCATGTCAAAAAAAAGCAGTACTTTTGCACGCTTTTTCGCTTGATAGCGCAAAGCGCGGTGCCATCGTATAACGGTTAGTACTCAAGATTTTCATTCTTGCAATAGGGGTTCGATTCCCCTTGGCACTACGAAATGACCTTCCCTAAAGTCAAGTCCTGAGGCTGATCCTCTCAAGGCCAAGGGATATTACTAAACAAAGGTCCGCGAGTCGGACCGACAAAAACAAGAAACAAAGATGGCAAATCACAAAAGCTCTTTGAAGCGTATCCGCCAAACGGCAGCGCGCAAAGCACACAACCATTATTACGCTAAGACAGCTCGTAACGCTGTGCGCGACTTGCGTAAGACGACCGATAAAGCAACAGCTGCTCAGGCTCTGCCGAAAGTAAGCTCGATGCTGGACAAACTGGCTAAGCGTCACATCATTCACGTAAACAAGGCGTCCAACCTCAAATCGAAATTGGCTCGTTTTGTTAACAAAATGGCGTAAAAAGTTACGCAAAATTAGGTCAAATGGAAGAATCACATTGTGGTTCTTCTTTTTTTATTATCAATTGTACTTTCGAGGGCACCGACACGGCTACGCCGTCCCACCTCGAAATTTCAGTAGCAGTATCCTGCAACTGGCAACTAATTACCCCAAAAACTATAAATATGCAAGCAAATTTAATTTTTTGGTCTAATTATTTGCACAATTGATTATTTTTTTGTAATTTTGCAGCCGATTATGTGCGCGCGTGCAGATAGGCGCGCGGAACGCGCGTAAAAATTAAGGAATATATATAATACAATTATACATTATACAAAATGGAAGAACAAGAAAAAGAAAAGTATGATGGTTCGAGTATCCAAGTGCTCGAAGGATTAGAGGCGGTGCGTAAGCGGCCTGCGATGTACATCGGAGATATCTCGCTGAAGGGTCTGCACCACCTGGTTTATGAGGTAGTGGATAACTCTATTGATGAGGCGCTGGCAGGTTTCTGTGATGAGATAGCTGTGCATATCAATGAGGATAACTCTATTACTGTACAGGATAACGGACGTGGTATTCCGGTGGATATGCACCCGAAGGAGCATAAGAGTGCCCTGGAGGTTGTTATGACGGTTCTCCATGCCGGCGGTAAGTTCAATAAGGATTCGTACAAGGTGTCCGGTGGTCTTCACGGTGTGGGTGTGAGCTGTGTGAACGCCCTCTCGACGAAGATGCATGTAGAGGTTTATCGTGACGGACAGATCCATACGCAGGACTATGCGAAGGGTAAGCCGTTGGCTCCGGTTCATACGATCACCGAAGCAGAGGCGATCGGTAACTGGGAGCAGCGTAAGACCGGTACGTTCGTGCAGTTCTGGCCGGACGATACGATCTTTACTGAGACCGTTTATCATTGGGACATCCTCGCTAACCGTATGCGCGAGTTGGCGTACCTGAACGCAGGTATCAAGATTGTGCTGAAGGACAAACGTGTGATGGAAGAGCATGTGCTCGAAGACGGCACGAAAATACGTGAGTGCAAGCGTGAGACGTTCTTCTCGGAGAAGGGTCTGAGTGAGTTCGTGCGTTATATCGACGGTACCCGTACTCCGCTGATCAGCGAGGTGATTCATCTGAGCACCGACAAGTACGGCACGCCGGTTGAGGTGGCGATGATCTATAACACCGACTTCAATGAGAACGTACACTCGTATGTAAATAACATCAATACGATTGAGGGTGGTACCCACGTAGCCGGTTTCCGTGCTGCTTTGACTCGTGTGATGAAAAAATACGCGGAGGAGAGCAAGATGCTGGAGAAGGCGAAACTGAAAGATAAAGACGGTAACTCGACGATCGATCCGAACGATTTCCGTGAAGGTCTGACGGCAGTTATCTCCGTGAAGGTCGCTGAGCCGCAGTTTGAGGGTCAGACGAAGACCAAGCTTGGTAACTCCGAAGTAGCCGGTATGGTATCGAGTGCGGTTGCTGAGGCGCTGCAGAACTATCTGGAGGAGCACCCGGACGACGCGAAGAAGATCGTGGAGAAAGTGATTCTGGCTGCACAGGCACGTATTGCAGCCCGTAATGCCCGTCAGAGCGTGCTGCGTAAGTCTCCGTTGAGCGGCGGTGGCCTGCCCGGTAAGTTGGCTGACTGTGTTAGCAAAGACGCTTCGGAGTGCGAGCTCTTCCTTGTAGAGGGTGACTCTGCAGGTGGTACGGCTAAGACCGGTCGTGATCGCGTTCACCAGGCGATCCTTCCGCTGCGCGGTAAGATCCTGAACGTGGAGAAAGCGATGGAGCATAAGGTGTTCGAGTCCGAAGAGGTTCGTAATATCTTTACTGCGCTGGGAATCACGTTCGGTACCGAAGAGGACCCGAAGGCGCTTAACTTGAGTAAGATCCGTTATCATAAAGTGATCATCATGGCCGATGCCGATGTCGATGGTGCACATATTGCTACTCTGATTATGACTTTGTTCTTCCGTCATATGAAAGAGGTTATCGAGCAAGGACACCTCTATATCGCCATGGCTCCGCTTTATAAGTGCTCGAAGGGTAATTACAGCGAGTACTGCTGGAACGACGCACAGCGTGTGGCATTCATTCAGAACTACGGTAACGGCGATGAGCGTCAGATCAAGACGCAGCGTTACAAAGGTCTGGGTGAGATGAGTGACGAGCAGTTGTGGGAGACCACGATGGACCCGGCTCGTCGTCTGTTGAAGCGTGTGACGATCGAGAACGCGGCAGAGGCAGATCGTACGATCGCTATGCTGATGGGTGATGATGTGGCTCCGCGTCGCGAGTTCATTGAAGAGAACGCAACCTACGCAAACATCGACGCATAATGCGCATAGCGGTCTATTGTTCGGCGAAAGATGTGATACCGGAGGAGTATCTGGCTCTCGGTGACGCATTGGGTGAGTGGATCGGTATCCACGGGCATACGCTCGTTTACGGAGGTGCGACAGGCGGACTGATGTCACGAACGAGTGATGCCGCCAAAGCATCCGGAGCGCATGTCATAGGTGTGATACCGCCGCGTATCAAAGCGGCAGGTCGACTTGCTACGAACTGCGACTATCTTATTGAGGTCAATAACATGTCCGAGCGCAAGCAGCGTATGCGCGACGAAGCGGATGTCATCGTTTGCTTGCCCGGCAGTTACGGAACCCTCGACGAGATGATGGACGCCACATCCTCTGCTATCGTGGGCGAACATAAGAAGCCGGTTTATGTGCTGAACTACAAAGGTTTCTACGAACCCCTTAAGCAGCAGATAACGCTCATGGAGCAGTTGCGTTTTATTCCCGAACAACAAGCGTATCAACCTGTTTTCGTCAATTCGTTGGACGAATTGTATGAAAAAATTGAAAATTGATAATTGATAATTGAAAAATATATGAACCTATTTGCAGCCAGATTAACCGGTAAGATGCTCTCGACCGAAGCGTTCGAGAAAGCCATTCACGACATGCAAGAGCGTGTAAAACGCTGGCGTGCTATCAAGAATTCGCCTGAATTGGCGGAGTACAACGAGCTCAAGAAGATCGTTGAGAGTTCGGATTTCCAGGAGAAGAAGAACGCTCTGAAGAACCGTAAGTACAAGGACACGGACGAGGGTCGTAAGATGGCGACGCTCAATCGTCTGTCTTCTACCATGCGTATGAAGGGTTACAAGTACGCGCAGGACAGCGAGACCTTCCAGGCCTTCCTGAAGTTCCGCGACAGCGATGCTTTCCAGAACAAAGAGGACAACTCCGTGACTGCTTCCGAGCGTCGTATGTACAACATGATCTATCGTTCGGCGTTCTACAAGAACTACCAGAAAGTGCTGAACTCGCCGGAGTTGAAACAACTCATGGAGCTGGAGAAAGAGACCTCGACCGAGGATTTCAAGCAGCGTAACGCACTCTGGGCAGATGAGAAGCGCTGGGAGCACTCCGAGGAGTACAAGATCGAGAAACGCTATCTGGAGCTGGCTAATTCCGAAGATATCAAGTTCTTCTTCACGTCCCGTGAGGAGAAGATCGACTGGGCCGAACTCTTCCGTCCTGCTTTTGACGATGACATGTCTTCGTCCAAGAACTGGAAACCAGGTTACGGATACGCGAACCCCGCTATGAAAGACGGCCATTCACGTACCAGCGAGCGGCAAGCCTATAACGGGGGTAAGAACACCTTCTTCGCCGAAGGACGTATGGATATCGAGACCCGCGAAGAAAGCAAGAAAGCGATCGCATGGGATGAGAAAAAGGGATTCACGGAACATGTGTTTGACTTCACGTCTGATGTCATGAATACCAAAGACGCCTTTATGCAAGAGGAAGGTTTGTTCATGGCAAAAGTACGAAGCCAGGGAATGGGACACCATTTCTTCGGTCTGAGTACCGGTAAGCCCGGAAATCCGCTGATCGCATTGTATCACTATAATGGCAGCAAGCCTCAGGTAGGCTTGGTCAATGGCGACCGCACCCAAATGGCGGACTTGACCGGTTTACTGCCGGCTAACTATTTCTACTTCATCTATTCCTTCCGTTGGACGAAGCACGAACTGATCTGGTACGTCAATAATCTGGAGTTGCTCCGTTTGCCGAACCGCCTGCCTAAAGAGGCGATGTTCATGCTCGCACAGTCGTTCTTGCCTACCAAAGAAAAAGGTGGACCTGGAAAACTGAAAGTACGGTGGGCGCGTGTTTACAAATCTGTAGAATGATCATCCCATGTTCCTCATTGCCGGACCCTGTGCCATAGAGAATAGAGATGTCGTGATGACAACGGCAGAGACCTTAAACCGCCTCTGCTATGACTTGGGCATCACCCTCTATTTCAAGTCATCCTTTGATAAAGCGAACCGCACGTCCGCTTCGGCACGCGGCGTAGGCATGGACGAGGGACTGAAGATATTGCAAGAAGTGAAGACGCAGTTCGGT
>CACYGT010000058.1 GCA_902774075.1 uncultured Bacteroidales bacterium
AGTCGCGAACAACGTTTCAATAAACGCCTTTCAATATGTACTCACTTTTTTACGCTGTTGAGCCCAGCGCTCCCGCTTTTACGTCTCCGGAGCTGGACGGTATTACACACGCAGAACATCCTTAACGGAATAGATTCTGCTGGTAGAGTCAAAGGTGAAAAACTGGTCGTCCAAAACCATCCAATCCTCACGCTGTGCGCTACTCATACGTTTGATGTCCGGGAACAAACTAATCGGCACAAGTACTTCGCGCCCATCAGTCAAATACACAGCCATTTTACCGCGCTTCTCCCCAAAAACGAGTTTGCGAATTCCTAAATCGGTGTCTTTTAACTTGCACATAGTTTTACTTGTCTAATGTTAGTATTGTTACTTTATTTCCTGCGAAAACCTTGTCAATCTGGCGATTGATAGTCTCCCAGTTCTTGTCAATTGCATTCAAAATATCCGCGTTTTCTTGTGCAGAGAGACTCGACCAATCGATCTCAATACACTTCACTCCATCCTGTTCAATCCAAAACTTAGCAACCGTATTACCTCTGTGGGTTTTCTTGCTTTTCTTGCCTCTGTGGATGACATGTACATGTCGCCTATTCTCCGTCGCGTCTGTCGGATAAACCGCTAAGATAAAGTTTAATATAAATGCCAACTTACCCATATTTTCTAAAACATATCTCGAATACGTGGTTCCAAGAAAGCGATAGCTTCATCTGCAGTAAAGTACTTTTGCTGCGGTGTTCCGGTTCCGATATTTTCGGAGCCAAACGGCATTTGTTTTGTTTCTTGTGTCTTCATATTCTTTTTTCTGCGCGCATTTCTGCGCGTATATATGCGTGCGTGACGCCTTTGCACCCAAAGTGGCTGCAAAGGTAATGTTTTTTTTTCAAATATACAAATATATTTGTAAAAATCTTCAAGATTTTTTCTTTTTTTGCCCAAACAACCCCAAATACCACAATTTGGGATCAGCAGAATTAATCATACCAGCCTTCAATGCCGGAACCATCCCAAACCTCATAATACACTTTAGGGTGCAATTCATTTTCAGGAATGGATTTCTTTTCCTCCTCGGGCATAGCAGCAATGCGTCTATCGATTTCTTGCGAGAGCCATTCACTATCCTGCCCTATAATCAAATCGAAGATCTTTTGATAATGGGCCTTGCGCTCTTTTGCTACTTCTTCAAAATAATTATTTGTTTGCTTATTGTGTTCTTCGTCATCATTATGAAAACATATAGAACCATCTGCATATTTAGTTACACGTCCTTTGCTCTTTTTATAACTATAATTTAAACGTTCACGAACTTCTTCTTCATAATCGCGATCAAGCTCGGCAATTAATGCTTTCATTGCACTAATTCGTTTATCTGCATCTACATGATATTCATTGCCATATTTTTCTTTGGCTTTGATTAATTGTTCTATACCAAATTTAAACAAATCAACATGATATTCATAATTATAGGGACGCCACTCCTTAAGAATGGGTTGAAATGTCTTCAAATTGCGGAAGTACCATTTTGTATTCCACCACCAATCGCGTGTGCGCCAAACTATTCGATACTTAAAGAAGTTTTTGATCTTTGTTGACCATTTCTCATGGCGCTCCTCAAACTCTTTCTCCCTTTCCTCCCAATATTCTCGTTCTGTTGCCCATTCTTTAACGACTACTTTGCTTAATGGGTTTTCTACCCTCTCTTTGTCTAAGCCTAATTTCTTAATGGCTTTTTCACTTAATGCATGACTTACCGGCATAAATTAAAGATTTTAAATTGTTTTACAATGGCGGTTATTAGTAGCCGAACTTTATGATAAAATAAAAGCGGGACCACAATCTTGCTGTTCCGCTACTTGAGGCTCTGGTATTGCCTTTACTTCAAAACAGCAACACTGTAATCCACGCTATATACCATAAAATATACGCAAACGAATACACGAAAACGCACATATGGAGCATCGTAGTGTCGCTTTGCTTTGGAAGTGCAGAAATTTACCAGATTTCAAGTAGCCAAAACAAGCGTCAATAAACGCCTTTCAATATGTACTCACTTTTTTACGCTGTTGAGCCCAGCGCTCCCGCTTTTACGTCTTAGGAGTGGACGATATCGTTATTGTTCTTTCAACAATTGCTCTATAATTTGTATGAGTTCATACGCTACCGGTTTTAGAGCCTCTAAGTCTTCTCGCGACACATCATAGATTACATCATAGTCAGCTTTCTCGCGCATATTCTCCATCACAGCTACAAAATGACTGAATTTAGGCTCAACGATGCCGGTCTTGACGAAATGCTGATTAAATTGTGCCATGGTGCCGTTATGCGACTTTGATTGTATGCCATTTATCACAAACAGCGCATGGATGGCATGGAAAACCGCATAATAGAATCTATTGGCAGCTGCAGATACGGAATTCATCTTTAACAACTGCTCACCATCTAACAAGCATGCATGTGCCTTATCAAGATGCAGTTGTTTCAGTACTTTTCTATCACCACTCGTCAAACTCATACCAATACTATTTTTTCATCTTCAACATTATGGTAGAACAACGTGATATGGCGCTGCTCCCATTCTTTGCGCGTATAGAGCATAGGATTAATCTCCTCGCCTAAGTCCCAACCCATTTCGATGAATGGATATGCATAACTGTCAAAATCTTGCAACTGCTGCTTATCCTTATCCACCAACACCAACAAATCCCAATCGGAATCAGGGCGATGATCACCCCTCGCACGCGAACCATACAACCACAGATGACTACCTTTCGGCAGTATCTGCTTACCCTTCGCCCGAATCTGTTCTATGGTCGTTGCTCTATTCATATTCTTTCTTTTTTCTGCGCGTATATATGCGTGCGTGGCGCCTTTGCACCCAAAGTGGCTGCAAAGGTAATGTTTTTTTTTCAAATATACAAATATATTTGTAAAAATCGTCAAGATTTTTTCTTTTTTCCGCAAAAATGCAGAAAAAGGCTATTTTGACTCAGAAGAAACGGTGTAGTTTCGGCCGTAAGAACGATAGGTGTCTTTCTCGATTTCAATCGTCGGTTCGTGCCACTCGGTCAGCGGCGCCAGTTGCCATTCGATATACTTGATACTCAAGCCCCGATCGAGCCATTGTCTCTCGTAATGCGTCTGAAGCGCTCGCGCATCGGGATAGAGATTGCCGGCATAGAGATCATCGGTATTGGCCAGTACCGGATAGGGATTTAGCTTCAACATCTCCGTGGTATAGGTATAGAGGAACGGGCTATCGGTCTTGAGGTGAATAAGCCCGTTCGGCTTCAAGATCTTATGATAGCGCTGCATGAAATAGGTCGAAGTGAGGCGCTTGGTCGCTTTCTTCATCTGCGGATCACAGAACGTAATCCAAATTTCGTCGATTTCACCGGCAGAAAAGAACTCGGTGATGAACTCAATCTGGGTCCTCAGAAATGCCACATTATTGAGTCCTTTTTCGATCGCCTGTTTCGCTCCAGCCCACATTCGTGCGCCCTTGATATCGACGCCAATGAAGTTCTTATCCGGGTACCGCTCCGCCAAACCCACCGTATATTCGCCTCGTCCGCAACCCAGTTCTACAACGATCGGGTTATTGTTATGGAAGAACTTCTCCCGCCATTGACCCGCCATCGGTTCATAGGGAGGCTGGAAGACATTGGTGAACGTCTCCATCTCCGCGAACTTCTTTAGTTTATTCTTTCCCATTCTTTCACTCTTTCATTCATTCAATCTTTACCACCTCAACACCGATGTCGGTGATGCCCCGCAGGAGCGAATCACGCATAGCGTGTTGGATGGCGATATGGTAGGTTCCGGTATCGGCGAAATGCTGGTTTTCTTCCAGCAGAACCGGCATCTCGATAAACCCGTGATGCTTGTCTCCAAGCCATTGTCCCCGGTCGTCTGCCAGATAGAACTCGATCGTATCCCGATGCTGATCATTGTCGATGAAAAGCCACATGTTCTGATACGGATAGCGCTCCGTATGACGCACATAAACCAAGGTCTGATAATGGACATTCGTATCCGCTATCGGATAATCAAAATTCACCACACTGTCCACGTGCCATTTCTCCGATGGAATCGAAGCAAATTGACTATAGACGATGTCGTTTTTGCAGGACGTAAACGCCAAACAACCCGTAACCAATAACCAGTAACCGATAACCTTTATCTTCATCTTCTGTGGTGTTTTTTCTTTTTCTTACTGTCAAATCGCGTCACATCTCCATGCCCGGTCTGATAGCCTATCTCGGGTGTAGCGAGGTGCAGATCCTCGAGGCTGGCGGGTTTCTCGCCGCGTCTGTTCATCGCGATGATCTCATGCGCACGGGCACTACTGATCGTTGTCAGGTTACCGGCAGCGTTCGGCGCAGAAGAATAAGTGACATTGCCCGCCAGCGGGTCGGCGGAGAAGAAATACCACGTACCATCGGTCGTCTCCAACTCGATATGCCGGGACGGCAAGAGCTTCGAAGCATCTTCATAGACCGGCACTTCGTAGTTCAGACAGCACTTCAGTTTGGCGCACATTCCCGCTAACTTCTGCGGATTCGGCGATATGTTCTGCAGTCGAGCTGCACCTGTTCCGACAGACGAGAAATTGATCATCCAGGTCGAGCAACATAACTCACGTCCGCACGGACCTGTTCCGCCTATACGCCCTGCTTCCTGTCGCGCACCGATCTGCTTCATCTCCACGCGGATATGGAAAGTCTCTGCATACACTTTGATCAGTTGGCGGAAATCAACTCGGCCATCGGCGATATAGAAGAAGATAGCTTTCGAGCCGTCTCCCTGATACTCCACATCGCCTATCTTCATCTCCAGACCCAGCGACTTAGCCAGTTCTCGCGCTTTGATCATCGTCTCATGTTCGCGCGCATGTGCTTGGCGAGCCCGCTCCAGATCTTCTTCGGTCGCAATACGCACGACTTGCCGTATCTCATAGCGGGAAGCATCGATCTTGTTCTTCTTGATCTGCAGCTCCACCAGTTTGCCGGTCAGTACCACTTCGCCCAAGTCCTGTCCCGGGTTCGCTTCTACCACTACCTTCACGCCTTTCTCCAGCGGCAGATGTTGGGCATTATGGAAATAACCCTTGCGGGTGTTCTTAAACTGCACCTCGATCAGATCGGTCAACTGTGTGTTCTCCGGCAGATCCGCTAACCAGTCGCACACCGGTAACATATGCGCCGAATTGCGCTTCGTAGCCGAAGCTTTCAGTTCATTATGCTCGATTCCAACGGTATAATCTTTCATACTTTCGTTTTTTTTATCAATACTATCATTTGCAGGCAAAGGTCAAAGAAGATCACTTTGGCATTGCCGTTTTGTTCTATTTGTCTTTCCGCCAGATCCAACTGGTTCATGATGGCCTCCACATTGCCGTCGTGGATAAAGGGCGCGAACTTAGCCGAGAACTCCCGCTCGGGCTCTAACTGATAATTCAAGTCCGGCTGGCCCATATTGCGGATATAGTTCTCCCGCACTTGGTTCTGGGCGTACTGAAGGAAATGTTTCTGTTTCTCTCGTCCCACTTTGGCGTCCGCCATATCGATACTCCATTGCCGCAAGGCTTTCAGCGCCTCGTATTTCTTCTGCGGGTCGCGTAACACACCTACCGTATAGGCATTCCTGAAAAGGGCAATGAAATCCCGTAGTTCCTGCTGATTTTGTTCGGATTCATCGAGGTTTTTCAGCGCAGCCAAGTAACTGCCTTTGGCTATCCGAGCGATGTCGTTGGATTTCGTAGCATCCACGCCGCGTTGCTCCAGAGCTTTCGCTATTGTCTCCGTCTCCAAGCGCGGCACACAGATCGTCTGCACACGCGATTGGATCGTTGAGAGCAGTTGTTCCGGGTGCTCGGAAACCAACAGGAACACCGTTTGTGCGGGCGGTTCTTCCAGCAGTTTGAGCAATTTGTTGGCCGTCGTGGTATTCATCTTCTCCGGCTGCCAGATGATCATCACCTTATAGCCGTCCCCGTAAGGCTTGAGACTCAGTTTGCGCAGTATCTCCCCGCTCTCTTTCTCGTAGATCATCGACTGCTTGGTCTCTACGTTCAGGGCGCTATGCCAATCGTCGAGATCAAAATACGGTTGCTCCGTGAGGATCGTACGCCAGGTGTCCAAGAACGCATCGCATGTATCGCCGGCATCGGTCTTGACGATCGGGAAGACGAAATGCAAGTCCGGATGTTGCAGGTGTTGGTACTGCAGACAGGTCGGACAGGTACCGCAACTGTCCTCGTCCGTGCGATGGGGACAATTGAGATACTGGGCATAAGCCAGCGCCAACTGTAACTTACCGATACCCGATATGCCCGTGAAGAGTTGGGCGTGCGGGATTCGTCCCTCACGCACCGAAGCACGTAACTGCCGCTTCGTCGCCTCTTGTCCTATGATGTCCTTGAAAAGCACGGATGAGATATAGTTTTTCTTTTATTAGGAACGCGCGCGCTACGCGCATGCACGAGACTTATTTCTTTTGACGGCCATCAATAACCGCATTACGGACAGCTTCGATCGCTTCGTTCGGATCGGCAAACTGCTTGAGATCAATCGCTTCGCCGATATGCATATGCACCGGATGACGATGCACAAACGGTTTGCCTTTAGGCAACACCTCAAAACAGCCGTCCAGCGAAAGCGGAATCACCGGCAGTCCTAAGTCCCATGCTATCTGGAACGCTCCGCGTTTGAAACGGCCCACTTCACCGTTGAGCGAACGAGTTCCCTCCGGGAAGATGACCGTGCAGACACCGCCTGTCAGTTGTTTCTCCACGTTCTTAAGACTCTCCATCGCTGCTTTGGCATTTCGTCGATCAACAAAGATATGGCCGGCGGCCTTACATGCCGTTCCTACAAACGGCACCTTGCGCAACTCCGCTTTCATCAGCCATTTGAAGATAACAGGTAACCAACCGTACACGAGCCACACATCGAACATCGACTGGTGGTTGGCCACAAACACATAACTCTGCCCGGGCTTGATATGCTCGGTTCCATCGACAGAAACGGGCAATAACATCAGCCAGAAGAACGAACGCGACCAGAACTGCTGCTCCTTATGCACAAACTCCGCATTGCGGAAGGGCACAAAGATGATCGTGAACAGCGCCGTGAAGATGGTCAGCACAATCAACAACGGCCAAGCGATCAGATATTGGTAGATGAAATATAAATATTTCATATTTGTGATTTATAATTTGTGATTTATTCTTTATCATATTTCTGCATAAATCCGCGGTAGAGGGCGCAGATACGGCGAATCTCCTCCCAGGTGTCGTCTGTCAGTTTGGTTCCTACCACTTCGACTACTCGTCCTGCGGCTATCGTACCTATCTCAGCGCAACGACGGATATCAAAACCGTCAGCAAGTGCGTGCAGGAATCCTCCGGCGAAATAGTCACCTGCACCGGTGGAGTCCGTACAAGACGTAGTGATGGCGCCTATATGATGACGCTTGCTGCCCTGCTGCACATACGACCCGTTCTTACCCACTTTGACTACGGCGATATCGCATTGCTCAGCGATCATCTGCACCGACTCTTCGGGATTGAGATGGGTATAAGCAAACGACTCGTCCTCGTTGGCAAAGACAATATCGACGTATTGCTTGACAAGGCCCTTGAGGAAGGCATGGTTCTCGTTGATCACATTGTATGACGCCAGATCGAGCGACACCATACAACCGGCTTCCTTCGCCAAACGAATAGATTTCTCCAGCAGCTCGTGGTTCTGTACCAGATATCCCTCGATATGGAAGATGTCGTATCCGTTGAAGGCATCTTTCTGGATATCATCCGCGCAGAGTTCGGCGGCCGCTCCCAGATAAGTAGCGAACGTACGCTCGCCGTCCGGGGTGACCAGCACGATAGAGAAACCGGACATCGAGCTCTGCGAGAGAAGCAAGATAGGCTTCACCCCATTCTTAAGCATGTCCTCGCGGTAGAAATCACCCACCTCATCATTACCGATCTTACCGATGAACGCCGCTTTGCCACCCAACGAAGCGATACAGTTGATCGTGTTGGACGCCGAACCGCCGGCAACCATTCGTTTACGAACCGATAAGAAACGATACTGAATCTGCTCCGCCTGATCTTTGGTGATCAGATTCATGCTCCCTTTCGGGAATCCGAGTTCTCGCAAATCGTCCTCACTGACCTGAAGAAGAATATCCGTAAGGGCGTTTCCTAAACCTAAAATTTTCTTCATTTTGCTCTATTTTTTACCAAAAATGGGGTTAATTATCAAAAAACTTTGCAAAGATACAAATTTTTTTTGAAAAAAACTTGCATATATAAAAAAAATGTAGTACTTTTGCACCCGCTTTTGAAAAAAAGTTGCTTCCTTAGCTCAGTCGGTTAGAGCATCTGACTGTTAATCAGGGGGTCCTAGGTTCAAGTCCTAGAGGGAGACGATAAAAAGTTATCCCTCTTTTTTTGTGCCATTTTTGGCGTTTACACTTTTTATAAAAAAAATAAAAAAAATCGCGCGCGCTTGCATATATGAAAAAAAAGTTGTAATTTTGCACGATATTTCCGAAATATGCACTAAAAACAACAAACATATGGGACTTTTTTCTTTTACACAAGAGATTGCTATCGACCTGGGAACGGCCAACACCATCATCATTTGCGATGATAAGATCGTGGTGGACGAGCCGTCGGTAGTGGCTATCTCGATGGCGGACAACAAGATGGTTGCCGTCGGCCGCAAGGCACAACAGATGATTGGTAAAGGCGGTACAATGATCCGTACGGTGCGTCCGCTGCGCGATGGTGTGATCGCTGACTTCTATGCCTGCGAGATGATGATCCGCGGTATGATCAAGATGATCCCGAAGCAGGCTCGTCTCTTCTCGCCGTCGATCCGTATGGTCGTTTGTATCCCGTCGGGTTCGACCGAAGTGGAGATTCGTGCGGTGCGTGACTCGTCGGAGCATGCCGGTGGACGCGACGTCTATATGATCTACGAGCCGATGGCGGCCGCTATCGGTATAGGCATCGACGTCGAGAGCCCGGAGGGCTGTATGATCGTGGATATCGGTGGTGGTACGACCGAGATCGCTGTCATCTCGCTGGGCGGTATCGTCAGCAACAAGTCCATCAAGATCGCCGGTGATGACTTCAACCAGGATATCATCGAGTACATGGGTCGTATGCACAACCTGCGTATCGACGAACCGACCGCAGAGCGTATTAAGATCCAAGTAGGTTCTGCCCTGCCTGAGTTGGAAGATGCTCCGGAAGACTTCATCGTAGTG
>CACYGT010000059.1 GCA_902774075.1 uncultured Bacteroidales bacterium
CACTATGATTCGTGAAGTAAAATTTGAGTCGCAAGACCGCCGCGAGAAACAGATTCTCGCCGCTCTGAACGCTAACGGTATCGCTTCCATCGAGGAGGCTAACCAGATTTGCGAGCAATACGGCCTCGATCCTTATATGACATGCGAGGAGACCCAACGTATTTGTTTTGAGAACGCCAAATGGGCGTATGTAGTAGGTACAGCTATCGCTCTGAAGAAGGGTTGCAAGAACGCCGCTGACGCTGCCGAGGCTATCGGTATCGGTTTGCAGGCCTTCTGTATCCCGGGTTCCGTAGCGGACGACCGTAAGGTAGGTATCGGTCACGGTAACTTGGCAGCTCGTCTGCTGCGCGAGGAGACCCAGTGCTTTGCTTTCCTGGCAGGTCACGAGTCTTTCGCAGCTGCTGAAGGTGCTATCAAGATTGCCGAGATGGCGAACAAAGTTCGTAAGAACCCGCTTCGTTGCATCCTCAACGGTCTGGGCAAAGACGCTGCTATGATCATCAGCCGCATCAACGGTTTCACCTATGTACAGACCGAGTTCGACTACTTTACCGGTGAGCTGAAAGAGGTTCGTCGTAAAGCGTACTCGAACGGTCCGCGTGCGAAAGTGAACTGCTACGGTGCAGACGATGTTCGCGAAGGTGTGGCTATCCTCTGGCACGAGAACGTGGATGTATCGATCACCGGTAACTCTACCAACCCGACCCGCTTCCAACACCCGGTAGCAGGTACGTATAAGAAAGAGCGTATCCTGGCCGGCAAGCCGTACTTCAGCGTAGCTTCGGGCGGTGGTACAGGTCGTACGTTGCACCCGGATAACATGGCAGCAGGTCCTGCTTCCTACGGTATGACGGATACGCTGGGTCGTATGCACAGCGATGCGCAGTTCGCAGGTTCGAGCTCCGTTCCGGCACACGTAGAGATGATGGGCTTCCTCGGTATCGGTAACAACCCGATGGTAGGATGTACCGTTGCTTGCGCTGTGAATGTAGCATTGGCTTTGAGTAAATAAAGCCTCACCCAACCCCTCCATAAAGGAGGGGAGATGGGGATTTAAAACAAAATAATAAATAAGAATTTAGATTGAAAATTGAGATGAAAAAAATTCTTTTTGTAGCTGTTCTTGCTTTGGCAAGTGTAATGGCTTATGCACAACCTCGCGCCGTGGGTGTTAACCTCGGTCCTTGGTCGTCGTTCTCGTATCAACACGGTTTTGGCGAGAAGAACATGTTGGATGTAGCCGCAAACGTTATCCTTCCGATTGCCAGTGCTCATGTTGGTGTCGGTGGTCACGTTACCTATGACTGGATTGATCCGTTCAATGCTCCTGTTCCTTGGAACAACAAGGGCGAGTGGCACTGGTACATGGGTGTCGGTGGTTCGGGCGGTTTCGCATTCCCGCTGAACCAAGACGTTACCGGTTGGTGGTATGCAGGTGTAGCCGGTCATATCGGTATCGAGTATGACTTCTGGTTCCCGTTACAGTTATCTATCGACTGGCGTCCTAGCCTTGGCGTTTGCAACAAAACAGAAACAGGTGCGCTGGGATACAACTTCGATGGTCTCTGGGGCGGTCTGGGACTCGGTATCCGTTACAAATTTTAAGCAAAACAGAACATTTTATGTTCCAAAAACGCACATACCTTCGGGTGTGTGCGTTTTTTTACGTCTTTTTGTAACAAAATACATAAAATATTTGCATATATGCAAAATTATTTGTACCTTTGCCGCGGAAAACTATTTTAATATCTATGCATATGAAAAAATTTCTTCTTCCGCTGCTTGTACTAGTAGCATGTGTTTCAACCTCTTGTGACGCTGTTCGCCAGAAAAAGGCCAACAAGGACACGAATGAGTATCGTTATGAGATTGAGTGCGGTGGTAACGCTATCCAAGGCACTTATTTGGTAAAAGTATGGTCTTACAGCCGCACTCCGTCGATCGCGGAGAACCAATGCCGTAAGAATGCCGTTCACGGTGTTATCTTCAAGGGTTACGGTGGAGGTCAAGGTTGCGTATCGCAACGTCCTATGGCTAACAATCCGGGCGTAGAGACCCAGTTCGAAGACTATTTCAAGAGCTTCTTTGCTACGGGCGGTGAGTTCCAGAAATACGCTTCTATCGTCGGCGGTACAACCGATGTAGTAAAAGTAGGCAAAGAGTACAAAGTAGGTGTGCTGGTGAGCGTTCGCAAGGACGATCTGCGCAAAGCGCTTGAAGCAGCAGGTGTCATCAGACGTCTCAATGCAGGATTCTAATAACGAATAATGAATCATTGACAGTTATGAAAAAGTTATCGTATTTATTTGCAGCGTTGCTGATGTTGGTATTGGCAGGTTGCGGCAGTAAGCGCTCTCAGGCATTCTATAACATGCCGAGCCAGTTACTGAGCACGACCTACGACGGTCGTTATATCATTCGCGTACAGGTTCGTTCCAAAGATGCTGTTGTGGCTTTCGAGGACGGCAAGCGCAAAGCTATTCAGGAAGTCATCTTCGACGGTGTCAAGGCTGCTAATAGCGGTATCGAGGACCTCAAGCCGCTCATCTTTGACATCAATGCCCGTGAGAAATATGAGGATTATTTCCGCGCTTTCTTCAGCGATAAGAAAGAGTGGGATCAGTTCGCTGATTATTTCGGCAGACGTGTTGTTACCACCCGCTACGAGCGCGACGGTCGTCAGATGGTTGAGACCGTAACCGTACAAGTGGACCGCGCAGGTATCAAGCAAAAACTGCAGAACGACGGTATTATCCCAAGAGAAGGACGGTATTAATGTTTAATGTTGAATGTTTAATGTTTAAAGACATGAAAAGATATATCTTTTCTATCGCATTAGCGCTGGTAGCGCTGGTAGCGAGTGCACAGATCAAGAAACCGGAGTTGATGGTTATTCCTTCGGATAACTGGTGTATCCAGAACGGCTTCTACACCGAGGTGGAGAACATGGGTATGACCGTTAAGGTACCTAACTACAAACAGGCACTGCAGGAGAGCATGGGTCTTAAGTTGGCTATCGCCAAGTTAAACGACCTGATGGCAGAGCGTCAGTTCCCGCTCCAGAGCCTTGAGCAAACGATCAAGAACCTTGAGCAACGCCGTATGGAGGACAACCTGACGACGAGCAAGGCAGGAAACGAGTTGGCAGAGAGCCCGCTGGACGAGGTAGCTCGTACTGCTAAGTGCGACATCATCCTTGAGCTCAGTTGGGAGCAGAAGAACTTTGGCCCGAAACATTCGGTAAGTTACATCCTCGAGGCACGCGATGCTTATACAGGTAAGTCCATCGGTGCATCGGCAGGAACAGGTGCTCCTTCTTTCTCGGCAGACGTGGACGTGCTGCTCGAAGAAGCTATCGTGGCGAACATGGACAACTTCAACAACCGCCTCATGGATCACTTCACAGAGATGCAGGAGATCGGTCGTGAGATCGTGATCGACATCAAGGTCTTTGCTAACAACGCTGCAGGCATCGATCTGGAGACCGAGTTCGGCGACGAAGAGTTGGTAGATATCATCGAAGACTGGCTGCAGAAGAACACCGTACAAGGTCGTTTCAGCCGTCAGTACTCGAGCGAGAACGTAGCTAACTTCACGCAGGTTCGTATTCCTGTTTACGACGAGCGTGGACGCGCTATCGACGCAAACGGTTTCGCGAAGCAACTAGCTAAGTTCCTCCGCAAGGACTTCAATATTCCTGTAAAAGTGATGGTGAAGGGCTTAGGCCGCGCCGTACTGATCTTAGGTGAGAAATAAAAGAAATAGCTCCAAAATTTAAATTATTGAATTTATGAAAAAGCTTTATACATTGATGCTGGCAGCGCTTATGAGCGCGAGCATGGTGGCACAGACGGAGTATCTGCCGATCTCCGTATATGCTGCTGATGATACAGAGAGCTTCCCGACCGGCGCAAAAGCCATGATAGAGAACAAGCTCACGCAGTTACTCACCAAGAACGGTATCGCCGGACTCGACTACCTGAGTCAGTTCGTGCTCACTGTAACGACCACTCCGCTGGACAAGGATGTCATCCCCGGTCCTCCGATGAAGGTATCGGAGAAGATGGAGATGAACCTGTATATCGTGGACACGCAAGCTCGGACGATCTTATCTTCCAGCAGCGTTACCTTACGCGGTCTGGGCGAGACGGAGAACAAATGTTATCTGAACGCCATCAGCCACATGCCGCTTCAGACGCCGCAAGTAACGAAGTTCATCGAGGACGGTAAGACCAAGATCATCGCTTACTACGACCACGAGGCAGAGAACATCATCAAGAAAGCCAACTACCTCGCAAAGCAGAAAAACTACGAGGAAGCATTGTGGTATATCTCCACGATCCCGTCGCAGTGTAAGTTCTATGACGCTGCTTTGGAAGCAGGTAAAGAGATTTATCAGAAATACCTCGACAACCTGTGCGACATCAACCTGGCTAAGGCTCGTACAGCTTGGGCTTCTCAGCAGAATGCAGACGGTGCAGCCGCTGCAGGTGAGTTCCTGGCGAACATCCTTCCCGAAGCAGGCTGTTACGACGATGCGATGGATCTCTACAAAGAGATCAAGGGCAAGGTGCTTGACGACTGGAAGTTCATCATGAAGATGCAACAGGATGATGTTAATCTGGAAGAGAAGCGTATTGATGGCGCACGTCAAGTCGGTGTAGCTTATGGCGAACACCAGCCGCAACAGACAACCAGCATTGAATTTATCCGCGACCTGTATTAAATATGAAACGTCGTGTTATAACCCTCGGAGTTGCGTTCCTGCTCGTCGTTCTCGGCGTGCAGGCACAGACTTCGCAGGAAGAACTCAATTATCATCGTAACTCATTGGCTGAAGTGCTCGTCTATCACCCCGAGGACGAGTTCGGTATCAATATCTACAACGCATTCAACGAGTTGCCGATTCCCGACAAGTACGACGACCACACGATATCCAACGTGCGCGTGATATACAACAATAAGGTCACAGGCGTCAAGCGTAACCGTTCGGGTTTCCACAAAGCGGTCTATGGTCACCTGCTGACCAAAGCGGAGATCCGTGCCAATGCGCTGAAGATGGAGAGACTGCTCAATGAGGCGCAGATGGGTAAGCAGATGGTGGCCAAGTGGTTCGGTCTTAACGGCAACACAGCGTCCGACGCCGTATTCAACACCGCCTTGGTGCAGGAACGCGGCCAGTACAACGCTTCCGATGTCGACGTAGCGGTTGCGCTGCAGACCGTTCGTGGTTTGGCGACCCTCAGCGATGCCGGCGAGGAGCTTTTAGGCCAGACCTTCGTGCTCGTCAATGATATCACATATGTCACCGCGGAGCAAGAGGCACAGGCAGCTAAGATAGCGATGGGTGTCATCGGCGGTTTGTTCGACGCCCTCACCGGAGGTAATTCCGGCCGACAACTCGCACAGACAGCCGGTCGTATCGCCGATAGCTTTACGGGCTTTAAGGTCATGACACACTCCTATCTCTTCCAGCTCGTTTGGAACGATGAGGTAGCAGCTACGTTCTATCAGTTCCACTATACCGGCGTGCCCGACTCGGCGAAGATACAGGCATTCCTCAACGATCGCAGCACCTACCGCCTCAAGTACGTAGCGCATGAGTATGAGTTCGATAAGAAATCCGTGCTCAAGGGCCGTTACACACGTGCGGAACTCGTACGTACTATCTGTGCCCGCTCTATGGATAAGAACATCGTTGCGCTCGCCAAGCAGTACGAGGACTTCAAGGTCAAGACCCCGGTGTACAGCGTGCTAAAGAACAGTTACGGCAAAGCGTATGGATATGCGGCGAAGATCGGTAAGAAAGAGGGTATTAAGGAAGGCTCGAAGTTCCAAGTGGTACAACGCATCCAAGACCCCAATACCGGCAAGACAACGTATAAGTATATAGCTACCGTGAAGGCCAAGAAAGGTTATATCTGGGACAACCGTTACAATGCCGTCAAGGAACAGGGCGTAGGTGCCAGCCTACCCTATACGACTTTCACAAAAGTCTCCGGAGGCGATATCCAACCGGGTATGCTCCTTATCGAAGGCAAGTACAGAAAAGTAAAGAAATAATCTCTACTGCACAAAAAAGGCTCGTCATCCCGACGAGCCTTTTTCCACTAATATAACAAACAATCTCTATTTATGTTCCGGTAGATCCCGGAAGAATTTCACGATTTTCTTTCGTTTCTACTCATAGTATGCAAATACCGTGCCAAAGTGGTTTTTTATAAAAAATATTGCTTTTTTTTGTTTATATGAATATTTTTTTGTAATTTTGCAGGCTAATTGATAATAACAACACAAGATATGAAAAAGAATTTTGTAGAAGAGCTCCGTTGGAGAGGTATGTTACAGGACATCATGCCGGGTACGGAGGAACAGTTGAACAAAGAAGTGACCACCGCCTATGTAGGTATCGACCCCACAGCGGACAGTCTGCATATCGGTCACTTGTGCGGAATCATGATGCTGCGTCACCTGCAGGCCTGCGGCCATAAGCCTATCGCGCTGCTGGGCGGTGCAACAGGTATGATCGGTGACCCTTCCGGCAAGTCGGCGGAACGTAACTTGCTGACCGAAGAAACCCTGCGCCATAACGTACAATGTATCCGCGAGCAGCTCGAGCATTTCCTGGATTTTAACAGCAACGAGCCGAATGCAGCAGAGTTGGTCAACAACTACGATTGGATGAAGGACTATACCTTCCTCGATTTCGCACGTAATATCGGTAAACTGATCACCGTCAATTATATGATGGCGAAAGACTCCGTTAAGAAACGCTTCAACGGCGAGTTCTCACAAGGTATGTCGTTCACCGAGTTCACCTACCAGTTGCTGCAAGGATATGACTTCGTTTATCTGAACGAGCACAAGAACTGCAAACTGCAGATGGGAGGATCGGACCAATGGGGCAACATCACCACCGGAACAGAACTCATCAAGAAGATTACCGGCAACGAAGCATACGCGCTGACCTGCCCGCTGATCACGAAGGCTGACGGAGGTAAGTTCGGTAAGACCGAAAGCGGAAACGTTTGGTTGAGCCGCAAATACACCTCGCCGTATAAGTTCTTCCAGTTCTGGATGAACGTCTCCGACGACGATGCGAAGCGGTATATCAAGATCTTCACGAGCCTGAGCCGCGAAGAGATCGAGGCGCTGATTGCAGAGCACGAAGAGGCACCGCACTTGCGCGTACTGCAGAAACGTCTGGCCAAAGAAGTGACCTGCATGGTACACTCGGAGGAGGATTATAACAAGGCCGTTGAGGCAAGTAACATCCTCTTTGGTAACGCAACCGCAGATGCCCTCCGCGCACTAGACGAAGAGACCTTCCTCGATGTATTCAACGGCGTAGAGACCTTTGAGATCAGTCTGGACGAACTCAAGGCCGGTATCGGTCCGTTGGATCTGCTGGCAGAGAAGACGGCTATCTTCCCCAGTAAGGGCGAGGCACGTAAGATGATCCAGGCGAATGGTTTCTCGCTCAACAAAGAGAAACTCACCGACCCGGCTACGCCGCTCACCGATGCCCAACTGCTCAACGGCAAGTACCTGCTCTTCCAGAAAGGAAAGAAAAATTACTACTTGGTCATTGCCAAATAAGGTGATACAAGCGTTTCTTGATTATATCGCTATTGAGCGGAAATACTCACCCCGCACGGTCGAAGCCTATCGCGACGACCTGCGGGATTTCTGTTCGTTCTTAGGTCTTCAACCGGAGGAGCTCAAGCCTGCTGATGTAGGCGAAGACGATGTCAAATCGTGGATGTTGGATTTGCTCGAAGAGCAGCATCAATCGCCGCGTTCAGTCAAACGTAAGCTGTCTGCCCTTCGCAGTTTCTATAAATTCCTGCTGCGTCAAGGCAAAGTACGCAAGGATATCACCGCACGTGTTATCCCTCCCAAAGCCGACAAACCCTTACCCGTCTTCTTCCGCGAAGAAGAGATGGATCGTGCATTGTCCACCTCTCAAGATCTCGAGATGGCGCATGGCGATGACTTGCAGACTCTTCGCAACAATCTCATCATCTCATTGCTCTACCAGACCGGCATGCGTCAGGCAGAACTGTCAGGCAGAACTCTTAGGCCTCGAGGACAAAGACATCGACCTTCAGCAAGGACAGATACGTATCTTCGGTAAACGCCGCAAGGAGCGCATCGTCCCAATCGGAGAGCGGCTCATCGCGCAGATAAAGGAATATAAGGAAGCCCGAGATCTCGAAATCTCCAATCTCCAATCTCCAATCTCCAATGTCAAATTCTTCCCGAATCTGACGAAGTACTCCTTATATAATATCGTGCGCACGCGTATGGGAGAGGTCTCGACGCTCAAGAAACACTCGCCGCACGTACTTCGCCACACGTTTGCAACAGCAATGTTGGATAACGGCGCCGATATCCGCACGATACAGGAATTGCTTGGACACGCTTCGCTCAGCACTACGCAGGTCTATACGCACACGACCTTTGAGCAGATCAAACGCGTCTATATGGCTACGCACCCCCGTGCAACGCAAAGTAAAGATGACAAAAAATAAGAAAATAACTTTTTTTTTTTTTTTTTTT
>CACYGT010000060.1 GCA_902774075.1 uncultured Bacteroidales bacterium
GATTTTCATAACCTGCTCGTGGCATTGAAGAAAGTGCTGCATGGCAAATGGGCTGTCTCCGGTGGCAGCAAAGGCGGTGAAGCGGCTCTGTTGCAGCATGCTTTTCACCCGGAAGATGCCGATGCGTTTGTGCCGTACGTAGCGCCGTTCTTTGACAATAACTGCGACACCGTCATGCAGCATTATTGGCTCAACAACGGATGGAACAAAGACTACCTCGAGACGTTCCGGGATCTCCAACGGACGTTCATCAAACGCAAGGAGCAGATCTACCCGCTTTTCCAAAAGATGTCCCGCTATTATGGCACTACTTCGGAGGAAAAGATCTATGGTAATTATCTGGCCAGAGTAGCGCATTTCGGCTTAGACGAACATGCATACTCGGACACCGCGGCGATAAACGATGCGATTCAGTATAACGGAAATATCATGTATCTGAACGACATCTACGGGTACAACGATTCGGTCTATGCAATCATGCTGCTGGATTGTTCGTTTAAGTTGAAGTATTTCGGCGAACGTATCAGTGTGTTGCGCGGCCAATACCAGGCTCCGGCACGTGGACCCCAACCGAAGAGAGTAGGCGCAATCCCGCGCGGCGTGACCGAAGCCGAGTGGTGGAACTATGGAGAAATAGGCAAAGACGAACAGGGGTATCAATATCAATCGAAGGTCGAATTGGGCTATTATGACCTGCGTTTTAATGACATCGTCGGTCCCGACACGGCAGCTACGTTGAATGCAGATTATAAACAGTACGTCGGCACGCTCCGGGACTTTGATAACCCCTATTACAAGGACTTCCCGTTCGATATCAGCCTTTATAACCGCGCTGTGACGACCACACAAAATGCTACCAAACCGATTATTTTTATTTACGGTGAAGACGACGCCTGGACCGGTGCGGCAATGAAAGACGAGTATATCAACGGCACGAATGTGAAGAAGTTCATCCTGCCGGGACAGAACCACGGCGCTTCGTTCTCATCCAATACTGACATCGCAAAATGCAACGCCATCCGTGCGGCTCTGGATGCCGTCTTCGGTGCGCCGCAAGACCTCGAATGTCAAATGTCAAATGACAAATGTCAAATGCCCAATAAGTTCCTCCGCGACGGACAACTGATCATTCGTCGCAACGGAGTAGAGTATAACCTCAACGGCCAGCGCGTTCGCTAACCGCTGAGGTGTAATGAAAAAAAAGATAGATATTATGTGGCTGGAGAAATTATTTGGCTTTAATCCCGGGCAGAATAACGTACGTACGGAGATTTTTGCCGGTATCACTACCTTTTTGACCATGGCCTATATTCTGGCTGTGAATCCAGGTATTTTTAGCGCATTGGAGCCGCAAGGCATGCCGAATTCCGCGGTCTTCACGGCTACCGTGCTGGCGTCTATTGTCGGTACACTTGCCATGGCTTTTATTGCAAAAAAACCCTTCGGGCTGGCGCCCGGAATGGGTATGAATGCCTTTTTTGTGTTCGGTGTCTGTCTCGGCATGGGCCACACATGGCAGTTCGCACTCACGGCCGTCTTCATCGAGGGAATCCTGTTTATTCTCCTGTCGCTTTTCAAAATTCGTGAACTGATTGCGAACGCTATTCCGTCGAGTCTGAAGGCGGCGATTGGAGGCGGCATCGGTCTGTTCATCGCTTTTGTAGGCTTGCAGAACTGCGGCATCGTCATCTCCAATGAAAATACGCTGGTCTCGCTGGCTGAATTCAATAATCCGTCGGTTATCTTGTCCTTTATCGGTCTGTTTATATGCGGATTTATGACCGTGCGCCATATTCCCGGAGGTCTTCTCTGGGGTATCCTGATAACAGCGCTTATCGGCATTCCGATGGGCATCACCCATTGGGACAAAATAATCTCCACTCCGCCTTCGTTGGCACCTGTTTTTCTCAAATTCGAGTGGAGTCAGATACTCTCGTGGGATATGTTTATTGTGGTGTTTGCCTTCCTTTTTGTGGACCTCTTCGATACCATCGGCACTGTGATTGCGGTCTCGTTGAAGTCTGGTATGGTCAATAAGGATGGAAAGGTTGAAGGTATCGGACACATGCTGATGGCGGACGCCGTGGCTACCACCGCCGGTGCATGTCTCGGCGCTTCTACTACCACGACGTACGTAGAGAGTGCTGCAGGTGTAGCGGTGGGAGGAAGAACCGGACTCACGGCATTTGTCATAGCTGTCTGTTTCGCGCTGGCGCTGTTCTTTTCGCCTTTGTTCCTCGCTATCCCGATGGCAGCAACAGGTCCTGCGCTTGTCATCGTAGGCGTGCTGATGATATCCAACACCGCTGGCATTCAGTGGGACGACTTTTCCGAAGCCATACCTGCCTTTATCACACTGCTCATGACACCGCTCTGCTACAGCATCAGCGATGGTATTATGCTGGGAACTATCATGTACGTGCTGATGAAACTATGCAAAGGCATAGACGGTATCCGTCAGATTAGTCCGACGGTGTGGGTCCTGTTCGCTATCTTCGTCTTCCGCTACGTGTACAAGAGCTTATAGCGCCGGCCGCCACTGCGCCACCGCACGAATCGCGTCAAGTATCTGCTCTGCCCACATCGAGTCACGAGGTTTCTGATAACGGCAGTTACCCTCCTCGCCGGGCGTAAAGACGGTGTAACATTCAGGAGTAAGCTCCACCGTGCCCGGCTCCGAGAGAAGGAAAAGATCTTCCTCCACCGCGTTCATCACCGTGCATACATCCCACATCCGCTGACCCGTATTGCAGTTACACGTCATATAGACCTGTTTGACCGGATGAATATCCGTCCAGTTGATATCCTCTATCACACGCTCCGGCACATATTCCACCATCTGCCCTACTTCCTGCGGAGAGAAGACAAGAGCTACATCGCTGGGGAAGAGACGGAAGAATTCATGGGCAAATTCCGGTCCCTGAGTCATGTTAAAATCCGATTCCTCAGCCTCGCCGAAAACACCGCCCTGCAGGTACACCGCACGCACTTTCTTTCGAACTAACTCCACTCCGTTGAGCGGGGTATACGCATCGCCCTCCGACTGCAGCAGTTGCGCCAGACAGGCTAAAAATCCGACAGAGCATATCGTGACCGAATGGTCCTTCTGCTGCGATAGCAGCTTGCGGTATAACTCCCATCCGTCCGGCAGAGCAGCGTAGTCCGCTATCGAGCGATGGAACATAAACGTGCTGTCCGCGTTCTTATAATACGGCATCTGTCCGTAGTCTATCCATATTTTGGGGTCTTTGAGACCGTCACGCACAAGACCCAGCGGAAGAGCTCCGAAACCATGCCATGTATTCATTACATCCGCGCAAGCAGCGCAGTTCTCGCCCGCACGGTCCACAATGACGCCTAATAACGTGCACAAGCCGCGACGGTGATAGTCGTACAGCATCTCCATGGCAAACAGGTCATCGGCGGAAGAACCGATATCCGTATCCAGAATTATCAGCGGTTTATCTTCCGAAGGCCTCGGTTCATCCTGCGGCGAACACGACCACATCACCAACGCACAAAAGGCTAACACACAATAAAGGTACTTGTTGCATTTCATAGCATACTTCCCCTTTTTCATAGCAAACATTCTCATCTCATTTTGCAATTTGACGGCAAAGGTACTACAAATTTTTGAAATGTACAAGATTTTAAACGAAATAACTTGCATATCTCAGAAAAAAGCAGTAATTTTGCACGCTAATTTGCGTAACATTAAAAACCACATAACAATGAAAATATTCATGAATCATTATTCATTATTCATTAAAATCAAGCTTTTTGCCATAACCCTGTTTATGGCGATGCACGGAGTAGCGCAGAACGTGAACGTTCCGCAATGGCTGATGGATTTGCAAAATCTAAACCAAGGATTTATCGATTCTACCTTGTATTATCCCTCGAATCCAGAGGCGCCGAACACCACTACATATGTCATCTATTTCCACCAACCGATGAAACACGCTGTGCCCGATGGTCCTTCCTTCCCGATGCGCGCGCTGATCACGGTGGACAACCGGATGGATCCCACTACCGCCGTCAATCATGTCTATTGCACCGGATATGAGCTCTACAAGACCTTTGTCAATAATCCCGACTACACCTTCAAGAAAGAAGCCAACACGTGTGTGGAAGAGATCGCCAACCGCTATAGAGCCAACTATATCTCTGTCGAGCATCGCTATTTTGATTACTCTGCGCCGCAGCAATGTTGGACCAACCTCGATGACCTGCGTGCAGAAGAAGCAGCAGAGGATTTCCATAATCTCGTGGTTGCGCTCAAGAAAGTGCTCAAAGGCAAATGGGTCATGAGCGGTGTCAGCAAAGGCGGTATCACCACCTTGCTGCAACACGCCTTCTACCCCGAAGATATGGATGTCTATGTGCCCTATTCGGCGCCTTTCTTTGACTCTGACCGCGACACGACGATGCAGAACTACTGGTATCAAAACGGTTGGAATCAGGAGTACCTCGATATGTTCATGGGCATTCGTCAGACAGGCGTCTCCGAACAAATGAATAAGATCTACTCTATCTTCTATAAAATGAACTGCGGCGGCAATACGTCCGAAGAACATGCCGACTCTCTCTATGCCGGTTACTTGGTCAATGTAGCCCTCTTCGGCTATGATGAACATACCTATTCGGACACAGCTTCGCTCCGCAAACAGCTCTACAAGAACACGCAAATCATGCAGCAATACGGCTTTAACGGCTATTGCGACACCATCTACGCCTATATGTTCGAGAAATGCTCTTTCTCCTTGGATAGTATAGGTCGCTGGCTGGATACCCTCCGCGCATATCCTGACGCCAACCAGATGCCCCGCAGAAGACTTACCCAACGCCGTTCACATGAGCCTTTCGGTATCACCGAGGATGAATGGTGGGTACGCCAGAACGGACAGATTGTCTCTTGTCATGCCTACTCTTACCAATCCCAATGCGAACTGGGCTACTATGATCTACGGTACGACCTGATTGTGGGCGAGCAGGCTGCCCCGGCATGGAATGCCAACTATAAGAAATACGTGGGGTACCTGCGCGGTTTCGAGACTCCTTGGTGTACGTCCCTTACCTTCAACCGCAGTCTCTACGACCGCACGATGACGGCTACGCAGAATGCCACCAAACCGATCATCCTCATCTACGGAGAAGATGACACTTGGACCGGAGCAGCGGTAAAAGATGAGTTCATCAATGGTTCGAACGTAAAGAAATTCATCCTTCCTGCCCAAAACCATTCCGTCAGTTTCTCGTCCAACACAGACCCAACCCAATGTGACGCCATCCGTTCCATGTTAGATGCCGTCCTCGCCGCTCCGCAAGACCTCGAATATCAAATGTCAAATGACAAATGTCAAATGACAAATAAGGTCCTCCACAACGGCCAACTCCTTATCCTCCGCGGCGACAAGACCTACACCCTCACCGGCCAATTGGTAAAATAGAGAAAACAAAAACAACTATAATATATGAAAGATATCTTTGATTTAAAGGGCCGTGTGGCACTCGTCACCGGCTGTAGTGGAGGCCTGGGCGTGCAGATGGCGAACGCTCTGGCAGCAAGAGGTGCCGACCTCGTTATCATCGCCCGTCGGTATGAGAAACTGCTTGAAGTGAAAGCTGCTATCGAAGCCGAGTATGGCGTACAAGTCCTGCCGCTCAAGTGCGACATCACCGATACGGTAGCGGTAGATACGATGGTGGATGAAGCCGTTAAGCATTTCGGACGTATTGACATCGTGGTCAACAATGCCGGTACAGGCGCAGTAGCTCCGGCAGAGGATATCACCGATGCGCAGTTCGAGAACGAGATGCAGATTGATCTCTTCGGCACCTTCCGTGTGGCGCGTGCGGTAGCCAAGAAGTCGATGATTCCGAACCGCTACGGTCGTGTGATTAACATCGCGTCGATGTACGGTCTGGTAGGCAATAAGATCGCTCCGGCATCGCCGTATCACGCTGCCAAGGGTGGCGTTGTTAACCTCACCCGTGCGCTCGCAGCCGAATGGGGCAAACACGGTATCACGGTCAACACCATCTGTCCGGGCTATTTCATCACGCCGCTGACCAAAGAGACGCTGGAGTCGGACTATTTCGCGCAGTACGCGAAGACCGTCATCCCGTTGGAGCGTTACGGGCACGAAGGCGAATTGGACTCGGCGGTTGTCTTCCTCGCTTCCGACGCTTCGACCTATGTCACCGGTGTCGCCCTGCCCGTTGATGGCGGTTACACCTGCGTGTAGCTCCGCAACATCACACCCAACCAACCCCTACAGACACAGCCACGAGGTTGTGTCTTTTTTATGCCTTTAAACCTTAAACTATATACCTTCAACTAAAAATCTCTGATTTTTCTTGCATATATGGGAAATTTGTTGTAACTTTGCACACTTTCTGAGTGCAAAGGCAACAGAGAAAGAAGAAAACAGAAAATAACAATTATGGCAAAGAAGGTATTGAACTTGAACGATATGATGGAGAAATGGCTCAGTGAGAACCTCTATAAATTTTCCATCGAACAAATAAAATCCTTACGCGATAATCCCGATCTCTTGATTGAGCCTATGTTTGAGGCCGTCAAACAACATTGTAAAGAATTCGGGCTGGACTATACCCAAACACAGGTATATGGGGAAGAACAGAAGTACCTCAAGAGGAAAGAACAAGAGCAAGTATCCGGCAGAAAATGGGCATATCTGGATTCGCCGCTAAGTCAGGAACTATTTGATATGGCTACCCACGCTGCATTGGATAGGAAGATCATCAGCACCCACGAAACGTCGTATCTTTTCGATCGCAAGAGTATAAAACCGGTTGCATTCAAAGTATTCATGGATGCCTATGTGCTTGGGCATAAACCATCCGGGAGATTGACCAAGAGGATGGCAGAAAAACTCATTCGTTTTAATGAGTTCTACGATCAGAACTACTCCTTGGATATGTTTGAACAGCTATCTCGCAAAGAGCAACTGCTCTTTTATGCAAAGCATATTGCCGATGGTCTGACGGAGGAGCAGGAGCAATTCGTGTCGCAGTTCATCGATGAGCACGATTATCTACCGCTGTTCTACCTTATCACAGCCTATTACAAGAATACAGACCATAGGCCGTGCAGCGCGTAACGAGCACGGGCATGTTGTAATGTATGCTGATACCATGACTGATTCTATGAAAAATGCCATAGATGAGACCAACAGAAGAAGGAAAATCCAGTCAGAATACAACGAGAAAAACGGTATAACGCCAAAGACCATAGTTAAAAAAGTCAGAGAGCTTATCAGTATATCCAAGAAAGTGGATAAGGATTACTATGGCATCAAGAAGGATCCGGAGTCAATGAGTGTACATGAGCTTGAGGCAGCAGCCGATAAGCTTATGAAGGAGATGCAGAAAGCCGCCGCTGAGCTCGAGTTTGAAAAGGCAGCAGAACTCCGTGACAAGATGATGGAAATACGCCGCAAGCTGGCGGAGAAATAAAATCAGAAACAGGAAACAAAAAAATGAAAAACGATATGGTAAAAAATTACATAAAAATCAGAGGAGCAAAGGAGAATAACCTCAAAAACCTGAGTGTGGACATACCCCGTGACAGCTTTGTAGTCCTCACGGGACTTTCGGGCTCCGGTAAATCTTCACTTGCTTTTGATACGATATATGCGGAGGGACAGAGGAGATATATGGAGTCGCTCTCTTCATATGCCCGTCAGTTCCTGGGCATGATGGAAAAACCTGATGTTGAGTCCATAGAGAGTCTTCCACCGGCTATATCCATAGACCAGAAATCAACAAACCATAACCCTCGTTCCACGGTAGGTACGGTTACGGAAATATATGACTATTTCCGTCTGCTTTATGCAAGGATAGGGATACCTCATTGCCCCAATTGTGGGAAGGAGATAAAGCGTCA
>CACYGT010000061.1 GCA_902774075.1 uncultured Bacteroidales bacterium
CTTGATGCCACCCAACTCGGTGTCATCTCATCCGCATTGTTGTCCAACTATGAGGGACCAAGTATAGCTATCAACAATGATCCGACCCCTGAAGGAGCTCAAGCATTCTAATTAAAATTGCCTTATGCGCAACAACCTTTCCTCAAAGATAAGTTTTACCCGTATCCCTGAGTATCTTTACCGCACGGATGACGTGCTGGAGTTGAGTCGCGTGAGCCGCATGGAGAAAATCCCCACCGCTGTCTTTGAGACAGCGCGTGAGGGTGCCCATACGGTCGCACAACGCATCGCGGAACGTATTCGCGAAAAACAACGGGACAACAAGTCTATGGTTCTGTCACTGGTCAGTGGACAGACTATGACAGACGTATTCGATGAACTGGTGCGGATGTATACGGAAGAAAAACTCAGCTTCCGCAATGTTATCCTATTTAACCTCTTTGAGTACTATCCCTTGCCAACTATTGATGCGGCCTGCTTTGGACAGATACAGGAGCAATTCATCAGTCGGGTGGATATCCCGCGGGAGAATATCTACACCTTCGATGCCTCCAAAGAGCAGAAAGACCTGATGTCCATGATTGCACATCTCGATCAGCGGATGCAGGAACTGGGAGGTGTCGATTTACAACTATTGGGTATCGGACGAAACGGAAATATCGGCTTCAATGAACCCGGTTCGCCCATGCAGAGTGCCACCCGACTCGTTGTGCTGGATAATAACTCCAAAGAGGAAGCCAAATCCATCTTTGGTACGGTGGAGCAAGTACCACCCTTAGCCATCACTATGGGCTTGGGAACTATCCTCCAAGCGAAAGAGATTCTCCTCTGCGCATGGGGAGAACATAAAGCGCAGCAGATAAAGACCGCCGTCGAAGGACCTGTAGATACCGCTTGTCCGGCTTCCGCACTCCAGATGCATGCTAATGCGCATATTTACTGCGACTTGGGTGCCGCTACGCTGCTCACCCGCATCCATCACCCGTGGCTTGTTACCTCCTGTCAATGGGATACTGCTCTCACACGCCGCGCGATCGTGTGGCTGTGCGAACAAACCGGCAAACCCATCCTCAAACTGACCAACCGCGACTACAACGACTTCGGACTATCGGAACTCATCACCCAATACGGTTCGGCGTATGATTGTAACATCAAGGTCTTCAATGACCTCCAGCATACGATCACCGGTTGGCCCGGAGGAAAACCCAATGTGGATGACTCCAACCGTCCCGAACGCGCCAAACCCTACCCAAAGGATATCCTCATCTTCTCTCCCCATCCGGACGATGACGTCATCTCCATGGGTGGTACATTCCAACGTCTCATCAAGCAGGGACATAACGTCCATGTAGCCTATGAGACCTCCGGCTGCATCGCCGTTGATGATTCCAACCTCCAGTACTTCCTTGATTTCATGAACGGGTACAAAGCGGTCATCCCTGACGCTCCTGTAACCGGTAACCCGTCACCCATTACCCTTGCGGATTATACGCCGCGTCAGATCCTCGACCTCAAAGCCCTTATTCGACGCGGAGAGGCTACTGCCGCGGATCGTTTCATGGGACTATCCGAAGACCATATCCACTTCCTCAACTTGCCTTTTTACGAGACCGGAACGGTCAAGAAAGGAGATTTGACTCAGAGAGACGTAGATATTGTGAAGAATCTGCTAATGGCTATCCGCCCTCATGAACTCTTCGTTGCCGGTGATTTGGCTGACCCGCATGGTACCCACAAAGTGTGTCTCGATGCCGTACTGGCTGCACTCGACGAACTGAAAGCCACAGAGTCATGGTTGCGCGACTGCCGTATATGGATGTACCGCGGTGCGTGGATGGAGTGGGAAGTAGATTTGATCGAGATGGCAGTACCGATGTCACCGGAAGAACTGCGGCATAAACGGAACACCATCCTCCGGCATCAGTCGCAGATGGAGTCTGCACCCTTCATGGGCGATGACGAACGACTCTTCTGGCAACGTGCCGAAGACCGCAATCATGCCACTGCCGAGCTGTACGCCCGTCTCGGACTCGCCAACTACGAAGCCATTGAGGCATTCGTACAGTATCATCTTTTGGGATAATTTTTGACTTAAATATATTTTGACTATGACAAATCCATTTTCTTTGGAAGGCAAGACCCTGGAGCAGATCACTACGATGTGGAGAAAAAAAATATGAGATACAATTTCTTTCAAAAATCACCTGTAGCCCCTCTCTGCGAAGAGTCGGAACAGCAACGCAACGCCCGTTTCAAACGAATGCAATGGGCTTCCTTCTTTGCCGTAACACTCGGTTACAGCATGTACTACGTATGCCGGACATCCCTTAACGTAGTCAAGAAACCCATCATGGATGCCGGAGTACTTGATGCCAAACAACTCGGTGTCATCTCCTCCGCGCTCCTCTTTACCTATGCTATCGGTAAGTTCGTCAACGGCTTCCTTGCCGACCATTCGAACATACGCCGCTTCATGGCTACCGGTCTGCTCATCTCCACCGTCGCGAACATCGTTGTCGGACTGCTCGGACTTATCTCTGTCAAGGGTATGGTCATTTCACAAGGAGTGTTCTATGCCGTCTTCGCTGTTTTATGGGGCGTTAACGGGTGGACACAGTCCATGGGTGCACCGCCTTGCGTCGTGGCTCTGTCAAGATGGTATCCCCTCTCGCGCAGAGGGTCGTTCTATGGATTCTGGTCTCTCTCCCATAACCTTGGTGAGTTCTTCTCTTTCCTCCTCGTTGGTGGACTCGTCTCCCTCCTCGGCTGGCAGTTCGGATTCATCGGGGCTGCCATCGCCGGTATCATCGGCTTCCTGCTCATCGTCTTCCTCCTCCATGACTCACCCGAAGCGGAAGGAATGCCCTCCGTTGCCGTTATGGCTGGCGAGGAACAACCCGAGCAGAAAAAAGACCATTCCATCGGCTTCTCGCAGAAAGCCGTCCTCCGTAACCCCTATGTCTGGGTGCTCGCATTGGCTTCGGCTTTTATGTATGTTTCACGCTATGCGGTGAACGGATGGGGTGTGCTCTTCTTGCAGGAAGCAAAGGGATTTACCCTCGCTAATGCCACGCAGATTATCTCTATCAACGCGTTGCTCGGTATTATTGGAACCGTCTTTTCCGGATGGCTCAGCGATGTGGCATTCAAAGGAAACCGCTATATCCCTGCCGTGGCAGCCGGTGTCCTTGAAGTGCTTGCGCTCATACTCTTCGCCTTTGGCGGTGATGCCGGATGGGTGAACATACTTGCCATGGTACTCTTCGGTATCGCCATCGGTGTGCTCATCTGTTTCCTTGGAGGACTCATGGCGGTCGATATAGTACCGCGCGAAGCGTCAGGTGCAGCCCTCGGTGTCGTCGGCATCGCATCCTATGCTGCTGCCGGACTACAAGACATAGCCTCCGGGCTTCTCATTGATACCCATAAAACGGTCACTTCCGTGGTGGATGGAGTGGAGCAATATACTTATGACTTTACACCCGCTCTTATCTTCTGGATAACCGCAGCTTCCCTCTCTGTCTTCCTTGTCTGCGTTGTATGGCATAAAGCCCGAAGTAAAAAATAAAAAAAATAATATGAGACTTTTTATCTGCTTTACATCCTTGTTGCTCTCCTTGAGCATGTACGCGCTCACGCCGGCGCAAACGGTATGGCTATATCCTGATGGAGCTCCTGATTCAAATGGCTATACAGCCGCGGATGAGTATGTTAAAAACGAGACTAAGATATATCAGATAGCCGAACCTCGGCTGGATATCTATCAACCCGATAGCACACCCAAAGGCATCCTCCTCTCAATCCCTGGAGGTGGATACTCCTTTGTCTCATCCGGGAATGAGGGAGTCAAGGTCGCGGAATATTTCGTGCCGCAAGGATACATCGTGGCGGTGCTCAAGTATCGCTTACCCAATAACCATGAGTATATCCCACTTCATGATGCCCTGCAATCCATACGCATTCTAAGGGATAGTGCAGAGGTATGGAAAACACCGGATGCTACCATCGGTGTCATAGGCTTCTCGGCTGGAGGACATCTGGCGGCGTCGCTCTTGACCCATTATACCGATTCGGTCACTCGACCCGACTTCGGCATTCTCGTCTATCCGGTCATCTCCATGGATAGTACCATCACCCATGCCGGTTCATGCAAACAACTCTTAGGTCCGCAACCTACCGAGGAACAACGACTTCTTTGGTCGGCTGAAAAGCAGGTGACACCGCAGACTCCTCCTTGTCTCATCGTTGCCTGTCAGGATGACCCTACTGTCAAAATAGAGAATAGTATCCGTTTTTATCAGGCACTGACAGCGAACAATGTGCCATCATCCTTGCTCATCGTACCATTGGGTAAGCATGGATGGGGATTCTCGCGTCAGTTCCAGGATCGTGACCATATAGACAAACTGATTTCTGCCTTTATCGCCACCTCTTGCAAAGAAGATTACCAATCTATGCACATTCGCAAAGAGACACTCTTCGATCGAAACAAACGAACACGCGATTGGGCTAAATTCAGGAGGTACGCAGACTCCAATGCCGAACTTGTAACCAATAAAACCAAAGTGAATGCGGTCTTCTATGGCAACAGTATCACTTATAATTGGGCGAAGATGCGGCCTGAGTTTTTCCATTCCCACGGCTTTGTCGGACGTGGTATCAGCGGACAGACATCTTCGGAAATGTTGGTACGATTCCGGCAGGATGTAATCGAACTGCATCCTAAAAACGTAGTCATCCTATGCGGCACCAATGATATCGCGCAGAACAACGGCACGATCTCGCTGGAGAACACGATGGGGAATATCATCTCGATGTGCGAACTGGCGAAGGCGAATAAGATTCGTCCTGTTCTCTGCTCTGTCCTGCCTGCACGGTCTTTCCGTTGGAATCCGTTCGTCGTGGACGCTCCGCAGCAGATTCAGGCGCTCAATGAGATGATTAAAGCCTATGCGGCGAAAAACAAAATCCTGTATGTGGATTATTATAGCGCCATGGTGGATACAGACGGAGGTCTGAAGAAAGGGCTGAGCAAGGATGAGGTGCATCCTCTGGAGGCCGGTTATGCCATCATGGAGCCTATCATTCTAAAAACGCTCAAAATTCAGAATAAATAATAGTTAAACAAATTAATCTTAGTGTTATGTTAGGTACGTGGGAAATTATTCTTATTGCGTTGGTAATCTTACTCATCTTCGGTGGAAAGAAAATTCCTGAATTGATGCGCGGCTTGGGCAAAGGATTGCGCTCATTTAAAGATGGGATGAACGGTAAAGACGAGGCCGATAAGACCGAAGAGCAAAAACAAGAAGCATCCAAAGGCGAAACCGATGCCTGAACCAAACCTTAGTTTTTGGGAACATTTGGATGAATTACGGAGCGTTATATTGAAGTCACTCTCTGCGTGGCTCATTGCTTCGTTAGGCGCCTTTTTCTTTAAGGAGCAGTTATTTGCTTGTATCTTCGCCCCGGCGCAATCCGATTTTGTCCTTTATCGTGCACTCTGCTGCTTGGCGAAAACTATAGGGTGGAGTGCCTTGTGCCCGGAGCAGGTAGAGGTGAGTTTCTTGAATACCGAACTAACGGCTCAATTCATGACGCATATTCAAGTTTCTCTCTTTGCTGGCATAGTAATCGCCATGCCGCTGATAGTGTATTGGTTGTATGGATTTATCTCTCCGGCAATGGAAAAGCAGACAAAACGCGTCAGCACAACGCTTATTATGGGCTCTGTCTTGCTCTTTGCTGCAGGCGTGTGCCTCAATTATTTTCTAATATTTCCGTTGTCTTTTCGGTTCTTGGTAACCTATCAGGTCACATCACTTGTGGTTAATCAAATAAGTCTCTCGTCCTATATCTCTCTGATCTTAATCTTATCCTCGCTAATGGGGTTGCTCTTTGAGCTTCCGCTTCTGACATGGCTCCTTTCCCGAATGGGTATCCTTCGTAGAGAGTATCTGATACGCTATCGTAAGCATGTGTTTGTCGCTATTCTCATCCTTGCGGCCCTCATTACTCCCACTGGCGACCCCTTTACCCTCTTGCTTGTCACGATTCCTATTTATCTGCTCTATGAACTGAGCATCTTTATAATCAAATAACTATTTCATATGATGAAAAATTACGCAATCGGCATCGACATGGGTATCAAGTGCACCATCACCAATGACGCCAACGCAGCGGCACAGGGTGAGATGATCTACGGCTCGGCGAGAGGCATGAAGAACTTCATCGTCATTACGCTGGGCACCGGCGTAGGTTCGGGTATCGTCATCGACGGCAAACTGCTCTACGGCCATGACGGTTTCGCCGGCGAGTTGGGTCACTGCAAGATCGACCACTCCGGCAACGGCCGTCTCTGCGGTTGCGGCCAGAAAGGCTGTATCGAGGCGTACGCTTCCGCTACCGGCGTTGCGCGTACGGCAAAGGAGATCGTCACCTCGACCACCCGGCCGACGCTCCTGCGTAACGTGGCGGATATAAATCATATCACCTCCAAGGATGTATTCGACGCTGCCGAGAAAGGCGATCTCGTAGCCAAGGAGATATTCGACTACACCGGCCATCTGCTCGGGCAGAAACTGGCAGATTACGTCCATTTCTCAAGCCCCGAGGCAATCATTCTTTTCGGTGGACTCACCAAAGCCGGACATTGGATCATGGATCCGATACGCGAAGCGATGGAGGCGAACCTCATGCCTATCTGGAAAGGCAAGATCCCTGTTTCGGTCTCGAACCTCAAGGATAGTGACGCCGCTATCCTTGGTGCAGCTTCTCTTATCTCATAAGTAATTTTACACTGAAAAAATCGCGGCATGCTTCGTATGGCGCCTTGTGCCGGAGATCAACGGGAAGACTCTGGAAAAAATAACTACCATGTGACGAACTCTAACATATATCTTTATTCGGTGCGACTCGAAAGGGTCGCACTTTTTTTATGCCCTTTCCCCGTCCCCCTCCATTGCTTGTTCTTCTTCGTATTACGCCGTCTAGTTGACGGTATCTAATTATTCTTCTTCGAATTACGTCGGCTAGTTGCCGACACAAAAAAACAAGCATTATGACATACAAATCAATGACTAAATCCCAACTCGCAGATGCAGCCGGAGTATCCCGAAAAACCTTCTCCGCCTGGCTTCAACCCATTCGGCAAGACCTCAGACGTATGCACGTCAAAGATACGGCACACGTCCTCCCGCCCATTGCCGTTCGGTTCATCTGCGAGACTTTCGATATAGACGTATCGTAACGTATTGCTTAATAGTGACACCCAGTGTCACCTATTGTGCCCTAACGTCCTACCGTTAGAATAGAAACCACTACCTTTGCACCGTCTTTCGAAAAAAGAAAAGAGAAAAGAACCAAAAGAAAAAAGAAAAAAGCCATGCCTTGCCTTTTCATAGAGGCCTATATGGTAAGGCAAGGCGTGGCGAGGCAAAAAAAATTTTATTATGATCAGTTTTCAAGGAATATGGGCATTGCTCAAGCCGCAAGGCGAGTACAAGCGTCGCTACTGGGCGTGTGACCGACTGTGGACGAGCTATGCCTCTGAAATGCAACAACGCATCTATGACGCCGTACGCGAGGCGCAGCAGCGCGGCGACCCTATCAGCCCGAACCCCTATTTTGCAATAGAGGACACGGCACTCAGACTGCAACGGAAACCACGTATGCAGAAATTATCCTACGCGGACTATTATGCCCGCTATCACACTACCGAACCCCGTGACGGTTGGCAGATGGCGAACCCGACCGGACAAAAAGTCATCTACGTCCGAAACGGATAAAACTTTGTCATCGCATCCGACAAATATTCATTATTAATTATTCACTATTAATTATTAATTATTTTATGGCAAATTGTTTATTTCCCGCCGGTATTGAAAAGGTCTCCGGCACACTCTCGAAATCAACTATCGTCACCTCCAAAGGTGTCATCACCAAACGCGTCATTGCTTGTGTTCGCAACGGCAAACAAAAGATCTACATCCGCGAAGACAAACCCCGTTGCACTAAACCCTCTGCCAAAGAGGTAGCTCAGCGGCGTACCTTCGGATTCTGTTCATCCGTCAGCTCTATGCTGGTATCCAAGTATCATCTTGGCGGCGCACCTAAGATCAAGAGTCTCGCTTATCAGGCCATCAAAAAACGCTATGTCCAGTGCACTGAACGAGGGATGAAACCCACACCGGAGTTTGTCATCGCAGACATCGAAGCATACGCGCAGTTAACTCCCAACGATAATCCGAAGTCAGTCCTTAATAAACTCAAAGCCTATGCCGAAGTATAGTAAAACCGCCTTCCAACTTAGATCAGTTGACGGCAACTTGCGAGCATTGAGAGGACGAATAGATGACTTCATCTTTCGAACACGAAACGGCAAAATCTTCGCGTTCTACAAGCCGGTTCAGGGCCGATGCAATCCCGAGGCAATCCCGGTCCATCTTCGTCAGATAACGACCAAACTCAATTTAGAAATAGTAAATCGTAAATCGTCAAATCGTATATCATCATGACCACGCAAGAAATCCACGACCGGCTCAACCATCGAGCCGGACAAATCATCCCCATCAAGCATCTGCTTACCCTCATGGAGCGCTTCGAAGAAATCCACGGGCAACCCGTCTCGGACAACAATATAGAAGCCTTTCTACGCTACGCGTGGTGATGAGTTGGAAAACTTTTTGGAAAAAAATTTGCAAAACCGCCAAAAATGTGGGCATATTTGCATCGAGTTTCTGAAAATCCAAGGAATTTTTGGATCATTTTGGGATTTTTTGGACTAAGAAAATATCGATAATATTGATAATTTTTGACATATGAAAAACGAAGTTAATCGTGACCACTGGTCTAAGAAAATCGAATTACAACTCTTTGACATATGAAAAACGAAGTTAATCGTGACCACTGGTCTAAGAAAATCGAATTACAACTCATAGCAGCATTTATACTCTCCATCGGAGGTCTCGTTCTGCTCTTTTGCGGAATCTTTATAGACCCACAAGGCGAGATCCACTCCTCTCTCCTTGTAGCCTTCGGAGAAACAGCCACCTTCGCCGGTGCACTCTTCGGCATTGACTACGTTTACAAGCGCAAGCAATAAATGACCCAATGACTCAATGGCTAAATAAATCGTAAATGGTAAATGATTAAATCGTAAATGACTTTATGTACTATAAACTTATTCGCGCAATGCCTGAAGATAAGGCCGTCCACGGCAAATTGTATCGCACCTCGCACTACATCAATAAGCGTACCGGCCTCCTCGTAGAACGTCTGCACTATATCTGCGACACACTCGAAAACGCTGACTACCTCGTTCCCGCCTTGATCTACAAAGTTCAAGTCACGCAGTCCCCGCGTTTCAAGCGCCCCCTGCCCATCCTCCTGCAAGTCCCCGGTCGTTCCGGTATCCGCTTCCACCGCGGCTCTCTACCTGAGCACAGTAAAGGCTGTATCCTTATCTCCGCCAGCATGGAGCAATCCCTCACCGCCCGCTGGCTTTCCGAGCAAACCGCCTCAGAAGAGACCCGCCTCGAGATCTGCAATAATATTGGTTACTACCGCCAATAATTTTGGGAACATTTTGGGACTTTTTGGACTAAGAAAATATCGATAATATTGATAATTTTTGACATATGAAAAACGAAGTTAATCGTGACCACTGGTCTAAGAAAATCGAATTACAACTC
>CACYGT010000062.1:0-7543 GCA_902774075.1 uncultured Bacteroidales bacterium
CGTCCTCTCCGTCACCGTCCCCGAGAGGATATGACCCAGATCTTCCGGCGTCAACTCGCTGATGCGGTAGTCGTTGATGATGTTCTCATGCAGGTTCTCCCCCTCCGGCGAGACATGAACTACTCCCGGATGCGGGTTTTGAGGATTGTCCGCCAAATCATCTTCGGTGATCAACACGATATGCGCATCGTCGTAACCGGCCTTGCGCAACATGCGGTATATGTCCAGCGCATCCGCCTGATGCCGGTAGTTGTTCCAACCCGTACTCGTCGCCATAACCACGGCATAGCGGTCCTGCAGCGGTTCGTATACGATCTCCTTCGTCTCGTCGCTAATGTTCAATATAACATCGGAACTCCAATCCCACATCTGGTCCATGCCGGCTTGTTGGGCATGGTCGCTGCGGGTCATGTACTCCACCAAGTGGTATTGTCCGTCGTAGTACCGCCAATGGCCGTACCAACTGCCCAACTGGCTGATATGCGTCTCGCGGTCAAACACCCAACTGCCCGACGCACCGGATAGCACAGGCATATGCCCGTCGCGGATCGAACTGAAACCATACCGCAGGCCGTCTTCCGTCCAACTGAACTCATCTCCGTTGCCGTCGCACGCGTCCATGACCGCTACGATCGCCTCACGTAACGTACCTAACGATGCGGTCTCTTTATGAGCCAAAGCCAGACCAATCAGCGTAAAACAGTCGTATAACTGCGCATAACCGCTCTGGATCTCTTTACCCGTTTGCGCCTTGCGCGCGGTCGGAAAACCGCTCTCCGGATCGCCACATAAAGCGATACCTTCGTACTCATGCGTCAGGGCGTTCTCCAATACGACATTGCATGCCAAATCGGGACAGAAGATACTGGGGAAGGTGTTATTATCCAAGTACTGCGTATTCCCGGCGATACTGATTCCCGGCGTGATGTCTTCTTCCGTCAGCAACTCGTCCATCATCCGCATGTCCTCTACCGTCGAAGGGACATAAAAGACGACCGAGGTGAACTTCTCATAGATATCCTTGCTGCGTATCAACAGCAGGTTCTCCCGTAGGCTCTCTTTATCCGAGAAGGTCAACTCTTCCACTCCGGCGAATCGCAGTTCGGTAGCGAAATAAGGCAAATAGGCGGTGAACGAGGATACGTAGTCATCCGCGCCGCCACCGCGAGAGAGGAGGATAATATGGTCCGTAGGATACTTCTTTCGAAGAATATTGAGCATAGCTTGCGTCTGCGCCAGGTCGCTCTCGTTCATACAGAAGATATTCGGGCTACTTTTGTTACTGCCGGCGTAGATACGTTGCACTTCCGCCGACGTCACGCTCGGCATCAGAACCGGAATACGGCTGTCAAGACTCGCCGTGGCCACTATCCGCGCATGACGACTGTATTTGGGACCGACGATCGCCGCATACTCGGGAGAATTGACGATGCGATAAACCATATCGCTAAGGTTCGGTGCGTCTTCGTCTATCCATTCTACCTCTATCCCTACGCGGCGCGTCAAACCACGCTGCGCTCTGTCTATATTGGCTAAAGCACCCGCCACGATGGACCGTTCGCTATCCCACATCGACTGCGGCGAAATCAACGCCACTTTGTACGTGGTCGTCACCCCGTCTGTCGGGTTCTCCGAACGGCATGAGGTAAAGATGAAACTCATCACCATCAAACAATGAGCAATGAGCAATGAGCAATAACGAAGTTTAATACCCATGACTCACCTCCTTTTCCAATGCTGCGGGTTGATACTGCGCTTCTAACGCATGCCATGTATCCATTCCTATCGTCCATTCCGGGAAAGAACCTAACAACGAGTAGAAACGCTCGTTGTATGCGATACGAACATGTCCTGTTGCCATGCCGAAGATCTCCTGTTCCGCCCATGACTCATCCTGCGCCCAACGGTTTATATAATCCCGCACAATCGATCCTATGTCATAGACGAGCGAGAAGGGTATATTGTCCGAATAAATAGAACAGTCCTCTCCGATACCTATCGCGGCACGGTAGTAGTTCTGCGAGAAACTGAACGTCCCAAGCCGCGCCATGCCGCATATAGGAACGTATGCACCCTCCGCGAATTCGAACTGCATGATACTGTCGCGGGTGATGATACTGAATGCCTCATCAATCATACTCAACCCCTCATAGCCATCCGCCAGCGTCACAACCTGATATGCGATCCCTTCGCTCTCACGGTAACCGTCTTCGACTCCCGAAGAGATAGCATCAATAATCCGGTCACCGTTTAGACCTTTGATCAGCAGCATCTTCAACTCATGGAGCATCGCGCCCGCTAACCATCCTCCGCCGTAACGTTTGAGCACTGCCGTCGACACTCCTTTCCGGTGAGGAGAATAACAATCCAACAGCAATATACTACCGGCCGTAGAGTCTATCTCCGCTATAATCGGTTCAAACTCCGGTCCGCAGAGTACAAGCGCTTTCGTCGGTGTCGCCTCTTTAAGCCATGCCTCTATCTGAAGTCGTGCTTCACCGATACTATCCGGCTTGAGAAGATGAAGAGCAATATCCTGATGCGACTGAATACTCTCCATCAAACCCTGTAATATCAACTCGTTATATCCGTCTCCCGTCATGCTGGATGTGGTCGCAAAAACAACCGTCAAGTCCTTCCCGACTTGATCAACCGGCTGTCTGTTCTCGCAGGCCATAAAGACCAGTACTATCAGACAAAACGTTGCATATTTTTTTACTCTTTGCACTATTTTGCGTGCAAAGGTACAAAAAATTTTTGACATATGCAAATAATTTTTGCATATTGCACGAGAATGGATAGGTTTTAAGGTTAAGTGACACAAAAAAACGAACTCACAAGGATAACTTGTGGGTTCGCTTTGAGAATCAACCTCTAATGATGACGTAAATCTTAATCAGTTCACCCTTTTCCCGGTGATGGTATAGGTCTTGTCTTCCGTCAGAATATACACATTGCCGTTGCGGATGAGTTTCTGTGCGGGGTTAGCAGGGTTGGTATAAACCGCCGGTGTAGAGGAAGGTATATCGGCTTTGTACACGGCGCGGATGGTGATGCCGTCGGTGAGAGAGCCTTCCAGCACCTGCCATTCCACAAACCGGAATCCGGTGATTTCCGGTGCTTGCGGCGCAGAGAGGATAACCTCTTCGTTCTTGAGCGGCTGATCGTCTTCGCCGACATAATAGATGACGCAGTTGCCGGAGGGTTTGACGGTGAAATCCTGCCAAACGGAAGCGGCTTGGTAGGTCTCTATCGCGTTTTCAGGCACAAAGAGCGTGCAGGCATCTTTGTTCACGGCAGGATGCTGCTGATCGCCTTCGAAGACCGAGCTCTGGATAGTCTGCGGCGTTACGGCGTTGTTGTATATGGATTTGAGTGCGCTGCAGCCATAGAAAGCGTTGTTGCCGATCGACTGGACGTTGCTGTGGATCTTGACGGAGATGAGATTGCTGCATCCGGCGAAGGTATATGGCGCGATAGCGGTGATGGTAGCAGGTATCTCAAACGAGCTGAGCCCGGTGGAGTAAGCGAAAGCCTCCGCGCCGATGGTAGTCAGGCTCTCGGGGAAGCTGAGCTCCGTCAGATGGCGTGTGCCATAGAAAGCCTGGTCGGCGATAGTCGTAGTGTTCTCGCGAACGGCATAGGCGGCAGCGTCTCTGTTAGCGGGATAAGTGATGAGCGTAGAACGGTCTTTGCTATAGAGCACGCCATTGAGCGAGACATACGCGGGGTTGGGTTCGGCTACCTCGATGCCGGTCATCGTGCTGCATCCGACGAGCGCGTGTGCGCCGATCGTAGCGACCGAAGCGGGGATGATCATATGCCGGAAAGCAGTGCAGGAACGGAAAGCGTTTTGGCCGATGGAGGTCACACCTTCGGGTATATTGATGATAGTGATCTGTGCGCCATACGCACTCCAAGGCACGTCTTCGGGGTTATCCCAATCCGCCATAGCGCCTGAGCCGGTGAAAGTCAGTTCGCCGTTGTGGAGGAAAGTCCAGGTGAGGTTGTCGCCCTCTGCGCCGCAAGAGCCGGTAGCCATGCCGTAGATTCTGCCGAACGTTTTCCAGACGTCTGCGGTGCGATAGGCGTTCAGCGATGCCAACGGCACATAGAGGTTACAAGTCAGTCTGATCCCCTCGGGGAAGACATCTTCGGTGATTGTCTGGGGCGTGGTAGCCCAGGTGATAATCGTATTCAAGTTGTTGCAATGCTCAAACGCCCCATCTCCGATGGTAGTGACAGCCTTGCCAATGGTCAGAGAGGTTGCACCGCTGCAATAAGAGAAAGCACCCTCTCCAATCCTTGTGACTTTATCGGGAATCACCAGTGATTGGATAACGTAGCAATTAGCAAAAGCAAGATTTTTAATGCGGGTAACATTCTCGGGAATAGTGATAGCGCTCAAAGTAGTGCAGTTCTTGAAAGCCAACTCTCCAATGGTAGTGACGCTAGCCGGAATAGTCAGAGAATCCAGACTGCTGCATTCATAGAAAGCCTCATCGGGAATGGAAGTGAGATTACCGGGCAGCGTAACAGATGCCAGTTTGTTGCAGCCGGCGAAAGCATATTCCGGAAGCGATGTAATGCCATCGGGCATCGATAGCTCTGTCAACTCGCCGCAACTGCGGAAAGCGCCGTAGGCTATGTCGGTGACGCTGCTGGGGATGGTATAGGCACCTTGTTTGGCTCTAGGGTAAAGGATAAGTTGCGTTTTTTTCCGATTGAACAGCACACCGTCCGACGAGCGGAACGAGCTATTATTGGCATTCACAGTGATGGAGGACAATGCATAGCAGTTATCAAACACTTCAGCGCCAATGCTGGAAACATTCTGGCCTATGGTTATGGTAGCCAAACTCTCGCAACTCCGGAAAGCCCCATCACCAATCGAAGTGACCGAATTGGGAATAGTGATGGAAGTCACTCTGTAACAATTCCAGAAAGCGCCAGCACCAATCTTAGTGATGCCGTCGGGCAATGAGACGTCATAAATCTCGTTTACATAATCAGCCCAAGGTTCTCTATGCGGATAATCCGCCATGTCGCCTGAGCCGGCGATGTACAACGTACCGCCATTTGATGCCAGTGACCAAAAGAGGTTGTTGCCTTGTGCGCCGCAATTGCCGGCTCTCTCACCGTATATCGTAGCAAACTCACTCCATACGGGGGCAGAGGCATATGTACTCTGCGCCTCCTGCGGCACATAGAGAAACACATTTGCTTTGTCCACACCGGTAAACACATTGCCGGTGATGGATTGCGGCGTGGAGGCATAGTCCGTGAAATACTTCAAACCGGCACAATCCGCGAAAACATATTCTCCGATGAGGGAAACAGTGGTGGGAATCTTCACACTTATCAACTCCGTACAGCCGGAGAAAGCGGCATTCGAAATAGTGTTGACGCCAAAGGGCAACTCCAACTTTTTCAGCCCCGTGCACCCGGAGAAAGCGGAATAGCCGATAGAGGTAACGCCTTGGGGAATCTGCACGGCATCCATTGCGGTGAACTGATAGAAAGCATAATCTCCGATGGTGGTGATTCCGTTGGGGAATGATACCTTGGAGATCTCTGCGCGGTGCGCAGCCCAGGGAACAGTGTTGCTATTCCAATTCGCCATCGCGCCGGATCCGGTAATAATCAGCGTGCTGTCCTTAATCATCCAAGAGAGGTTGTTGCCATCAGCACCGCATTCGCCGGAAGGAATACCGGTGATAGCGCCGAAGGTATTCCATATGTCCGCGGCTTTATAGGTGTTTATCAAAGTCTGAGGCACATAGAGGGTGCATTGAGACAGGTTAGTCCCGCAAAACGTATTGGCAGTAATAGTCTGCGGCGTGCCGGCATAATTGGTCACCGAGGTCAATGCAGAGCAATTCATGAATGCGAACTCGTAGATGTCGGTGACGTTAATGCCGAACGTCACAGCGGTCAAACCGCTACATTCATCGAAAGCGTATGTCTTGATGTCAGTGACGCTGTTAGGGATGGTATAGTCGCCTTGTCTGCCAGCGGGGTATTTCAGGAGGATGGTTCTTGCCTCGTTGAAGAGCACGCCGTCTTCCGAGCTATACACCTCATTGAGTGGTGCCACCTCGATAGCGGTCACAGCGGTACACCCCTCAAAAGCCCGGTCACCGATGAAGGTGACACCCCACGGAATAGATATGAATGTCATCGCATCGCAACCGAAGAAAGCAAACGCTGCGATGCTGGTGACGCGGTATTCCACATTTTCGTAATCCACATAGTTGGGAATAGCGCCCGAGGTGATACTGGTTGTCCAAAAGGGAGGCACGCTGTTTTGCGATGTCACCTCTGCCCTTTTGTTGGCGGTATCCAGGTTGTAGTACAAATCGCCGATCTGAACACGAGTGTAGTCCCAGGCGAACGTTGTTCCTGCGCAGGCTACCAGCGCGAGGAGGAGAGTGGTGAGTTTTTTCATTTGTATATTTTTTGTTGGTTCGTTGTCAGTTGCTGACGTTGTGCTTTTGACGTTTGGCATTACCCTTTGCCGCTGCAAAGGTACTACTTTTTTTTGACATATGCAAATTATTTTGCATAATTAAAGAAAAACGGTCGCAAATTAGCGACCGAATTAAGCATTTTTCTTGCATATATCAATTATTTTTTGTACTTTTGCAGGCAAAATCGCATATATATGACAAAGCATTTTTTATCGGCACTTGTGTGTGTCGCGATGATCATGGCTGGATGCACGATGCAGCGCCAGCAAGAACAAGTATCGATGGACTACCCCCGGGCTGAGTGGGATATAGCAGGAGTGATCTTGATGCATACCCCGGGACAAGAGTTGTTTGATGGTGTCATTCATCCCTCGGCAGGTCTGTTTGAACACTATTTCGATGTGGACAAAGCAGCCGAAGAGCATTGCACTTACATTCGCCTGTTGGAGGCAAACGGCATTCGGGTTCACACCGTAACCGGTATCCTGAACGAAGTGTCGTTGGACACCTTACGGATGTTGGCAGACCATGAGCTGACATACGACCTTAGCGCTATGCCGGATGCTGATAAAGCCGATGCTGAGGCTTATCGGCAGAAGATACTCTCGCAAATGAGCCGTGCGGATTTGATACGTTGTATCTTACTCCGTCCTGTTGTCCGGCTATTCCCCGAAGATAACAATACCGGCGTGGAGGCGGAGTATGTGCATGAACCCTTGATGAACCTCTATTTTACGCGTGACCAGAGTATCACTACGCCTCGCGGACATATCATCTGCCGCATGAACTCTCCGCAAAGGGCTGCGGAAACCTCTATCATCGACCTATGTTATCGGCATTTGGGACTGACGCCTGTGCTGCGAATCGAAGGAAACGGACGGCTTGAAGGAGGCGATTATATTCCTGCAGGAACAGTAGCGTTTATCGGCTGCGGTATGCGTACCAACGAAGAGGGTATCCGGCAGATCATGGACGCGGACGCTTTCGGACATGACACGATCGTCGTGGTACATGACCATAAACGCTGGCAGATGCAGATGCACCTTGATACGCATTTTAACATCATCGACCGC
>CACYGT010000062.1:7613-9387 GCA_902774075.1 uncultured Bacteroidales bacterium
CACCTGCGACATCTATGCACGCGAACCCGGCACGAAGTCGTACAGCTTGCTGCAGAAAGACCTGCCGTTTGTTGAGTACATGCGCGGACGAGGGTTTGAGATCATCCCTATTGATTATGAGGACGAGATGCACTATGCCAATAACTATCTCACTATCGCACCTCGGCATATTATGGCGGTAGCAGGGCAGAGCAAAGCCTATCAGCAGCGTCTGGCTGATGCCGGTGTGACCGTGGAGTGGATTCCATTGGAGAGCCTTATTGACGGCTACGGAGCTGCCCATTGTATGACGCAAGTACTCAAACGTGCTTCCGCAAAGCAATATCGCCAACAGGCATTGTGAACGTGCAACCAATTCTGGATGCCATCTGGCTTTTTCTTCTTGGCAGTTGCCGGCGTTTGGCAAACGCCGCTCCTTCTCCGTCCATTTCGTCGGTGTCTTGTGCCCTTCCAATCCCTAACGCGGGATTTTTGTTTCAAAATGCACAATTCCGGACGAATTGAGAAGAAAAACTTGCATATTTGAGAAATAAGTTGTAATTTTGCAGCGCAAAATTGTTTAAGTATGAAAAAAATTTTAATTGCCCTTTTAGCTATTACTACAGTTATTTCTGCGTTTGCATCTGAAGCCAAGATAGACAAGGAGAGTTGCACCATTACCAAAGATGGCAAGACCTACAAACTTTATGGCAAAGTGAAGATTGTAGATTCTTTTGAGGATATCAAGGTCAAAATCGTCGACAGTTTTGAGGACGTGGACATCAAAATCGTGGATGCCTTTGAGGACTCCTGCGGCAAGGTCAAAATCGTAGAGCACTTCGAGGACGTCAAAGTGAAGATAGTGGACAGCTTTGAAGATATTAAAGTCAAAATTGTAAATAGTTTTGAAGGCATAAAGAAATGAATATGGAAAGTCTCAAATCATTGCTAAACATAGAAACGATAGTATCCAAGCCGGATGTTGATAGCGAGCTGAAACGTATCGCTATAGTTTTGATGAACGAGTATTGTATTTCAAATGGAGGAGAATATATTTACCGCCCTGTTGAGATAGAGTTTTACATCTATGATGACAAAGGTAAACATGCGGACACTCATGTTTATCCGCGAGACAGAAAAGAGGCAGGTGAACTCTTCTTTCATTTAAGTGGAATGGATATTTGCTTCAAAAGTTCTTTAGAGGAAGGGCGTTTCGGAGGCATCCTCATTCGCGCTCTTGAGAGAGAAAAGAATGGAGAGAGAACTCTATTTGGTGGTCCGCTCGTTTGCAAGGACGAAGTGCTAAATACTGCAACAGAAAAGTGTTCTGTTAAGTCGTGTGAAAACAAACACATATCCAAAGAGCCACACACCTCTCCTCGACAAGGAATAAATGAAAATACCTCTAAAAAGATAGAAGATAAATTTTGGAATAAAGAATATCGATTCATTAGAGGTGATATGGATATAGAGAAACCGATTGAGCGATATGTGGATACTTTCGATTTTAGCCAAAAGGCCCCTAAAGTTCCTAAACCCAAAAGAACCTATTCATTAAAATATCAACTTCCTAAAAATAAATAAATTAGAGACCTTTTAGGTCTCTTTTTTATTATTAATATCTTCTTCAGCACTTTTAACAACTTTTAACAGAAAATTTTGGGAATTGCGCGAAAAAACATATACCTTTGCCAACGAAAGTTATTAACTAAAACTGCAAAGATATATGAAATTAAATCCGATTATTCCTCAACGTAAAAAACTGCAAGACCAATTATGGGATTTTGTACAGCCC
>CACYGT010000063.1 GCA_902774075.1 uncultured Bacteroidales bacterium
CCACTCCTCACGGTTCAGAATGGTACCGCCATTCGATGTGAGAAGATTCTCGAATTTTTCTACAGCCTCCTTTGTCTGCGGTTCAGACAAAACGGGAGTTAAAACGAAGGCAGCTTCATAATGATTTACCATTGTAGTAAATTGTTAATTTAAATAATTTGTTAATAATTAATTTGTGCTTTTCCTTTATGGGGTCCCCGAGAATTTTAATTCTTGGAGAGAGCCCGCGACAAAAAGCCTGCAAAAGTACTGCTTTTTTTTGAATTGACCAAATTTTTCTAAAGAAAAGTGCAAAAAAAGTGCATTTTATTCATAGAAATCGATATAGACGAAGCGGATACGAGGGTCTGTGGCGAAAAGGGAGTCCGCCATCGATTGTGTTATTGCGCCGCCGAAAAGGGCGATGTAGTCTTGTTTGGGCTGCTGTTTGGCACAGCCGACAAGTGCTGTCAGGCAGATAAGACAAATGCCGATAAATGTGATTTTTTTCATAGGATTCGTATAAATCGGGTGCAAAATTACACAAAAATATTGAAAAAAGCAAGAAAAATTTGCGTATATCGAAAAAAAGCAGTACTTTTGCAGGCTTTTTTGTTGAAAAGGCAGATTAATGCCACGAAGTTAGGATAGCAGATTCGGCTTTAGTGGTGATTGTATAACCCTCATTTGCCAAATGACTAAATGGTAAATGAACAAATCGTAAATGATTTTATGTATTTAACATCTGAGAAGAAAGCTGAGTTGTTCGCAAAATACGGCAACGACGCAAAAAACACCGGTTCTGCTGAGAGCCAAATCGCATTGTTCACCTTCCGTATCAACCACCTGACCGAGCACTTGAAGAACAACCGCAAGGACTTCGGTACAGAGCGCGCCCTGACCGCATTGGTAGGTAAGCGTCGTCGTATGTTGGATTACCTGAAGGCAAAAGACATCGAGCGCTATCGTGCAATCATCAAAGAACTCGGTATTCGTAAATAATTACGAAAAAATCAAAAAAAGTGGCATACACACTTGTGTATGTCATTTTTTTTTTGTAATTTTGCCCACAAAATTATTAGTCTATGCTTCGCAGGCTGGCAATCTATATGGTTTTGTTGGTGTCCAACGCGCTCTTTGCGGTGGATTATACGCCTGTGAGTGTGCCGAATCCCAAGGACTTAGGTCAAGCCAATTACGTAGCTAATCCCGACGCTATCGTTGCGGATTCAGATGTAGTGTGGCTGAACCGTTGTGCCGCGATGTTGGAGGAGAAGACGCGTGTGGAGTTGTGCGTTGTGGCGCTGCAATCGATCGGAGAGGCAGATGTTTTTGATTTCGCGTACGAGCTCTACCAACGTTGGGGGATCGGCAAGAAGGGTCAGAACACGGGCGTGTTGATGCTGTTTGTGTTGGATAGCCATGATATCCGGCTGATGACAGGTACGGGAATTGAGGGCGTGCTGCCTGACGCGCGCTGTTCGCAGATCATTCACGACGATATGATTCCCGCTTTCCGTGCGGGCGATTATGGCGGCGGTTTGTGTCTGGGCGCTTTGCGTATCTATGAGATCTGTACCGATGGTGAGGCGCCGGAAGAGTTGCTCAATGTGCGCTCGGTGACCAATCGCGGTCAGTACGCGGAGAATGACGATGACGAGTTTTTGCTGGGTGTCATCGTGTTTGTGCTTGTTGTTTGTTTAGTAGTTCTGCTTATTTGGGCCAGCCAGAAACATGGTAAGGGCCCTCATTTCGGAGGCGGAACAGGTAGTTCGATGGGCGGAGGTTTTGGCGGCGACTTCGGCGGCGGAAGCTTTAGCGGAGGAGGCTTTAGTGGCGGTTCGTGGGGCGGAGGTTCTACGTTCGGCGGCGGAGCAGGTGGTAAATGGTGAGCGCTACGCGCATTGAAGATTTAAGATTTTTGATTTAAGATTTAGAATATGAGTAAAACAAAAACATGGATTGTAGTGCTGGGAGTGCTGGCAATCATCGCCCTCTGGGCAGTTAACGCGTACAACGGTTTAGTAGCAGGAGAAGAGGAAGTAGAGTCAGCTTGGTCGCAGGTAGAGAATCAATTTCAACGTCGTGCGGATCTGGTACCTAACTTGGTAGCTACCGTAAAGGGCTATGCCGCTCACGAGAAAGAGACCTTGGAGGGCGTAGTAGAGGCACGTGCAAAAGCAACCCAGATCACGATAGACCCGGCTAACGCAACGGCTGAGCAGTTGATGGCTTTCCAGAAAGCACAAGGTGAGTTGAGTCAGGCCCTCGGTCGTCTGTTGGCTGTAGCGGAGAACTATCCGGACCTGAAGGCGAATGAGAACTTCCGCGACTTGCAGGCACAACTGGAGGGAACCGAGAACCGTATTACCGTAGCTCGTCAGCAGTTCAATGACTCGGCGCGTGCGTACAACACGAAGGTTCGTCGTTTCCCGAGCAATATCATCGCAGGCATCTGCGGATTTGAGAAGAAACCGTATTTTGAGGCAGAGGAGGGTGCAAACAAGGCACCGAAAGTGGAGTTTTGATAGAGATAAAACCGTATATTGAGCACGCGGTGTTGGTGGGTTTGATCACACCCCAACAACCGGAAGAAAGGACGAAAGAGTACCTGGACGAGTTGGCGTTTCTGGCGGACACGCACGGTATAGTGCCGGTGAAGCGGTTTACGCAGCGGTTGAATCTGCCGATTACGGCGACGTATGTGGGGGAAGGTAAATTGGAAGAGATAGACCAATTTATCCGGGAACATCATCCGATCGATGTGGTTATTTTCGATGATGAACTCTCGCCGCGGCAGATACGCAACATAGAGAAAGCGCTCAATCATAAAGGTCAGCCGGATGTCCGTGTTATCGACCGTACGATATTGATCCTTGAGATATTCCTCCAGCGCGCGCAGACGAGTTACGCGAAGACGCAGGTCGAGATGGCGCACCTGCAGTATATGTTGCCTCGTCTGACGCGTATGTGGAGTCACTTGGACAGACAGCGCGGCGGTGGTGTCAACCGTGGTACGGGTGAGACGCAGATAGAAGCCGACAAGCGTGTGATCGGACAACGTATCGCCCTGCTGCGCGAGCAACTCAAGACGATCGACAAGCAGATGGCGACGCAACGTCAACATCGCGGCAAGATGGTTCGCGTGGCGCTGGTTGGTTATACGAACGTCGGCAAATCGACCTTGATGAACCTGCTGAGCAAGTCCGATGTGTTCGCGGAGAACAAGCTCTTTGCGACACTCGACACCACAGTTCGGAAGGTGACGATAGAGAACCTGCCGTTCCTGCTGAGCGACACGGTTGGATTTATCCGTAAGTTGCCTCACCACCTGGTGGAGTCGTTTAAGTCCACGCTGGACGAGGTGCGTGAAGCCGACTTGCTGGTACACGTGGTGGATATAAGCCATCCGAACTTCGAGGAGCAGTATGAAGTGGTGGAGCAGACCTTGAATGACGTGATCACGGGATCACGAGATCACGAGACAAAGGATATCCCACGCATCGTGGTCTTCAATAAAATCGACAACTTCACTTATGTGCCCAAAGAGGAGGATGACTTGACGCCGATCCAAAGAGAGAACTTGTCGCTGGAGGATTTGCGGAAGACCTGGATAGCCCGTTTGGGCGAAGACAGCATCTTCATCTCGGCGAAGAACAAAGATAATATAGACGCCTTGCGCGCGTTGCTCTATGAGCGCATCAAAGCGATACACGTAAAGCGTTATCCGTATAATGATTTCTTATTTCAGAACTATGAGAACAGTTGACGAACAAGGCTATCATTTTGAAGAATGGCTGACTCCGGAGCAGATTGCGAAGGATGTGAAGCAAGTAGCAGACAAGATTAGTGCGGATTACAAAGACAAGGAGCCGCTGTTTGTAATTGTATTGAATGGCGCTTTTGTGTTTGCCGCCGATCTGATTCGTGCGTTGGACAAGGATATTCGTTGCGAAGAGACGTTTATCCGCGTCAGTTCGTATTTCGGCATGAGCACGACAGGCCAGTTGCAGTTCATCGTACCGCTTCAACAAGCCGTGGAGAACCGCGATGTGGTAATTATTGAAGATATCGTGGACTCCGGTCTGACGATTCACCAACTCAAAGCCCATTTCCGAGGCTTGGGTGCTTCGTCGGTCAAGACTGCCACGATGCTGTTCAAGCCCGGTAAGTTAGAGTACGAGGATGCCCGGCCGGAATATGTGGGCCATGAGATTTCCGAGGAGTTTGTGATCGGTTACGGCCTCGATTTCGACGGCTTCGTACGCAATTTAGATGCAATCTATAAAGTCAAAGATTAAAAAAATATTCATTATTAATTATTAATTAATCATTAATTACTACCATGAATGAAGAATTGAAAAAAGTAATGGAAGTCGCTGAGGTGTGGACTCGCGAGCCTTTTGATGCAGAAACACGCGCACAGGTGAAGGCGCTGATGGACGCAGAAGACAAGACGGAACTCATCGATGCTTTCTATCGTACCTTGGAGTTTGGTACCGGTGGTTTGCGCGGTATCATGGGCGTAGGTACCAACCGAATGAACAAGTACATCGTGGCTCAGGCTACGCAGGGTTACGCTAACTATCTGCTCAAAGTGCAGAAAGAGGGCGGTTTCCAGAATGTACAGAACGGCCGCGTGGCTGTAGTGGTTGGCCATGACTGCCGTAACAACGGTCGTCTGTTCGCAGAGACAGTTGCTAACATCTTCTCCGCTAACGGTATCAAGGTGTATCTGTTCGAGAGCCTTCGTCCGACACCGGAGGTTTCCTTCGCTATCCGTCACCTCAAATGTCAAGGTGGTGTGAACGTCACCGCTTCGCACAACCCCAAAGAGTATAACGGCTACAAGGCTTACTGGGAGGATGGCTCGCAAGTGCTCCAACCGCACGACCAGGGTATCATCGACGAGGTGAACAAAGTACGCATGGAGGATGTCAAATGGGAAGCCAACAAGGACCTCATCGAGATCATCGGCGGCGAGATGGACTATGACTACATGATGGCGGTTAAGAGCGTCATGATCGACCAAGACTCTATCCTTCGTCAGAAAGACCTCAACATCGTTTACACTCCGATGCACGGAGCAGGTCGTCAGATCGTGCCGATGTGCTTGCGTTCTTGGGGCTTCCAGAACATCCACGTAGTACCCGAGCAGATGGTCATCGACGGTAACTTCCCGACTGTTGTTTCCCCGAACCCGGAGAACGCTGAGGCTATGACCCTCGGTATGAAACTCGGTACCAAGTTGGGCGCTGATCTCGTGATTGCTTCTGACCCGGACGCTGACCGTATCGCTATCGTTTGCCGCAACGACAAGGGCGAGTGGGTTATCATCAACGGTAACCAGACCAACATCATGTACCACTACTACATCATCAACAACATGAAGCGTCTGGGTAAGATGCGTCCGGATATGTATATCGTAAAGACCATCGTTACCTCCGAGCTCATTCGTAAGATTGCTGATGCACAGGGCGTAACCCTCACCGACGAATATACGGGCTTCAAGTGGATTGCTAACCGTATCCGCATGTGGGAAGGCAAACGCAAATATATCGGCGGTGGTGAGGAGTCCTTCGGCTTCCTGCCGTACGACGCTGTTCGCGATAAATGCTCGCCTTCGGCTATCTGCTTGATCTGCGAGATCGCTGCTTACGCTAAGGACAACGGCATGACGCTGTATGACTACCTGCTCAAGATCTACGAGGACTATGGCTTCCAGAAGGAGACCACGATCAACGTTGTTCGTCCGGGTAAGAGCGGTGCAGAGGAGATCCAAGCAATGATGGTTAACTACCGCAACAACCCGCCGCAAGAGATCGCAGGTGAGAAGGTCATTAAGATCAAAGACTTCAAGCTCCTCGAAGAGAAAAAATTGGTAAATGGTAAATGGGAAAATGCGAAAATAGAGATGCCGTTGAACGCAACCTCGAACGTACTCCAGTACTTCACCGAAGGTGGTCTGAAAGTATCCGTTCGTCCTTCCGGTACCGAGCCGAAGATCAAGTTCTACTTCGAGATCCCGGTTAAGAGCGGCAAGCCGTTTACCGGCGCTGACTACGAGCGCTGCTCCGCTGAGGCTGACGCCAAAGTTCCGGCTATCAAAGCTTCGCTGGGGCTCTAATTTCTAGGATATTTAGGATATCCTTTTCACGCCTGCGCACCCGCGTAGGCGTGTTCTTTATATATATAATATAGTATCTGTTTTTTGTGTATTAGGTGTCCTGTGTCCGCCACTTTTTTTATTATCCCACCTTTGTCCATTTCCAGAAATTGCATTCTGGTCCCTCTCCTTTTTTTTTAGCGTTTATGCGCGCACATTCTTGTGCGCATTCTCCCTTCGTTATTCCGGTGTTCCGCTATTCCGGGATACCGTTTTCTACGAAAAATGCACTTTTCTTACCTTTCCAAGCCCTAAAATTTGGAAATGTCATTTATTTTTTGTACCTTTGTACTCGATTTTAAAAAGCACTCCAATTACCCCCGTTTATATCCCTCATATAGCCAAAACACGCCAACGACACGCTAACGACACGCAATCGGATCGAGGGTATTACGGAGTCAACTATAGAGAAACAATACAAAAAACAACAACAATATGGGCAGAGTAACACTCGACGAGAAGTTCAAAAAATATACCGGTCTCCTGCCGCCTAAAGGCCATCGTTTCTATCTCACCAACCGATATGGCGAGACCATCATCTCGCATTGTCCTAAGAAACGCGATCCTGCGTCCATCACCGCCAACCAAAAAGCCTCTTCGTCCCAACACACCCAGGCAACCGCCCTCGCTGATGCTGCCCTCGCCGACCCCGTACAACACGATTTCTGGCTCCATAAATGGCATCAGTCCTATTCCCTCGACGG
>CACYGT010000064.1 GCA_902774075.1 uncultured Bacteroidales bacterium
ATGGAAGTAGGCGGAGCCAGCAACAAGAACACCCGTGCGCGGCTCTCCAAGACGCAGGAAGACTTCATCGCGCTCCGTAAGAACCACGTTGGCGCAGGGATCTTCACGGTTGCCTGCAAACAACTCCGCAAGGTCAAACAGTTCTTGCGCAAAGAATAAACATCACACATCAGACATCACACATGCTAAATATCTCCATCGTCTTATATCGTCCTAATTGGGAGCAAGAGGTGAATCCGCTTGTGGAGGAGTTGAAGAGAGTCAAATGTCTTCGACATATCTACCTGCACGATAATACGAACGATAATATCGGTTACGGGCGTGCGCATAACATGGAGATACGCAAGAGTGCTCAGGAGAAAGTGGATTTCCATCTAGTGATGAACAGCGATATCCGCGTCAAAGCGGAAGATATCGATGCCATGCATGACTTCATGCTTGCCCATCCCGAGGTGGGACAGTTGATGCCCAAGGTGCTTAACCCGGACGGCACTCAGCAGTATCTGGCCAAGCGCTTGCCGACACCCCTCGATGTGTTCGGTCGCCGTTTCCTGCCCAAGGCGTGGATGGAGAAACGCAACGCACGGTATGAGTTACGGGACCTGGATCTGACACGGCCGATTAACGCGCCCTATCTAAGCGGTTGTTTTATGATGCTTCGCACGAAAGCGGTTGTGGAGGCAGGGCTCTTTGACGAGCGCTATTTCATGTACCCCGAGGATATCGACCTCACCCGCACGATTCACCGTCATTACCTCACGCTCTACCACCCTGCGTGGACTATCGTACATGCGCATACGCGCGGTTCTTATAAGGATAAGCACATGCTTCGGATTCATATCCAAAACATGTGCCTGTACTTCAATAAATGGGGTTGGTTCTTCGACCGCGAGCGCCGTTTATTCAACGCCCACCTTTAATCCCGTGATCGTATAGATCTCTTTGCCGCGACGGATATAGAGCACGCCGTCGCGAATGAACTTATCTGCCTGCGGCAGGTCCGTCAGGGCTGCGTCCAGACCTTGCGCGTTGTTATCCAAGGTGATACGCTCGTTTTTCTTGTGCGAACCATACGCTTCGCCGTAATATGCGATAATATTGCTCATCTTCAGTTCGACCGTGTCCTGATAATCCTCCTGGTAGAGGCGGATGCGGTAGATGCATTGATAGGTGTTGTTGGACGCGTTATAACTGAAGTGACACTCGCCTTCGTTGGCATCGGTGCGTACTGACTCGTTGGCATTGCCGTAGAAATGGTACGCTGAGATGCAGTTATGGGTAGTGTTCTTATCCGCAGGATAATGCCCGATGATCGATTTGTCCGAATGCGTGTAGATATTAAAGAGCAGCAACAGCTGATCCGCGTCGGCGTTGGAATAGAAACCGCCGGTTGACAGTTGTAGTTTCCACGCATGATGGTTCTCTTCCGAACTGGAAGGGTAGTACAAGGCTCTGAGAAGCGTGAGGTCATACTCTCTCGGGTCAGCTACATACGGATGTTCAGGGGGTGTCACCGTAGGCGGGGTGAGAAGGATAGAATCGCTGGTGACCTTCATCTGACATCTCCATTCGCCGAGCCATTTGCGGTAGATAGGGATATATGACTCCGGTTGTTCGTCCGCCCGCGCGGCTACTACGAATTCATATTCGCCTTCCGGGTACGCAGAGAAATCCGCGTCGAAGTAGACGTGCTTGCGGCGGTATTCCGGTTTGAGCGGGTTCATACTGTTGGCCGTCTGCGTCTCGTAGAGTTGGCCGTTCTGATAGACATACAACTTGACGTGTCCGATCCATTCGCCGTAACCCTGGTTGATGAGTGAGTCCACGGTGATGTGTACGAGCGAGTCACGGTGGTTAGCCGTCTTGCTAAGCCATATGTTCTCTGCCGTCAACGAGTGGGTGTAGTGGCCGTCTTGATTCGGTTGGATACGTGTGAAGATCTGCAGGTTCTCGTTGTACCCTTGGTTGGTACTCGAACCGCCTGTGCCTTGTTCCTTGGGATTGAGGGCGGAGAAACGGAAGTACCCGTTGCTCTTACCAAACCAACCCCAGTTGATATGAAACAGTCCGTCGGCATCGATACCGTCGCACACGAACGCATGGCCTTCGTTTCGAACGGTCTTGGCGCTGATATATACCGGCCGTCCTGCCAGCAACTCCTCGTACATCTCTGCTTCCATCGCAGCCTCTCCGGCATAGAGTTTGAACATATGATGGATACCTTTGTCGTAACCGAAATAGTTCATCATCGCTTTGACCATCGTGTTGGAGTTAGCCATACTGCTGTTGGCTCCGTATTTCATCTCGCAAGCGACACCGCAGTGGTATACCAGCGTCGCGACGGCATCTCGCTGTGCCTGTGTGGACTCCACCGAGTCGTAGCGGTCCAGCATACTCGTCCACTGATAGCTTGTGTGCTCGAAATCCGCACTCAGCGTAACCGAGTCGCCATTCTCCGTAGCCCATTTATAGGCGTGCGAACCGATGCCGTGCTCGGGATAGTTATGTCTCTTCATGATCTGCGAAGCAGCCGTCGCCACACAACCCGTTACGGCGTGACCCGACGAAGTGGAAGGGCAGAGGTTGTTATATGGTTCGCCTTGTCCCCACAGCGTTGTGCATAGCGGAGCGACAGGGGTGATAGCCTGCGTCTGGTGAGGAAGCGGTTGGTAGTTCTCCGGTAGGGCACTGATCGTGGCGGCGTAGTTCTCCATCCACGCCCGCGCGTTCTCCGGCAACTCGTTCTCGTTCCAGTGACCTGTGTCCGAATAGCCCAAGACTGTATAGGTTCGGTCATCGGCCGAGATAAGCACAAAACCGCCTTCGTTGGGTCGGTTAAACACGTAGAAGGCTGGTTTCCCATTTGCCTGCAGCGCCGTATGCACATGCTGTGCGCCCGCTACTAACTGCCGTGCCTGCTGCATACTCCGCGGACCTGCCCAGAGCATCGTTCCGACACAAACACTTACCAAGAACAAGAAAATCTTTTTCATACACTTTACGCTTGCATTTTACACTTTCATCAACCTGTACGTCAGATAGCCTGCATAGACGAGCAGGAGGACCGCGCCGCCCCAACGCTGGAGCACGCGCTCTTTGTTCGTACGTAACGCCAGCCACACGAGGATACTACCCAGCGCTGCCATGAAAGCGTCTAACTCGATACCCTCGTACGCCGGTAACGGACGAACGACCGCACTCGTACCTAAGACAAAGAAGACGTTGAAGATATTGCTGCCGAACACGTTACCGATGGCGATGTCGCAGTTATGCTTATGCGCCGCGATGACAGAGGTTGCCAACTCGGGTAGGGAAGTCCCCAGCGCTACGATGGTCAGACCGATGATGGCCTCACTCACGCCACAACGCGCAGCGATATCGACCGCACTGTCCACGATCAACTCACCGCCTATCGACAGACCTGCCAGACCGCAGAGGATAAGCACGATGGCCTTGCCGATAGACATAGGTTGGGTGGTCTTTTCCGGCTCTTCGGCTTTCCCTTCTTTGGCGTGTGCAAAAGCATCGTAGAGGAAGAAAACGAAGAACGCCAGCAGCAACACACCGCCCACGCGGCTGATGCCCTGACCGCTCTCGAAAGGCGAGCTGACAGCCACCATCACCAGTACCAAGAAACCCGCGATGATAGACAGCGGGATGTCGAAGTTACGGCTGTGTTTCTGCGACGCAATCGGATAGACCACGGCCGTCAGACCGAGGATGACGAAGGTATTGATGATGTTCGATCCTAAGATGTTTGTGATCGCTAGATCTGTTGTGCCGTGTGCTACTGACACCATGTTCACCACAAACTCCGGCATCGACGTACCGAAAGCCACCACCGTCAGACCGATGATCAGGTCACTGATACCGAACCTTTTGGCAATCGCCGATGCGCCGTCCACTAGCCAATCAGCGCCCTTTACCAGCGCCACAAAGCCCACGATAATAAGCACTATCGCGACCCAAATACCATATGCTAATAATTGCTCTATCATACGTTAAATAAGAAATGCATTATGTCTCCGTCCTGCACGAGGTAGTCTTTGCCTTCGGTGGCTAATTTACCGGCCGCACGGCATTGCGCTTCGCCGCCCAGCGCCACAAAGTCCTCGTACTTGATCACTTCGGCGCGAATGAACCCGCGCTCGAAATCCGTATGAATCACACCGGCGCATTGCGGTGCTTTAGCGCCGGCCTTGAAAGTCCAGGCACGTACCTCGTCCGAACCAGCGGTGAGGAAGGTACGGAGGTTAAGCAGTGCGTACGCGGCTTTGATGAGGCGGTTAACGCCGGACTCCTCGAGTCCTAACTCGGCGAGGAACATTTCCCGCTCTTCGTAGGTCTCCAACTCGGCGATCTCGCTCTCTATCTTTGCGGCCAGAACCAGCACTTGTGCGTCTTCGTCCTTGACGGCCTCTTTGACCTGCTCCACGTAGGCGTTACCGGTCACGGCGGACGCCTCGTCGACGTTGCAGACGTACATCACGGGTTTGTTCGTCAGCAGGAAAAGGTCGCGTGCTGCGGCTTCCTGCTCTTTGTTGTCGAGCTCTACAGTGCGGGCGTTCTTGCCCTGCGACAAGGCCTCGCGGTATTTGACCAAGACCTCCAACTGTAATTTCGCTTGTTTGTCGCCGCCAGCTTTGGCTGCTTTCTCGCATTTCTGAATACGCGCCTCCACGGTCTCGAGGTCCTTGAGTTGGAGTTCTGCGTCGATGATCTCTTTGTCTCGTACGGGGTTGACGGTTCCGTCCACATGCACTACGTTCTCGTCATCAAAACAGCGCAGCACATGAATGATCGCGTCCGTCTCGCGGATGTTGGCCAGGAACTTATTGCCCAGACCTTCACCCTTGCTGGCGCCCTTGACGAGACCGGCTATATCGACGATCTCTACGGTTGTCGGGATCACACCGCGCTCGGGCTTGCATATCTCGCCTAATTTGATCAGGCGCTCGTCCGGTACGGTGATCACGCCCACGTTTGGTTCGATCGTGCAGAACGGGAAGTTTGCGCTCTGCGCCTTGGCGTTACTCAGACAGTTAAAAAGGGTACTCTTGCCCACGTTCGGCAGACCCACTATTCCACATTGTAAACTCATTACTATATCTTGTTATGTTATAAACTTGGTGAATAGAAATATTCGGTGATCCATTTCGGTAGTCTGGAGTCGCGTATCGGCGGGGTAGGAGGCAGCGGTGTCATGTCCTCCAGTGCTTTCTGAACGCGTTTCTTGCCTGCACCGAACCGCACGCCGATATTGAGGTGCACTTGCCAGTTCCAATTTTGCATACGGATGTCCGCCATCGCAGTCTCGTGGGACGTGAAACGGATATTGTTCGCCTGTGCCCAGCACGACAGATACGCCCACGGACAGATCTCCCAACTGACCGCCGCGCGGATATTACCCGTCACATGAACGGGGAACTTGGGGTAGATATTGAACATCGCCTCGCCGGGTAAGTTGGCGTTTAGAGCGGAGTCCATCACAACGCTGATCTGGTTGATGGAGTAGCACACCAACTGCGCGTTAGCCGCCAGATGGAGCACCACTTTGCCTTTGTTGGGCGTGTAGTTGATGCCGTAACCCAGGCCGATCGCTACCTGATGGGTCTCTACACTCTTCACGCTATCCAGAATATAGGCCATAATAGGTACGCCTTGATAGGTGAGCGTGTCCTGAACCGACATGTTCGTGTGTAGATACGCTAACGATAACAAGACCGATCCTGCACTCTTCTTCTGGATATACGACTGCTTGATCGCTGCGTTATGCGAGTAGTGTTCGGAGTTGAGCGCATACCAGGCCGTCAGGTTCGTGTTCGTTATCCATAACAAGCCCGAGGTAATATTACCCAAACTGTGTGTCGGTTCGTCCGCATTGACAAGATTACCCGATAAGTTCGTGCTCACCTGGCGCTGGAACTCAATACCCAGGCTCTTGCCGCCGAACGAGAGATTGAGGTTGTTGGCATACGCATGTAGCACGTCCCAACTGTAACCGAATCCAAAACCGCGGTACCCGGCATTGAAACCCAGGTCCACACTCGGCGTAGTTCGCAGCAGAAGTCCTATCCGGTACGTCGTGCCGGGAAGGCGCGTCTGATAGTTCAAGTTGGTGCCTACCATTGTGGTCGTGAACGCCAGGTTCCAACTATGTTCCGGCAAGGCGATATAGTTCGTGTCCACGTTCTGCAGCAGATAACGGTCGATGCGTTCACCGGCACGGTAGAAAAACCGCATGCCTTTGCTCGTTGCATGTCCTGTCAGCGACCAAGCCAACAGCAACAACAGCACTATATACCGATTCCTATGCATTTCGGGCACAAAGGTACAACATTTTTTTGATATACGCAAGAGTAGGCAAAAAAAAGAGACCAGAAGGTCTCTCTTTTCTAAAATCCACTCTACTCTTACGGTGCCACACGATTGATGTCTCTTGGGAACATCGAGCATTCCTTGACGTTGGCGATGCCGAGGAAGCAAGCGGTGATGCGCTCGAGGCCGATGGCGAAGCCTCCGTGAGGGGGCATGCCGTTGCGGAAGGTATCGAGGTAGAAACGGAAAGCATCCGGATTCATGCCACGACGGAGCATCTTCTCGCGGTAGTCGGCTTCTTTATGGATACGCTGTCCGCCGGAGGTGATC
>CACYGT010000065.1 GCA_902774075.1 uncultured Bacteroidales bacterium
GGAGGAGTTGGTGAACAACAAACGCGACGAGCACGGACGTTTTGCGGCACGTTTCTCGATCACGAATCAGAAGAGCCGGCTCCAGATACCGCGTCTGGATGAGTACGCACGTTTGGTACTCAAGCAGTTACAACTGCCCCTTCCTGAGCCCGGTTTCTCACATATCTATCTGACCCATGATATCGATACCATCTCACAGTACCGCCATTTGCACGGAGCGATTGGGGGTATCCGGCGCGGTGAATGGAAACAAGTATGGGAGTCGTGGACGAATATCCACAAAGACCCTATGTACACTTTCCCGTGGTTGTTGGAACAAGATGCCAAAGTGCCCGGAGCGGAGAGTATCTACTTTGTCAAACGTACCCAAGGCAAGGGCTTCGATTACCCGCAATATCGTCTGTGGGGACGGGACTGGCGACGACTCAAACACATGCTTCGTCACAGCAATGCGTACTTAGGCGTGCATGGCAGTTATTACGGCGATATACCGTCTATCCAGTATAGCCGCATGTTCCGTGCCCATTACCTACGCTCGTCCATCGACCACATGCAAGGTCTTGCCGACGCAGGCTACCTTTGCCGACTCGGCCGGTTTCCGTTTGCAGACATGTCGGGCTATCCGATGGATCAACCCTATCTCGTTCCAACTGACACCACTCACGCTTCATCCGCTCACGATCATGGACACCACGCTCAGTAACGCCAACTATATGAACCTTACCGAAGACGAGGCATATTTCTTGTGCGAGCGGTTGATAGACAAAGTGCGCATGCACCACGGTGAGCTCTGTCTGTTGTGGCATAACAGTAACATCAACGATAGCACGTATCATAAATCGCTCTATCCTAAGATCCTACAAATGATCAATGGCGAATAAGTGTTTAGGACATATCCTCGTGGTCTCAGACCCTCCTGCAGCACCGGGCTACTTGCCGCGGGTGCGGTATCTGTGCGATTTTCTCGTGCGGAAGGGATATGATGTGAAGCTGCTCACGGAGATCTACGAGCCGCTCGATTTTAAGCACAACTACCCTATCCACTTGCTTCGTCTCTATAGCGGAAGTACGTTCGACTGGCTCATTAAGACCGTCTGGACGCTACTCACCGATTGGCACAACAGAGCCTTGGCGAATCAATTTGATGATGGGATACAATATGACGTAGTACTTTGTACTACATTCTCGGATTTTCCGTTAGGTGCGGCTCGACGGATAGCCCAACGGCTGAATGTACCGCTGATATGCGATATACGGGACTTGGACGAACAAGTCGAAGACTCGCGCTATCAGTATCACCACCGGACCTGGTGGACGATGCCTTTCAGAAGCCTCTACCGCACCGTGCATATACGTCGGCGCAACAAGGTACTTCGCGCTGCGAACGCTATCACGACCGTCTCTCCCTGGCATGCAGAGTTTATCAAAAATCTGTCAAGCGCAGCGGTCTATACGATCTACAACGGCTACGATCCGGAGCAGTTCTTCCCGAAGGACGAGAAGACGGACATGTTCCGAATCAGCTATATCGGTTCACTCTTTGAGTGGCAGCAACCCGCCTTGGCGCTTGTCCAAGAAGTTATCGAAGAACTGAATACACCAGATATTGTTCTTGATATACATACGCCTAAGTCAGCGCCTATTGCACATAATGATTTAGGAGACGCTATTCGGCAGAGTAGTATGATGCTTGTGCTGACTAACACTCGGACGCATGGCATGCTGACGACGAAATTCTACGAGGCGCTGGGCTGCGCTAAGCCTATCCTTTGCGTGCCGTCTGACGAAGGAGAGTTAGCGAAGTTGATAGAATATACGAACGCGGGTATCGCAACGGCTGACAAAGAAGCGATCAAAGCCTTTATATTGGACAAATATAACGAATGGAAGGCACAAGGTTTCACACGGCAGGACGTCAAGCATCGTGAAGAGTTCTCGCGCGAGACACAATGCCAACAAACGGAACAAATAATACAACACTATAATGCGAACAGAAAATGAATTGGAAGGAGTTACTCTCCTTGGAAACCAACATGTGCAGTACTCGGATAACTACAATCCCGACGTGCTCGAGACCTTCCCCAACAAACACCCGGAGAATGAGTATCTCGTGACGTTCAACTGCCCCGAGTTCACTACCCTTTGCCCGAAAACCGGTCAGCCCGATTTCGGACATCTATACATCTCCTATATCCCGCGCGAGCGAATGGTAGAGAGTAAGAGTCTGAAGCTTTATCTCTTCTCGTTTAGAAACCACGGAGACTTCCATGAGGATTGCGTGAACATCATCATGAAAGACTTGGTGAAGTTGATGGACCCGAAGTACCTGGAGGTGACCGGCTGGTTCATGCCCCGCGGAGGTATCAGCATCTACCCCTTCGCCAACTATGCGGACAAGGAGCATGAGGCATTGAAAGAACAACGTCTGCGCGAACAATTCAGTAAGGTATATGAAAGATAGTTTGATCGTTTTATCGGGAGGCTTGGACTCGACCACGATGCTCTACGAGTACCGTGACCGTATTGCCTTGGCGCTCTCTTTCCATTATGGCAGCAACCATAATGACAAGGAGTTGGAGTTTGCTAAGTTGCATTGCGAGCGGTTGGAGATACCCCATATGGTCATTCGTCTGCCATTCATCAAGCAGTTCTTCAAGTCCTCTCTGTTGGAGGGCGCAGAGTCGATACCGGAGGGTAACTACAACGACGACAACATGAAATCGACCGTAGTGCCTTTCCGCAACGGAATCATGCTGTCTATTGCTGCAGGTATCGCGGAGAACAACAAACTGCAGTATGTCATGTTGGCTAATCACGCCGGCGATCATTTCATCTACCCCGACTGCCGACCGGAGTTCGTGGAGGCGATGAACGATGCCATCTCAGCCGGAACGATGAACGGTGTGCAGTTACTGACGCCTTACACCCATCTCACCAAGACCGAGATTGTGCGGCACGGCATGCAATTAGGCATCAATTATGAGGAGACTTGGTCTTGTTACAAAGGCGGAGAGACACCTTGCGGCGTGTGTGGTACATGCCGCGAACGCGAAGAAGCATTGCAAGAAGCAGGATATTATAATAAGTAGTATGTTTTACGTAGAAAAACGAATAGAGATATCAGCAGCTCATAACTTAATGTTAAGTTACGAGAGTAAGTGCGAGAACTTACACGGCCATAACTGGATCATTGTAGTCTATTGCCGTGCCAAAGAGTTGAATCAAGACGGAATGGTGACCGATTTCACGCATATCAAGAAAGTGGTGAAGGATACCTTTGACCATAAGTATATCAACGAGATATTAGACGTCAATCCTTCGGCGGAGAATATCGCCAAGTGGATCTGCGACCATGTAGAGAACTGCTATAAGGTCAGCGTGCAAGAGAGCGAGGGCAATATAGCCATTTATGAAAAGGACTAGAAATCCAGAACTCTAGAACTCTAGATGTACAAAGTTAACGAAATATTCTTTACGCTGCAAGGCGAGGGGGCGCATAGCGGTATCCCGGCAGTGTTTGTCCGTTTTAGCGGATGTAACTTACGCTGTCCATGGTGCGACACCGAGTTTGCGGAGTTTACCGAGATGAGTGCGGAGCAGATCGTGAGCGAGATGCAGGAACTGTATGACGTGCCCAACGAGCGGCGTAAGATGTGTGTACTCACGGGCGGTGAACCGAGTCTGCAAGTGGATCAGACTTTGATAGAGGCGCTGCATCAAGCGGGTTTCTATATCTGCATTGAGACGAACGGTACACGTCCGTTACCGGAAGGTATCGATTGGATCACCTGTAGTCCAAAAGAAGGGACGAAGCTTGCACTCAAGAAGGTGAATGAAGTGAAAGTGGTCTTCACGGGTACATACGATCCGGAAGTGTGGAGAAAAGAAATAGAGGCGGAACATTGGATGCTCCAACCTCTACGGTATAACGGTGAGTGGTTGCTGATAAGCGGTATTGATGACTTTGAGATAGACAGTAACGATAACTTAGATGACACCGTTCGTTATATCCTCGCGCATCCTTTCTGGCGCCTAAGCGTCCAACTCCATAAAATAGCAGGTCTCCGTTAAGAGACCTGTTTTTTTAGTATTGCGCTGCGTCATAGACCTCATCGGCCACCTCGGACGAAGCGAGGCGCTCGATGATGCTGAAGGCGAAGTCGGCACTCAAGCCGGGACCTTTAGCGGTGATGATATTCTTCGATTCAACAACCAAGCCTCCCACATAACTCTCTCCTAACGCGTCTTGGAAACCCGGGTAACAGGTCGCTTGCTTGCCCTCCAGGATACCTAATTTGCCTAACACAGCCGGAGCTGCACAGATAGCAGCTATCAGTTTGTCGGCTTTGTTATGCTCCAACAGTAGGTCGCGCAAGGCGGAACACTCACCTAACTTGGTCTGACCACCGGGCAGAATGAGCATCTCAGCGTCTGAGAAGTCAATGCGCTCGATCAGTCCGTCTGCTTCTACGGCGATGTTATGCGCACCGAGCACCATCGGATTGCCGGTGATAGAAACAGTTGTCACAGCGATTTTTGCGCGACGAAGTAAGTCAATAGTTGTGATCGCTTCGATTTCTTCGAAACCGTTGTCAAGAAATAAATAATTCATAAATTACAAATTCAATTTACAAATGTTAAATTTTCAATTTAACTTAAATATATAGGTAATTGTTCCGATCTGATCATGATCGCCCTCGGTGAACTTGGCCTTACGGGCAGCCTCGAGAGCGAGTTGTTGGGTTTGTTTGTCGGATACGTCACCGCCGGAGATCGTGGCATTCGTCACCGTTCCTTCGGCGTTCACACGTATCTGTACCACCACTTTTCCTTCTTGTTTGAAGGTATTGGACGGTCGCGGGAGTGTACCTTTGAGGCCTCGTCCGCTCAGCGTCCAGTTATTACCGTTCGACGTTCCGTGTCCGATGGGGTTGCCTTTCTGCCCCTCTCCTTGCGTGTCACCGCCGCCTTGGGTGTTCGTTCCGGTCTTACCGAAGAGGTTGCCGAACTTATTGGCTTTTGCGATGGCCTCGGCTTCTTTCTTCTTACGCGCCCGTTCAGCGGCCTCACGCTCTTCCTGCTCCTTGCGTGCGCGTTCGAGCGCTAAGGTCTCTTCCTCCGAGACGATAGTCACCGGCGGCTCGGCAGGAGTCGGACTCGTTGCTATCTCTTCGGCAGGCGAAGCAGGCTCTTCGGGCGCGGCCTCGGCGGTCAGTTCGCCGAAAGCCTCAGAGCCGATAGCGGGTTGAGTCACCGGCTCTTCTTCCTCGGCCTCCACGAACTCCACTTCGACACCTTGCTCTTGCTCGGGCACTACGGCTGTCATGCGCAGATACCAGAGGAGCAAGCCCACCAGCACAAGGATAATCGCCGTGCTCACCGACGCTACGATATGTCGTTCTTGTTTCTTCTTCACTATCTTACGGCCGTTTGGTCGCTACTACCAGTTTCATCTGATGGGCGTTGGCGATATCAAGCACACGTACCACCTCTTTGTACGCCACGTCTTCATCTGCATGCAGCGCGATATACATCGTGCTGTCAGACGCTTGTATCTGCGCCAGGTAAGGCTCTAACTGCTCCGGGTCGATAGCTACGGGTTTCTCCTTGCCTAAGGCTACAAAGTAGTTTCCTAAGTTATCAATCGAGACCTTGGCTACCTGCGGACGGGTCGCTTTCTGCGCACGGGACGAAGGCAGGTTGATCTTGATATCATTGGGCGAAGCCATCGTGCTGGCCATCACAAAGAACAGCAGCAAGAGGAAGATGAGGTCGGTCATCGAACTCATCGCAAACGTCGCCTCTACCCTATTTCGTTTTTTTAATGCCATTACGCGGGTTCATTTAAGAGGTCCATAAACTCCATCGTGCGCGACTCCAATAGACGAACGACGCGGTCAATACGAGCAACCAGGAAGTTATAAGCGAACATCGCCAAGATACCTACGATCAGACCGCCGATGGTGGTTACCATCGCCTGGTACATACCTGTGGAGAGGGCACTCATCTCGATGATACCGCCGGAAGTCTGCGCCATGTTATAGAAAGTCTGCACCATACCTATCACCGTGCCTAAGAAACCGAGCATCGGGGCACCGCCGGCGATAGTGGCCATGATGACAAGGCCCTTTTCGAGCTTGCTCACCTCGATGTTACCGACGTTCTCCACCGCTACCTGCACGTCCTGCATCGGACGGCCGATACGCGTGATACCTTTCTCTATCATGTGTGCGGAAGGCGTGTCCGTCTGCTTGCACAAGTTGAGCGCCGAGTCAATCTTACCGTCGTGGATATAATCGCGGATACGGTCCATGAAGGACTTGTCCTCACGCGTGGCTTGTTTGAGTTTCACCAGACGCTCGATGAAGATATAACATGCGCAGGCAAACAAGATGGCGAGGATGATCATGATCCAACCGCCATACTGCGCCATCTCCCAGAGGTTGATTGACGGCGTTACACTCTCTTGTAGCGTTTCTTCCAATACCGGCTCTTCTGCAGCCAATGTGTCAATAATTTGTAAAAGCATATTATTTCAGTAAATCTAAATATTCTTGAATGGTTTCTTGGATACCCAGGTAAAGGGCATCACAGATGATGGCATGACCAATGCTGACTTCTGCCAGCCACGGGAAAGCCTGCTTGAAGGCCTTGAGGTTCTTCAGGTTGAGGTCATGTCCGGCATTAAGGCCCAGACCTAACTCGTGCGCTTTCTCGGCTGCAGGACGATACATTGCGATTGCCTTTTTCGGATCGGTCTCGAAGAGCTCCGCGTACGGTCCCGTATAGAGCTCCACACGGTCAGCGCCCGTACGCAAGGCGTACTCTACCATCAGCGGATTCGGATCTACGAAGATGCTCACGCGCATCCGGTAAGCGTGCAACTGGTTCACGACGCCCTTGAGGAAATCCAGATTCCTGCGCGTGTCCCAGCCGTGGTTAGAAGTCAACTGTGTCGGGTCGTCCGGCACCAAGGTCACCTGCGTCGGACGGATATCCGTCACCAGCGCCAGG
>CACYGT010000066.1 GCA_902774075.1 uncultured Bacteroidales bacterium
ATAACTGAGCGCGAGGAATACCCACTTGTTCTTCGGCAGCGAGCCGGTCGTGGTAATAGTGGTTGTATCCATCTGTACGGCGAGTTTGCCGTCCTCAGTAAGCGAGAGGCGGAACTTGTCGCCGCCGATGTTCATCAGTTCGCCGGCTTCGGAATAGTTGAGCCATGTCTCGATGGTGAAGTCGGATGCGCCGAGCCGCAGCGTAGCCTGCGTAGCGGCTTTCTGTCCGCCGAGCTGCAATCCGACAGCGTGACGCAGGTCATGCCCGTTCAGTTCGCCCGTGACGGATATATTCGTGGCCAGCACGCGTGCGGGCTGGATATCCTTGTTGTAGGTAACCATTATATCCTCGCCGTTGCGCAGAACGCCGTCCTGAGGTGTCGGCGTGCTGATCGGTTCAGGCCGTACCACATCCTTGATGACGGTGAAGGTCTCCGACTCCTTGCAGACCTCTTCTTCGGCGGCAGGCTTGCACACCGTAACGGCGCGAATCTGATACGTACCATCGGCGTAGTCCTTGTCAGGCATCGGGATAGAGAAACGGAAATGCTCGGCTTCGGGCATCGGATAGTTGCCCTCTTTGTCACGCACGGTGATGCCCTTGCGCCATGTGCGGAGGGTGCTCCATTCGCCCTCGCCGCGTTTGTACTGCAGCCGGACGCCGTAGAGCGCGCTGTAGTCAGGCAGCAGACCGCTGATCTCGCCGCTCAGTTCAACGGTGTCCTTGCCCAAGATGGACTTCGTCTGCGTGTTGAGTAAGGTATTGTCGAGCGTCAGGTTGATATCCGAGCACGAGTAGCGGTAGCTGACGGAGAGGTGTATCTCCGAGCGGCGGGTCGGGTCGCAGTCGCTGTAGAGCTCGAGGCCGATGTCCTCGAAGTTCATCACTTCGGGGTTCGACTGATAGACGCGCAGCGAGACGAAGATAGAATCTCCGGAAGCCACCATGTAGGTGATACCTGCCGATGTGAGCGGCGTGCCGTTGACCTCGAGCACAGCACCTAACTGCTCGCCGGAGTGTTTATCCATCGGACGGAGCTTATAGACGCCTGCCGAGCCGGTTACGGACGACTGGTTGGTCATACCGAGCGTGAAGTACGCCGAAGCACCAACCGGCAGGTCGTTCTGCATCGAAGGTGTACCTTGACGCAGGTAGAGATAAGGCTCGTCGATGGCCGCCGTCGAAGTGGTGAGCACATGACGTCCAGGCTCAAAGTATTTCGTGCGTTCCTCATCAATATAGGGGCACGAGGTAGCACCGCCACGGACGAAGCATCGCCAGGGTGATGTTCGTTGCGAAGGATTCATCGTTACGAGTACCGTTTTCGAACATCCAATTACGGCCGAGATTGATATTGTTCGAGTTGACAAGTTTGATAATTTCTTTCACACCAAAGCCACCTCCGCCGGTTAAAGTAGCATCGTGCGTGGTGGTTATATTATTGCCGTTCGAGAGCGATTTGGTCTGTGAAAGCACAACGGAAGTACCCGGGCTAAGCGAGTAATTCTGCATCAAATAGCCACCTCCGTAGTAATCGGAGATATTCGTGCGCAGGGTGTCTAATTGCTCGGCATCGAGGATGGCGAGTTGCTCTTTCTCTATCTTCGCGTTGTCGTCATAGGTCTTAATCAGTCGCTCTACCTCGCCTTTGCTAAAGCCCATATACTGCTTTCCATCGCCGTATTGCGTGCGCTTATCGAAGGCACGGAGGCTGTCGATGTTGTATTGGTTAACCGATTGCATTTTCTTGCGTGCATCGTCCAGCGCTTTCTTCACTTCGCTCAGGCGCGCCACTTTCAGCACTGCCGCATCATATTGGTCGGCTTTGAAAGCTCCGTTTCTTTGCTGGCACATCACTTTCATCTCCTCGTTGTGCGCGAGCAGTTGTTTCCACGTGCGCACTTGTTCGTTGTAGTAGAGCACCATATCTTTCTCCAGATGCAGTTGGCCGTCATTCGGATATTTCGGTGGAACAAGCACGTACTTGGTGGTATCCGTTCCGTAGCCTTCCTTATCCGGCGTCAGATAGGTGTAGTACTGCAGCTTGTCGGTGGTATTGACGATGGCTGTTGTGTCGTGTTGAACCTTGTACCGGTCAAAAGTAGCCTTGTCGATATACTTCAGCAAGGCGTTACGCTGACGTATGAAATCAGGCATCACTTTGTTCTCAATATGGTTCTGGGTATAGACGAACTGCGTACCGAAGCGTTTGCCATAAACGTAGCCGTCGAAATCGCCGATGTAGTAGCGTGTCGAGTCAGTGGGGTCACGTCGGATGTCCACACGGCGGGAATTGGAGAACACATCGTTCGTGGCCTGGCCGACAAACACATCGCCTCCGGCGCCTTCCGTGCCCGGCGTGGTGCTCACGGTCTGCGTCAGGGCATTCGCCTGAACCTGCGATTTCGCCCAGGCTTTATTGCCCAAATACGTACCACTGGCCGATACACTACCTGCTTCCTCCATAAACATGACTGAGACAAAAGGACCTAAAAAGCCTTGCGCTCCTGCTGCTCCTACACCGAACTGCCAATTCGTCATGGCGCCCCATTTGATAGCAGAGGAACGGGTGTTGTTCTGCGTGAAAGTAGTACCGGCAGTAGCGGCCACAGTCGAGGCGCCACCCGGCGCGTTACGAAGGATATAGAGTATATCATCCGGTCCGTTGGTCAAGATATCCGAACCATTGGTGATCGAGCCGAGCACTACGCCGTAGAACTTACCGTTCTCCGACCAGCTGTACTCGCGCGTACCATAAACGTTCTTGTAACTCATGTTCGCACCCAAGGTGTACGGTTTAGAGATGTTCGGGTCGGTAGCGCGGAACTGATAGATACCCATACCGGTGGAGTCGAGCGCTATCTGGTTCTCGCCTAAGATGAGCGTCTCGCCTCTCTTGACAGGTATCATGGACGTAGAGTCATTTTCCTTGGTGACGATGGTGTCACGCTCGGCAGCGATACGGTTGCCTATCTCATTCTTGATGGTAACGATACCGTTCTTCCATGGCAGTACGGTGGTCATAGGGTGCTGCGCATCATCCTTGTTGACGTAGGTCTCTGTGACTTTCAGTCGCCAGCGGTAGGATGTACCTTGACGGAAGAGCGGATAGGTCATTCGGTAGTCAGGTTGACCGGTTGCCGAATCGACCGTGAAGGACGGTACCATGTGCAGTTTGCCACGCTCGTCCTGATAGTCGAGCCATTCCTCGCCGAAGGCCAAATCACTACGCATCGCGTCAGTGACGGTCAGCACAGGCTCTACGTAGTAGGGTGCATCGAATGCCATGTGATAGCGTACGCGCTGCACGGTGGTGCTATCGATACGCAGGGTATCTTGCAGCAACATCTGTCCGGCACGGTCGCCTAACTCAATCGGGTTGTACGACAACGGATTGAAGCGGTAGTCCTCGTTCGACGGGATGACGATGCTCTTCACCTTATAGGTCAGCGGCGGAAGTAATGCCGTGAACTCACCTGTAACGGAGTCGGTGTAGATAACGATGTTATGACTGAGGTCGGTGCCCGAAGCAGCTGTCGTGACGCGTCCTGCGGCTACGATGCTATCGGTCGGCATGGGCCACACGCGCTCCACCGAGTCGGTATTGAGCGAGTAGATGTCCGAAGCGCTGAGGGTGATGACGGCGCGACCGATGTTCGCTTTACCGAGGTGCATACCGTGCGGCTTGTGCTGTTCTTCATCACCACCGGCTACTCGGCCCACGAGCAGCAGTTTCGTGTTGTCGTAGAAACGCAGGTCGTTCATGTCACTCAGGAACTCGTAGGTCACACCGGCGTTGTTCGGGTCTTCCGGATAACGGCCGTTGTAGGCGAAGGTATGACCGGCCTTGGCGGCAGTGATATAGTGCTGACCCATCGGCACGAGGATGGAGAATTTACCATCCGCATTAGTCAGAACCGGCACACCACCTACGAGACATTGCACGCCATCGACACTGAGCAAAGCACCCTCTACAGGGTAGTCCGTGCCTTCGTAATAAATGGCGCCCGACACCTTGACAGAGGTCATGTCGGTGAAGTTGACGTTGTTATGGGTGTTGCTGCTGTGGTTGAAATAGAGCGGTCGGTTCGCCGGCGCGAACTCATGTGTGCCAAGCGTAGGAACGACCTTGTAGTACGTACCCCTATCGCTGTACGGAATACCGGTGATGACGTATGTTCCGTCCGACTTCGTATAAGCCGTGTAGTTCGCACGCGTCGAATCGTTCACCGTGCGGAACACAATTTGCTGCGGAATAGAATCTTTAACAAGCGTTTTACCGAAACTCATCCTAGAGGTTTCAAGGTGTCTGCTATGTCCTGACAGATCGTGCACCTCGTTGCCTTTTTCGCAAGCCGAGTAATAGAGTTCCAGTCCGGTCTCATCGCCCTTGAGCGGGATCTGCACAGCGGTAGTTTTGATCTCTGTCGAATCCATGCAATAGTTATAGAGCCGGATATCTGCCATCTCATATCCTCTGGAACCTCTGCCACCTATCCCATTGGAAGCCCAGCGATCGAAACTAAACTTCATACCTCCGGCTACTTGCCCGTTCAGATACAAAGTAGCAGAGTCATTGGTAAAAGTTACCGCAACATGATACCATTCATTTAGAGAAAGAGGCTTGGATTTAATATCGCAATTATTTGCTTCTACAATGACATGACCAAGAGTGTCTAAATGAATTCTTATTCGTTGATGCAAATTGATTAAATTAGTCCAATCAGTCCATTCATCTCTAAAGGATCCGGTTCTGCGAAACCAGAACATAACACTTCCATGAGTTCCTGTATATTTAGGACCTCCTATATCGTTCCACCCTGTTGGTCGGAGTGTGCGGAAATAGATTGCTGCCTGTGCCTGTACTGTATCTGCCACCACTTTCTGCGGGAAGGGCACTTCTTCGTCGGTGGTAGCCGTCACCAGCACACCCGGTACACCTTGACGACCGTCGTAGGTGATCTGGCCTGTCACTACGCCGTACGGCAGTGCGAAGCCTGTTTCTGTGAGCGTACTCATCGGCGACACATTGCCGTTACACTCACGGTAGCCTGTTACGGTATAGTTATAGTACGTACCGAGTTCCATAGAGTTATCCTCGTAGGTAAAGGTGGTCAGCGCGGGGTTCATCGGCATTTGTGGCACGAGCGTTACTCCCGTTTCCTCTCCGCGCTTGGCGCGCGTGATAGTAAAATAGGAGAAGCCGTTTTTGTCCTTTGGAACGGTCCATTGGAGGCGTACGCGGTTGTTGGAGTCACCCTTGGTGGCGGTAAGCGAGGTGATGACTGCCTCATGGTTGTTCGCCATCGTGGCAGAATTACTGTTCATCGAACTAACCGTCTTGGTATCCGTGCAAATCTGCACCGTAAAGACGATAGGCATACAGGTTGGAATACCCTCTGTGAGGGTGACCGATGTGAGATTACGGTCGGGGTAGTCCTGAGAATAGGTAGTATTGCCTACGGTATATTTCACGCGGTAGAACATGTCCGCGGTCCATATACCAGCGAAGTCGCCTTCGTGCGTCCAATCGACCTGAATTTTACCGCCTTTATCATCTGCATTTACTGCCGACAGTTTTCTGAGGTCGGTATTGATGAGAATATCCTCCTTGACGCAGGTCGTCTTATGATCCACAAACTCACGGCTCAGGCGCACATAGAACGTCTTGCGCCCTTGATTGAGCATTTTCATCGGGATGGGCAAACTTACCTTGTATGAAGTCTTAACCAATCGATTGGAGGTATTGAAATCCACACGCTCCGTCTCATACGAACCGAAGTTCTCATCCGTCGAGTACTCAATCACTATAGCCGACTCATCTTCGTCACGGTCGAGGGTTTTCTTCGGGATATCAAAGGCAACATAGATGCTATCGCTGCCTGTATGGGAGAGCTGCACATTCTCCGGCAGAAAGAGCGCCGGCACGTACACTTTCTTCCAATCGGACTGCGGTCCGGCAAACGGCGAAGCAGGACCGCCATGGTCGTTATTGTAGTAGGATTTGCTGATATAGGTGTTGGCACGACGGGACACCTCGATGGCGTAGGACGCGTTATCTTGAGCCATACGATTGAGTTGATCGCGCGTCAGATCGGCTACATCATTACGCTCACGGTTCTCTACACCGCTTGACGATGTGAGCATTTTCTCCGAACCGCTCGCCGCATCGCCTACCGCACGCTCATAATAAATGCTATTATTGATATCGCTTGCCGTGAACCGAAGCACCGTCTCTCCGCTGCTGTTCTTAGTCCATTGGAAATTACTCAGCGTAGGGGTACTTGTACGAGGTAGGATATCGTCCTTCTCATTCTTGAACGTGAATTTTTCATCAAAACTCCTACTGTCCCAACGCACTTTCAGACGCAGACCCAGATTGTTGTTCTTGTTATTATGGATATAGTCGTACACCATGTCGCTATACACGATATTGAAATACGAGTACTGGCAACGGTCATACTCCTTGAACTGACGTTTCTGCAGGAAATAGGTCTTACAGCCGTTCATGTCATACGCCTGAATGAAGTTCGACTCTTTATAACTGTTCGCCCACGAACCGGCTCGCCCGGGGTCGGTAAAATGGATATCGGTAAGATACATATCGTTCTGACCGCTTGCCGTCAGATATACCTCCACCCACGTCATACCGTAGTTTTTACCTACGGCATCGAAACGGTCCCAACTCATCACGGAGAAGGCAATCACGCCCTGACACTCCTGAAAATCCACGCCGGGCGAATAAATACTACCATTGTCCTCTCCTCCGGGGCTGGAGAACGTAAATGCATGATCGAACTTGAAGTTGTTACAGAATCGGCAATACTGCTCACTCGGCACCCAATCCGCAATGGCTGGAGAACGTAAATGCATGATCGAACTTGAAGTTGTTACAGAATCGGCAATACTGCTCACTCGGCACCCAATCCGCAATGGCGGATGCCGTTCCTACTGCACACAGCAAAGTGGTCAGAATAATGAATAGCTTTTTCATAGTATCGATTGATTATGTTTTTCACTTTTGCGACTGCAAAAGTACAACAAAAATTGCACATACGCAAATTTTTAGGGAACTTTTTTTGACATATGCAAATAAATTTGCAAAAATTAAAGCAAAACGGCCGCGAAAGCGACTGACCGATAGCACTTTCTCTACTTGCGGCGTGGGCAATCATTTAATTGTCTTTTGGTATGCCAACCTCGCGCCAATCGTATAGGGCTGCTATACCCTTGTTATGCCCTTGCATTTACGAAGCAGCTATTTGTTTGTATCGTTCGATAAGTTTGTCGTGGCGGATGAAGCCATAGACGGCTACAATGAGAGCGCCTACAAGGTCAAGAATTAAGTCCTGCATCGAGTCACGCAGGGCGGCATGACCGCAGAGCGGTTCGTCTTCGGGAGTGAAGATAGAACTCGTGGTAGTAGCCATGAATTGTTGCGAGTTAGTGCCCATAAGGCTGTCGTAACTGTATTCCATAATCTCCCAGCAGGCGCCAAGACCGAGCGAGAACATGACCAGAAAAAGACAGAGGAACCATTTGTTGAAATAGATGTATTTGTCGTTCTCCGCCATGATGATATGGATAAGCCAGAGAGCAATCATCGAGAGCAGAAAACCGCTCTCTGCATGCAGCAGTTTGTCCCACCATGGCACACGCCCGTAGAGGTCGAGCCCGTCGCCCATAATAAGCGAGGAGAAACAGAAAACAACGATGAAGACCGACAGCAGCCACGGCACTTCGATACGGAAACGGCGACGGAGCAAGCGCGGTAGGTACATAATCAGCAGCATTGCGACATATTGCAATCCACGGAAAACGACTTCGTCCCATGTTCTTCTTGCCACGATGAGCCATGCCACGTTTGCCACCGCCATCCCCGCAATCAGCCACGTAGCAATCCGGTTTAGTTGATGAAGTCTGTCGTTATGCATGATTCTCTTCTTGGTTTTCTGTTTCCTCTATCGCTTCGCGGAACATCTGTTCACAGAGACGGACGGAAGTGTCGATGTCGTACTTTTTAGCGGCTTCTGCGTACTCATGCTCCATTTTCGCTTTTTCATCGGGATGATCCAACCACCAGTCGATAGCACGCGCAAGGTCTTTGGGGCGGCCGGGAGCAAAGAGACTGCGACCGTCCAATGCGAACTGCGGCGTGGCACTGTCCTCGCTGTTGGCGATAACAGGCACCAAGCCTGTAGCAAACGCCTCAATACAGGAGATCGCCTCGCTCTCCATGTCCGAAGCATGCACATAGAGGTCGGTGCGCAGCAAAAGGTCGATGAGTTCGGGTTTGGAGAGAAAAACGAACTGCGGCGGGTTCGGCAGTTGTTTGCCCATCTCCACGTATTCGTCATACTTGGGACCTTTGCCCGCGAAAACAAGTTGGATGCGGTCGGCATACTTGCTGAACGGCACGGCATTGATGATGACATCCTGCCGTTTCTCGCCGGACAGCCGCCCGACCATGGTGATGGTGATATGGCCGCTATCGCTACGGGATGTGAGACAGTTGCCTCTGTCAGAGAGTTTTCGCTGCCCCGCAGCGATAAAATCAGGGTCAATGCCATTGGATATGACATGTATTTTTGCTTTGTAGCCGTGCTTAACCAACTCGTCCGCCATGAACTGCGAGGGCGTGTGGATGTGCGTGAAGCGACTGTATAGCGTCCAGTTGAAGACTTGGTAGAAACTGTCGTTGATGCGCTCTGCCTTGCCCAGACCGATAGAAGAAGTCATGTTTTCCGGTTGGATGTGGAACGCTGCCGTGGACGGTTTGTGCATCTGGTCAGCTATGAGTTTGGTGGCTGTCTCCAGCGCGAAAGGCATCATACAATGCACGATGTCCGCCCATGCCACCGCCTCGCGGATGATGTCCAGATCGACTTGCGCGAACTGGAAACCGTGTGAGTGAATGAGGTCGTTGAAAAGGGGCACTTTGAACTCCTTGAGGACGAACTTGTCAGGTGCCGGTTCGCCGGTAGTAAGGATGCGCACTTCGTTGCCGTGCTCGCGAAGTACCGCCGCAAAACGCTGGGCGGAGATGGACGTGCCGTTGTTGTTGGTGTCGTACGTGTCAATGACGAGAAGTATTTTCATGGTATAAATAGTTATAATTTTTATTTTGTGCTGTGGGTTCGGCTGGAGGAACGGTTTTGGTGGGCGGTCATGCCGAGGTGTTTCTTCACGTACTTGCAGAATCCAACTGCAAAGTTAGTGCTTTTTTACGAATTGTGCAAGTTTTAGCGGCAAAAAGTTTTCCAAATGCCATATTTTAGGGTATAAGTCAATAAATAGGGAAATATGGAAACTGACAAAAGGGGTATATGGCACATTATTTGTTAGGAAAGGAGCGTGCGCTCAACCGCCAGCGCAGGCGGTACAAATGGCAGCAATGGAAAGAGAAACATCTGAAACCCAAATCGGGCATCAGACCGAGTTCATGCACAGCAAGACCATCGTCTGCGATGATTATCTCTCATGTTGACCTCCCCATCTGCCGTTTGGTCATAGCAGCAGAAGCGCATCCCACGCCGTGGCAACGCCTTATGCGCCACTTGGCACCGATAGTATAATATTTAATAAAACAATAAATATGGAAATCAAACAATCAACACGTATTCAGACCTCGCTACTGAACGGGGTGGAGAAAAAAGCACTCGTATGGATGGCATCGCGTATGCCCCAATGGGTCACCAGCGACATGCTGACATGGTTCGGACTCTTCGGCTCGGCACTCTGCGGCCTCGGGTTCTTCCTCACGCACTACAGCATCTATTGGCTGTGGCTGTCGTGCTTGGGCTTGGTCATCAACTGGTTCGGCGATTCGCTGGACGGCTCTACCGCCCGTGTGCGCCACACCCAGCGGCCGCTCTATGGCTATTACCTTGACCATAACATCGACACGGTGACCGAGGCGTTTATGTTTATCGGAGCGGGTCTCTCGCCGTTGATGCATATGGGCGTGGCGGCTCTCTGTTATGCCGCTTATCTGGCACTCACGGTCTATGTCAGTATCAACGCCCACCTCAAAAGCGAGTTCAAACTGACGTACGGCAAAATGGGTCCGACGGAGTTCCGCCTCATCATCATTATTGCCAATATCCTGCTGATGTACGTACCTGCATTGACTGCTTATCATGGTTCGTTCAACTGGTTCGGTGAAACCATCACATATGGCACGTTAGACATCATCGGAATGGGCATTCTGGCTATTCTCTGTGTCTTCTATTTCGTCAGTTTCTTCCATGATCTGCACTGGTTCGCCGAACAAGACCCGCTACCCAAGCATCCGAAAAATGGGCAGGTATAAAGACATAGCCATCCGGTATCTCGGTTTTCTGCTCTCCACGCTGGCAGGAACGGCAGTGGACATGTGCGTGCTGTGGCTTTGTTCGCACTATTTGTTCAAAGGCTATTACTGGGGCGAGTACCTGCTGTCGCCGTTCATATCGTTCGAATGTGCCGTGCTGACCAATTTCGCGTTTGCATACTACTCCGTATGGCGCGACCGTATTTCTGCGCACACGCTCCGCTCGTTTTTCCGCCATTACGCGGGCTACAACCTCTCCTGTACCGGCACATTCCTGATAAAGATGGGTGCGCTGCTGCTGATCGAACGCTTCTCCGGCGGATGGGATGTGCTGATTTGCAATATCCTCGCCCTCTGCGTTTCCGGCATCGCGAACTTCGTCTTGAACGAACAGGTAGTATTTAGAAAGAAAAATCAATCATAACATAGTATGTATCTGATGTGTTTTTCCAGCCAGCGGCAGAGTTTGCTACTTGCTTCGGCGATACGGGTTGCCACATGCCGGCTATTCCCCGTGGCTGAAAAATAAAGAATCATATACGATAGGATTTATATCAGTTTGCGGGTGCCCATGAGGCGGAGGAAGGCATCCCACCAACGTGTCGGAAGCAGCCAGTGGAAGAAAACAATCGCGTTTGCCATTCTGCCTATACGGTAACGGGTACAAGGACGACGTGCATTGACCGCACGAACAATCGCTTTGCGTACCACAGCCGGATCGGAGATCGTATTGGAGAGGTACATATTCCGCAGGTTATTCGCCATCATCGTTCCTGTCTGTTCATAGGCAGTTATCATATAGATTATTAGGATTTAGTTTTTCGTTTTCATTTCTGCTGCAAAGCCTCCGCCGGGTGCCATGCGGATGCGGAGTGTGTCGTCAGAGCTCACCTCGCGTTCCTCTATCTGATAGGCGTACGGGTTGGTATCCCAATCCGCATCCTCCGCATCGCGATAAAGCGTGAGAGTGTATGTCCTGTCTTTCTCCAGCATCGTCAGCGGCACCTCTATCTCGCGTGCTTCCTCATCGGTGATGCCGCCGATATACCAGTTGTCCGTACCTCTGCCTTGACGGGCAAAAATGCAGTAATCACCGATCTTGCCGTCCACGAGAAGCGACCTCTCCCAGTCGCAGGGCACTTGCTCGATGAAGCGGAACGCGTCTGCGTGCTCCATGTAATGTTCCGGCAGGTCGCATGCCATCTGGAGCGGGCTGTAGAAGCAGACGAATAGGCCGAGCTGGTTCATGAGGGTGGAGTGGACACGCGTGCCAGGGATGACGGGATTTTCAAACTTGAATACGCCCGGCGTATAGTCCACCGGACCCGCCATGATACGGGTGAAGGGTAGTACCGTCACGTGTTCGCAGGGACTGCCGCCATCGGTACTCCATGCGTTCCACTCCTGACCGCGGACGCCCTCTTGACTCACGAGGTTCGGGTACGTGCGCTGCAGACCCGTTGGCATCACCGGCTCGTGGTTATCGATCATGATATGGTACTTCGCTGCTGTCTCAATGACCGTGCGGTAGTGCCGTACGCCGGACTGGCCTTTGTTCCATTGCAGCCCGTCTTTCGTGCGGATGATCGGTGCTACGTAGCCGGTCTTGATGGCATGGATACCATGGGCGGCATGGTAGTGGTAGATAGAGTCGAGGTCTGCCTCGTAGTCCGCCGCGTTACCGCCGGTCTCGTTATGACCCACGATCTGCACGCCGAGGCTGTCCGCCAAGCGGCTCAGGTAGTCCATGTCCCAATCGTCGTAGGGGGTCGTGAAGTCGAAATGCTTCCAGTCTTCCCATCCTAAGTTCCATCCTTCGGCAAGCACCGCCTGGATGCCGTGCTCTTTCGCAAAACGCAGATAGCGCTCCATGTTCGCGGTTGTCGCGCCGTGTTTGGGTCCTTGCTCCCAGGTCATCGTCTTGATATGCATGCCCCACCAGATACCCATGAATTTCATCGGTTGGATCCAAGACGTGTCCTCTATCTTACAGGGCTCGTTGAGGTTCAGCATGATGCGGCTTGCTACCAGTTCGGGAAGGGTTTTAGTCAGGATGACCATCCTCCACGGCGTCTCAAACGGCGTAGCGATATAGGCCTTCACATCGCTGTTGAGCCACGGCGTCAGATACGTGCGCAGCGCGCCCTCGTGAACATATAAATTCTGCGCGGGATAGTCGGTCAGTGCCGCCTCGTGGACAAATCCGTAACTGCCGTCTGCAAACTCAATGGTTATAGGCGAACAGAGGGTATCATTCGTGATTGGTAATTTGTCATTGGTAATTGATCGTTTGGACCACAGCCCTTCGTAGTACTCCGTGCGCCAAGGGATCGACCAAGCCTCGGCGTCTAGGGTAAACCTGTAAGCGGTCAGTTCATCGGTGATAGTCAGCGTCTTTTTCTCTTGTTCGGGGAAGAGATACCGGAAAGCGAACCCATCATCGTATACCCGAAACTCAATATCCATCAGCATACCGGATTCGTGTCGTAAACTAACCAATAATTCATTGTGACGATCTTCGATAAAGCGCTCTTCACCCCAAACGGTCTCCCAGACAGAGGAATGTGATTCCTTTTTTGCCCCCTTTATCTTGAATCCGTTTTGCAAGGTTTGCTCTTCTGTCAGAAATCCGAGAGGGGAGAAGGCTATTATTTCATTATTGTCACGCGAAACACGATACCCGATACCGCCATCTTCCGTTTGCACAAAACGAAGAATAAGTGTCCCATCGGGGGAACTGACCTCTGTAGATGACTGACAGGAGAAAAACAGAATACTGACTAAGCCAATGAATAAGATCTTTTTCAT
>CACYGT010000067.1 GCA_902774075.1 uncultured Bacteroidales bacterium
TCGTCGGTATATACATACCACCTCCGTCCATAATTAGCATGGTCAAACAGCGGTAGATACGACCAGACATGTCTCAAAACATACGCTTGCCATGCGCCCATAGGCGAGTTCTCTATCTCCAAACAATTCCAAAAGTCCTCTCCCTCATCGTCTATCTCATAGCCTTCCGGCGTTGTGATAACCAAGTCGCTTTCGCGCTGCATGGGATTAGAATAGTTACCCAATCTCACTCCCAAAGAACCACCACCTTTAATCTTGACCTTATCCAGTACTGTCAAGAAGGAATTATATTCCTTGTTCTTGACGAGTTCCTGAATCCGGATAGCGACATCGATGTATGCCTTTGCGTAGGCTCTTAATGCCGCGTCAGATAAGTCCACAAGATAATCCTCGTCACCTCCAGCGAAAGCGGAAAGTTTCACACCGTCCACTTCACCAAGATCCAAGTATTTGTCTTCGGATTTTACCATCAGTGTGCAGCACTATAGCGTTTGTGGAGATTAGCGACGATGTCAGCGAACTTGTCGCGGATGGACTGCGGCGAAAGCACTTCGGCTTCGTCGCCACGTCCTAAAATCTCTTGCATAAACTCAAAGTTCGGTGCAAGATGGAACTGGAAATCAGAGTACTCATGTGTAGTATTTATTTCCTGCTGCGACTTGTGGAGCGGAAGCGTGCGCAAGTACGAAACGCCTTTGCGTGCGACGCGTACGACTATATCTTGCACCTCTCCGGCTTCGCCCTTGGTCATGCCGATACAATCGGCAAAATACTTCTTCACATCGAAGCCTTCCGGTATCTCGTAGGTGGAATTGGTGGTTGAGACTTGCATGAAGCGGTCAAAAGCGTACGTGCGAATCTCGCCCGGGTGATCCGAGCTTTCACCAATTGCATACCAGCGTTGCTTGTAGATACGGACGGCGTACGGTGCGAAGATAAACTCACGCGGTTCATGGACGAAGCTGCCGTAGCGAATAATGATACGGTAGCAGTGCTGCATAGCGTCCACGACGGTTTGCAAATGCTGTATGCCGCCGGGGATGGACTCGTACATGATCCGTCCGTGCATGTTGGCATAGTCCTCCAACGAACTTTCGACCGCGAGGCTATTGAGCAACCACTTGCGAAACTCCTCGTCCTCCCGGAAAGATTGCTCGATATACCAACCTTCCTTCTTATCGCAGGCGATGCTCACGTCAAATAGTTCCTCTAACTCATTCTTCATGTGATAGAAGGAACTACGAGCGAGACGCTTCTTCTCGTCGTTCAATGGCGAACTGAGCCACCGCCGGCTAATCTCCGCTCTGGTGATTGGACCGGATTGAAAGGCTCGCAAGAACCAAAAGTATTTCTTGAGTAATTTACCGCTGGTCATATCTTCGGAAATTATTCTTTAACAAATTTGTAAACAGCCAATGTCGGTAACGCAACCAAAAGCAATAACAAAACCTCTACTAAAGCGTGCGAACCGAAATAGTCAACTAAAGATTGAAAACCTATGATCCCGTCAACTACCAAGACAAGAAAGCCAAACCAGCATAGGCAAAAGATGGCTGCAAATTTAATCTTTCTTTTCTTCAGTTTCATAAACTCTCATAATTTATTCAACTTCTCCGGCAGGAGGAAATGGTAAATACTCACCGGTGGGCGGTTCCGGTTCAAGCAACATGCGATGCTTATGGTCAAAGCATGAGCAGCCGTCCCCAAAAGCAAAGAAGGTGTAACCACGTTGTGCAAGGTCATTGGCTTGCTTAAACCACTCTTTGTATTCCGGATCAGAACCTTTTCCCCATTTAGCGAGGTGCGGGTAGTGCTCCAAGAATTGCTCAGCAATTTCATGCGGGGTCAATCCCTCACAGTCTCCCCAACTAAATTCACCTCCAGATGTATTGGCGGCGGTGTGCTCCGGGCCTCGATAGATTGCTCCGCAATTCTTGAGTGTATATTTCTTTACGGTAGTAGCACAACGCCAATTCATACCATTAGGAGAGACGCATGGGCATACACGAATGAGTTCGTAACCCATCTCGTGCAATTCTCGAATAACGAGAAAATAACGTCGTATGCGCTCCATATAGTCCATAACTAAATGCTATCTACCGATGTCCAAATATCAATATCCTTCTTCTTCAAGTCTTCCAAAAATGCCTTGCTTTTTTCGGGGTCGTAAGTGTATCTTTCGCAAGGGCAGCATCTGTAACGATTTGCGAATTGGCAACGCACATATTCGTGTCCGTCTGCCTTGCGAATGGTGGCAAACATACGACAAAAGCGGTTTTTCTTATAAGCAAATTCCAGATTCGCTTGGTACAAAGAAGCGGAAAATATACTCGCAAATTCATCAAGTGACACATCATCACTTGAAACAACAACCTCAAAAATACTCTTAGGGTCAAACTGAATAGCGGATCCACAACTACTTTCATCTGTTGCTATTGCTACAGGTCCACCTAATCCCTGCAATGCTTTCAGGTGCTTGAAAGTGTATTGCGGTTCGGTATTGACAAAATCTTTGAAGCCATAGAAACGTATAGGAAGTTCGTCGGTATCTTCGGATTCAATGATTTCGCGCCATGCGTCCTTCTCAGTTGTGATTTTAATTTCGATGATATGGGCGTTGGAGTTTTTCTTCTCTTCGGTGCATTCGTGATTGACCCAGACCTCAAGAACAGTGGGCGGAATATTACATTCGCTGCTTGTCAACTTAAGGTCTGCTACATAGCGGCGCTTCCCCTCCGGCGTCTCTTCATAGAAACCTTTTTCCGGAGTACAAGTGTCATAGAACTGCTTCAGGTCTAACTTATACAGCCCATGAAAAGAACACTTTTCCCAATGATGATCTTGGCGTACAGAGCAAGAGTTGAACAACCGGCACTCTTGATAAGCGTAATACTGCACGATGAAAGTATCATTTTCATCAAAGCGCTTCTTCAGTACCGCTTTGGCATACTCGTGCAAGTAGCGGTTATAGTCGGAGCACTCGCTATCTTTCTCATGTCGGAAATGACGCTCTCTTTTCTCCGCAAGTACCGGAAAAAGTTGCCTACCACATCCGGCACATGTATAAGTAGTGCTGCGCCTATTCTCTTGCGTAATATCGTCAATAAAAATAGGCGTACCTGCGTCTGAAATCGCGTACTTATATCTGTGCTTTAAGGGGTACAAAATAGTTATTTAGTTAATGTCTGATACATTTTAAACAACTCCGCTACACATTCGGATTCGGTCATCTTGGTAGAAAAACCGTAGGCAGCCATGACCGCACGGTCGTTCTCTTGGTGGGCTTTGCGCAGCTCCGGCGGCATCGTTACCTCATCGTAGAGATCCGCCAAAGAGCAATCCGGATATTTGGCGCGGGCATCCAAAATGGCTTGTGCGGTAGCCTCAATGCGGGCTTTCTGTTCGTCCGTCGGTGTCGGCCATGGGAAGTTGTTATAGACGAGATTCGCTGAATAGCTATAATCGCTTTTCAATCGTCCGCAGGTTGCTCTCATCCAAGCCATGTGGATATTAGATGTCAGCACACCAAAGTCATAGTTTGTAGCAAATGGAACGAGGAACAGTTTGCATCCTGCGATTACATCCGCACTTAATAATTCCATCGGGATATACCTACGACTTTCACTACTTACTTTTGGCAAAGCAATACAATCCGTATGGAAATCTACATTATAATAGCATAAACGTACGGGTAAAGTGGGCGTTGCAGCATAGCGTTGTGTGTCAGGACTCGGACAAGCCAAGCGGAAATCTTGAACTTTCTGTACACGTTCGTATACTTTTGGGCAGCGTTTTAAGTCGGCAGGGTTAGCATCTTTCAACCATAAACAATATCGAGGTTTACGGCTGATAAAATCTTTTCCCATCATGTATGGACGAATGAATTGCGCCGCTTGTGGTTCTACTGCGAGCAGTTCATCCTTTTCCTCTTCGGTCATCACAAAATTGCCGTCATCTTTAAAGTCGCACCCAAGATACATGGTGGGCACCTTCATTAACGGTTGTTTCCTTCCCTCGATATAAATAGAATCTGCATCTACCAAGTAGCCGTTTATATGTTTGCATTGTTTATACGTGCCATCTGCATTATACAAACGTGGTGCTTTCTTATTCGGTGCAATAGAGAATCCCACTATGACGCAATGCACATGTGCTTTTAGATTACTCTCGCTATCCCATCTAAAAGTAGGATAAGCAAAGTCAATATGTGCACCGCTTTCGCCTATCGGTCTCCAAATAACCGGCACTTGCTCGCCTTGACATATAGAATTAGTACTAACAAACGCAGCACGGATATTTGTTCCTTGCATCATGTCAAGAGACTTACGATACCAACAAGCAACATAGTCTAATACTCCATAGTTTTTCCATCCTTTCAATACAAAATCCGCATCAGCTTTTTGGTCTTTCCCCATCCATTTTGTTCCTATAAATGGAGGATTACCCATGATGTAGTTGAGTTTATCAGGGGCGATTACTTCTGACCAATCGACGCGGAGCGCATTGCCTTCGTGGATATAAGCATTCGTTTTGAGCGGGAGGAAATCGATGGCTCGTCCTGCAATAGCAGAGGTCTCTTTGAGGGTCTGGCTTTCGGCTATCCACAAAGCCGTCTTGGCGACCGTACAAGCGAAGTCGTTAATCTCAATACCGTAGAACTGGGCGATATTGACCTTGATGAGGATATCGAACGTGAGGATGTTTTCCCCGCCGTACATGGCTTGAATGACTTTGTTTTCGAGACGACGGAGCGAGAGGAATGTTTCTGTGAGGAAGTTACCGCTACCGCAAGCCGGATCAAAGAATGTCAGACTTGCTAACTTATCTTGGAAGGTCTGCAAGGCTTGCTTGCGAGGACCAGCTTGTTTGATCTCTTGAATCTGTGTGAACTCCGTTTTGAGGTCATTGAGGAAAAGCGGATCAATGACCTTGTGGATATTTTCGATAGAGGTATAGTGCATGCCGCCGGAACGACGTGTCTCCGGGTTCAAGGTCGATTCGAAGACCGCACCGAAGATAGTAGGAGAGATTTCACTCCAATCGAAGTCGTCGGAAGCTTTGGCAAGGATGAGTTCTTTGAGTTCGTCCGTGAAGCGCGGCACGATGATTTTCTCCTCGCTAAACAGACCGCCGTTCACGTAGGGGAAAGCGGCAATGTCCGGCTCCAGATATGGGTCGCGTTCTGCAATTGGTGTGTCGAGCAGCACGAACAAGTCCATGAGTGCGCGACGGAAATCGGTTGCGCCGTACTTGACCAGATAGTCGTGGAAAGCGGTGCGGCTGTTAAACAGACCTGCATCTTCGGCATAGAGACAGAACACGAGACGCACGCAGAGGATATTAAGGCTGCGGAGCGTTTCGGGACTATCTTTGTCGATGTATTGTTCGAGCAGTTTATCATAGATAAGACCGACCAATTCACCTGCCTTGACGGATACCTCCATCTCGCGTTTGAGATGTTCGTTGCCTTCGTCCACAAGGAACTGGAGACGATAGTACTCCTTTTCGAGGTTTTCGAGAAGGATCTTCTGCGGTTCGCCGTTCGGCTGCTCCATATCATAGACCCAGAACTCGCGGAAGTTACAGGTTACAATCCAACGCGGACGCTGGCTGTACGGCAATTCGGCGGCATAGCGTTTGGCTTGCTGAAACGGATTGAGCACAGATCCGTCGGATTGTTTTATTCCTTCAGCGAGATTCTTGCCCAACGATTTCTGTTCAATCATAACCTTGGTAGAAGGAATGAAACCGTCGATGAAAGAAGTATGGTCTAATTTGACTTGCTGCTCAAAAAGCAAGAATGAATCGACATGTTCAATACCGAATACCTCCGTAAGCAAAGTAGACCAAAACTTTTGACTCTCACCTTTCTCATATCCTTTACCTTTCCATCGATCGGCAAATTCTTTTGCTGCTTTTTGCTGTTGTACAGGAACCATATTTCAATTTAATATCATTTGTGGAGTATAGCGGACTCGAACCGCTCACCTCGACACTGCCAGTGTCGCGCTCTAGCCAGATGAGCTAATACCCCGTCTGCTCCTCGTCCCGTCTGATTTAGGATTTCAAACACATCTTGTGAGAAATCAAGGCGAGAAGGTGCAAGTTGCAAGTTGCAATTGTGTCGCCATTGGCGACTGAATTTCGGCAGCCGATGGCTGCCATTTTTCTTGATCCGCAATTTTGCCCGCCGCCGGCTGAGTCGCAAAGGACTATTCAATAATCTCCCAATGGCCGCCGTTTTTCCCTTCCACGCGTTTGATCTTACCATCGGTTCTAAGTTTGCTCATACTTTTATAGATGCCACTCTCGCTAAGTCCGAGCATATTTGCTAATTCAATATATGTCACTTTGGGATCTTTACGGACGATTTCTAGTATCTTTACCTCCGTTTTTACCTTACTTTTTACCTTACTTTTTACCTTACTTTCTACCTCACTTTTCGGTTCGACTTGACTATTAAAATTCATCCCGCTAAAGGTAAGTTCAGTGAAATTGATTTGCAGATTGTCCTCCAACTTAGGCAGCGTATGGAACTTCTTCTCCCATGCAGCCACCATCGTCGGGAAACCGGTTCCAAGGTTCTCTCCGAAACCAATCATACGCAGCATGTTCTGCATACGCGGGTTACGAGCACGGGACACTCCTCCTTGATAAACGTTCTCAATAGGCAGTTTGACAGTTCCCGGATTGGAGAAGTAGAAACCATCGTCTCGTTTCTCGGCACGCAAGACACCGGTAGTCATGAAATCCGCATGGATAATCATGTTGGTAAGCGCCTCGCGGATCAGTTTATGCAAAGGTGTATCGTCGTTCCGCTGCATGCCTTCGAGCACGAACGGCCGTGGCAGGTCACTCGTAAGGCGTGGCAGGATGCGTTTGATGAACTGATAAATGTTATTCTCCCATGAAAAATCATAGGTCAGGCGATCCGAATAACGCATGTCACCCACCAGATTAGTCTTGTCCACGTAGTCCAGACGGATATTGTCAAACCGCTCGCGGATAGGCAGACCTTGACCGAACATCAGCAGACCGGCAGCCGTCAGACCTTCTTCTCCTGCCTCGCGGTCAATCGCATAACCACCTAAACGGAGCAGAAATTCTTTGTCATCTTTTTCGTTGAGGATATGTCCCGGATTGCGAATCTCAAACACTTGACGATATGCCCGCAGCGATTCTGCATCAATATCATCCATCGTGTAATGACGCAACAAAACACCATCGTTTCCATCATCGCTGGCATCTCTATACATGGATGAGATTTCTTCCTTGGAGCAATGATAGTCACCCTCATGCTTGCGGCGGAAGGTGCCTTTGGCAGGATTATCATTGATATAAATAGGACGCAGATGGTAGTCCGCACGCGGAACGTAGATAGCAATAACTTCCTTGCCGTCCATGTCAATCACCTGCACATCATCATCGGAGAGCACATTAACACTCACCTTGTTAGAATCATTGGCTAAGTTCCAAAAATCGGTTATCAGTTTATCCGGATTGGTAACTCCTTCTATCGAATAACGTTTGCTTGGGTCTGTTTCCTCGCGGTGCTCCTCTATGCCTAACAAGATATAACCGCCATAGCTATTAGCAAAGGCGGAATAGGTATCCCATAAACTGTTCGGTAACTTGTTG
>CACYGT010000068.1 GCA_902774075.1 uncultured Bacteroidales bacterium
TATATTACTGAAGCTTTCACCTATGCTTGATCTCACACAAGCAATTTTACACCTTACACCGTACACCGTACACCTTTCCTGGGACATCTACGTCGTAGCTATCAAGAACGAAGTCAAAGAACTCTTATTGCTCAGCGGAGGTACAGGCCAAATAACGGCCATTGATCTTGACAAAAAAGACCAGGCCTTCGTCTTCACCCGCGAAGAAGAATCGAACAGCCCTTTCAATTTTCACCTTTCACCTTTCACCTTCCTTTACGAGCCAAATTCTGCGATATTAAAAGCCGGTGCCTACAAACTCATCGCCGCGCGCTTCGGGCTGCACAAGCTCGACGTCAACACCCACCTCTACGTTTCAGACGCCCTTGTGCCGGACTTCCCCGGCCGTGTTTGGAAAATTAACGGTGAGCGGTTAGAGGTTAGAGGTGAGCGGGCGAATGTGCTCGTTCGCAACTATCCTTTGACGCCTGATGCCCTCAAGAAAAAACTCCACCTCCGCGATGGAGGTAGCGCTTTTGTAATCGGTTGCCGTGTAGGCGGAAAGCCGATGGTATTCTGGGCAGAACGAGTGTAATTTTTTCATTTTTTTTTGCAAAAACTCTTGCACATATGCAAAAAAAGTTGTAATTTTGCAGTCGTTTTTGATAAAAGGGAAGAAAAATTATGGCTATTTGGCGAGATTACAAGTCTGAAGTGATCTTCGGCTTTGTACTTTTATCAGCTGTTGTGCTGAGTTACAGTTTAGCCCATCTTATCCCATTATCGTTCTACAGTCAAGCGCTCAATCCGATCTTGAACGGCTGCATAGCGATGACGAGTATCTTCGGTGCTTATATTCTTTTTCGTCACCACGGTGGCGTGCATGTGCGTATCTTATGGGCATGTTCGTTGTTAGTTTGGGCGGCGTTGTGTACGATGTTGCTGCTGAAAGTAATGGCGTTCAACGAGCCGATGGACACGGAGCAGACGATCAGTCCGCACGGTCTTGATCTCATTATTGGTAACTTCCTTGCGTTGCTGCTGGTGCTCTATCCGACGGCGGTGCTTCGTCCGGGCTATCTGAACGTCAAGCGCGCGCTGACGATTTGGCTGCCGATCATCGTTTTAGCGGTCCTGGACTATGTCACACCTTTTGACCTCCGCTGGTTGCTGGCTATCTATCCGGTCATCGTGGGTGGCTTGCTGCTGTTCTACCACCTTCGCGCGTACCAGCGCTGGTGCGAGGAGAACTACTCGACCCTGGAGCATATCGATGCGCGATGGATATGTCGGTACATGATCATGTATTTCTTCAACGGCGTAGCTTATACCATCATGAGTTTCAGTTACAGCCCCGCGCATGCATTCACCCAGCAGTGGTTGTTGCTGTTGATGCTCGCGTATAGTACAGAGCAGATCCTCTTCCGTCAGGATCCGTGGAATATCTTCGACCGCTCCAAGGCCGCGAAAGCGAAACGGGCTGCTATCAGCGTACATACCACCGACTGGTCCGAGGAGCTGGAGATAACAGAGGAAGAAGAGCCCCTCACTCCGGAGTTGACGAATGCGCAGTACGTGGAGCAGTTGAAGCACTGGATGGAGACGGAGAAGCCCTATCAGGATCCTGAGTTCAAGCTGATCGACCTGCGTCAGATCTTACCGCTCAACCGTACGTATCTGAGTCAACTTATCAACTCTGAGTTCAACTGTACTTTCTATCAATTCGTCACAAATTACCGTATCGAGGAAGCGAAGCGATTGATGCGCGAGAACCCTGAATTAAAGATGCAAGACATATCTGAGCAGTGCGGATTTTCGTCACCGACAGTCTTCGCCCGCATCTTCTCTCGCGAGACCGGAATGACCCCGCGTGAGTGGAGCAACAAGATGTAACAATTCGTAAAAATAGTGTAACAATTCGTAAATTTAGACCGTCAATTCGTAAGTTTAGACCGACAATTCGTAAAAAAAGACATTTAACCTGAACTTTAGGTTAATACTTCCTATCAAAACTTGCATACGTGCGCAAAAAGCAGTACCTTTGCAAGGTTTTGATTTTTTATATGCGTATAAGCAAACAAATAGTACTGGCATTCTTGCTGATATTTATCAGCACAGGAGCGATGTGTCAGGAGCGTGACGCCTCGTCTGATCTGAAGAGACGGACGGAGGTGATAGCGCTCAAGACGAACCTGCTGTACGATGCCGCTGCGACGCCGAACCTGGAGTTGGAGTTCCGCCTGACGGACAAATGGAGTCTGGAGGTCGGCGCGGGCTTTAACCCCTTCCCCTTGGACGATAAGGTCTTCCCCAAATGGCGTCATGTATCGGCATGGATAGCGCCGCGCTATTGGTTCTGCCATGTGTTCAATCGCGGCTTCCTGTCGTTCAACGCCGCGTATGCCCATTATAACGTTGCCGGTGACGCCTATCCGATCGCGTGGATGTATCCGCAGGTCAAGGAGAACCGTTATCAGGGTGATGCCGTGATGGCGGGTGTGAGCTACGGTTGGCATTTCGCCATCAGTCCGCATTTCAGTATCGAGTTAGAGGGCGGTATCGAAGCCGGATACAGTTGGTACTCGCAGTTCGAGTGCAAGCACTGCGGCACGAAAAAAGAGGACGGCGGTCGGTGGTTGCTGCTGCCGAAGTTAGGCGTGAACCTCTCGGTACCATTAGGTGGCGACGAGGCATCGTTCGCAGCACGCCGCTGCGACTGCGAGAAACTGGAGATGCCGGAGCCGCAAGACACGATCAGCAGTCCGAGCGAGGCACCGGCAGAACAAGCTATCGCGCAGGCTGCTCCGGAGACACAGGAAGAGCCGGCTGTGCAGGAGGCTCCGGCTGCGCAAGAAGCGCCGGCAGAACAAGCTATCGCGCAGACTGCTCCGGCTAAGAAGAGCAAGTCGGCTGTCGTGAAGCCGAAATACGAACCTGTCTTACCGCTTAACTCGAAGCGCTATCTGCCGGAGCCCAAATGGGCAATGGCTGTTGTGCCTAAGTTCGAACCTACGATCAGCGAGGCGCAGCAAAAGCAGTTCAACACGATGCTCAGCGTAGCTCCGCGGAGTATGTTCATCTTCTTCGAGGTGGATGTAGCGAAGATGGATCGTTCGTTTATCGACAACGAGCAACATATGGACAGCATCCATCGTGTTCTGGAGCGTGTAAAGGCCGACACGACGCTGTACGTAGCGCGCATCGAGATAGAGGGTCTGGCATCGTTCGACGGACGTCTGCGGTATAACGAGCGTCTGGCGGGCTACCGCGCGCAGGCAATCAAATCCTATATACAGCGCGCGTACCATCTGCCGGATAGCGTGTTCGAGGTAACGAACGGTGGCGAGAGCTGGATCAAGCTCCGGGAGGACCTGCAGACGGTTGAGTTCGAAGGACGGGACGAGGTACTGCAGATCATCGAGAACGAACCGGACTTCGATGCCCGCGAGCGGCAGATCAAGGCGCTGCATGACGGTAACACCTACCGCTATATGCGCGATGAACTCCGCCAGATCATGCGTAACTTAGGTTGCATCACCATCTACGTAGAAAGAAAGTGACAAACATTGTTTAACCCAAAATAGACAACAACTAATTAACCCGATTTATTAACTTAAAATGTTAAAGTTTATGAGAAAAATGACATTTTTGGCTTGCGCAGCTATGCTGACAAGCGCATTCGTTCTTGGTTCATGTAACAAGGGCGATCAAAATGAGCCGAAAGCGCAGATGCCGGAGGTAAAGACTCAGTTCTCCATCTCGCTCCCCGGTCAACTGCAAGGCGGTCCTAACAGGATGCCGTCTGAGACCGTTCAGAGATCCGGTAACTTCAACGGTATGAATGGTATCACCCTTGTTCCGTTCGCAAGAGAAGGCGTTGTAGAAGGAGGTGATGCTCGTCTTGGCACTAACATCACTGTAGCCGGCAGCGTTCCTATGTCTATCGGAACAGGCGAATTAGGTACGAATTCGAAAGCAAAAGTATTTGAGGATGTGTCGATTCCTCTGACAACAGCTTCGTTCCTGTTCTATGCTAAATCCGCAAAAACAGGTACCGACTTTGAGATTGGTGCATTGAATGAAACCGGTCTGACAAGCACTAATCCTTCCAGTTTTGAGTTCACTCCGAAACCCATCCTTACTGATGCCGTTTTCGCAAGTGGTACCAAAGGTACCCTGCTGTTAGCATACCTCAACACTATTGCTGCAGCAGAAGATGCCAATCATAAGAAATGGTATGAATACGCTCCTGCAGACAATGCTGCTATGGCTGCTATGTTTACCACTTTCTCCACACTGAAGGGTCTCTCTTCTTTCGGTCTTGCTCGTATGTTGTCGGACCTCAACAAATCGCTTCAACCGATAGATGCATCTAACACGCTGGCTCATAACATCAGATTAGCTATCGCAGCCGGATCTGATTACGTAACAGTTAATGATGATGCCCCATACGATGTTACAATGAAGACTGGTTATGAACAATTCCCGCAAGAGTTAAATATCCCTGAGGGTTCAGTTGGTATCGCATGGAACGCAACCGCACATGAGTTCCAACAGAGCAACTCCGGTATTGCAGCGCCGAGCACATATGTTTACCCTGCTCAACTGTGGTATTATGTAAACTCGCAGATTAAGACCTCGAACAAATCTCAAAAGAGTTTGTACACTGATCCTCATGACTATGACTGGAATTACATTCTTGGCCAACACACAGACGCTATCGCTGTGAACAGCCGTACTCGCGCCGTGGCTATCCAGAAACCGATTCAGTATGCTGTTGGCCTGCTGGAGTTAGCTGTTCGTGTAACAGATGAAGATGGCGATGGCAAACTTGAGGATAATAGTGATCGTATTGAGGGAAAGAAGAATGTCACTGTTCCTACGGACGGTTTCCCTGTATCAGGTATTCTTGTCGGTGGACAGAAGTCTGTCGGCTTTGACTTCACGCCGAAGGGCTCGACTGAATACACTATCTTTGATAAGGTATTGTCTAACACGATGACGGCAAAGATCAGAACATCTGATTACTCTCCGGTTAACCATACTCTCGTTCTTGAAACAGCTCAAGGCGCTGATGTATATGTAGCTGTAGAGTTGACCAACAACACGGGTGTTGATTTCTATGGTGCAGACAACCAGATTGTTCCTGCAGGTGGTAAGTTCTATGTAGTGGCTAAGTTGGGCGCTTCTGCTGCAACAGATGCAGCTCTTGTAGCTCGTCTTAAGACAAATCAAGTATTCGCACAAGACTTCGTTACTAAGGCCAACCTCAGTCTGAAGGACCTCAGAAAAGCGTACAATACTCTTCCGGACCTTCGTACCCCGCAACTGGAGCTTGGATTCTCGGTTGATTTGACATGGGAGACCGGTCACACGTATGATGTTGACTTTGATCAATAATTCCCAACAATAAGGTTTGAAACTGAGACAAACCATATTACTTCTAATCGCTGTCGCGACGGCAGGTTGTCATCTGATTGATGACGACCTGTCGGTGTGCGGCACGAACGCGAACATCAATTATGAGCTGCGACTCGTGACTGAGGTGCAGATGCAGATTGATGAGCGAATATCGTCGGAAACAGATAAACCCATAGCCGATGCGCTGAAGGCGTGGTCTAAGCCTTTCTTCTCAGGTACGGCGCATGATCTGGATATGAGTTTCTTCTCCTTGGATGGAGACGGCGAACTATTAGAACACAAAAGCGACACCATCGATGCCAGTCAAAAGAGTTATACGCTCTATATCCCGCGTAAGGACTACCAACACCTGGCGGTGGTGAATATCACAGAAAACAAAAACGTGAGTCTGATGGGCGGTCAGTACGCCGGCTCGTTGCGTATTACACAGCATGACTACGACACCCTCGACTCACACAACACCGCTTTCTACACGGCACGTATGCCGATGTATATGGCGGACAAAGACAGCGATCTGACGTTTAATGTGCACTTGTACATGGTCAGTTGCGGGACAGTACGTTCAGTTATACAGGCTCACGTCCGGTTCGCTTCGACCAATTGATCAATCGCTGCTATACCACGATAGCGATGCCCTCACCGGATGCTCCAAAAGCGGAGAGCGCAAAGCGAAAAGTGGAAAGCCGGCTGGCAGAAGATAATGCGTTATGGAAAGTACGTTTCTATGCCTCGATGCCGGACGGTAAAATCACAGAGACCGTGCTTTCAATCCCCTATGCGCTGAAAGCCGGCACGCTGGAGATCATCAAAGCCCAACTGCAAGATGACGGTTCACTTCTTGTGGTAGAAAACATGGAAGTGGGCGCCACCATCAATTTAGATTGGAAAGAAGGAAGTGAACAGGAATTGACAACGGGTTAATGAAGATAAAGAAGTACATATTGTTTCTGCTTCTTGCGATAAGCATGATAGGATGTGAACAGCCGAATGAGCCAAGTCAGTCGGTGAAGCTGCCTATTTCTATCTGTTTGCCAATGAATGAGGTGCATAGCGCGAATGCACCACGCCGCGTGATGGGCGATCCCGGCACAAAGGAGGAATTCCTCTTCCCTCACCATCTCTACTACATCGTAATGAAAAAGGACGGAGAATCGACATGGACATTATGGGCACAAGAACATAGAATCCTCGACGATGCAGATTGGAAAGCAGAGCCGTACACAGGCATTCTACCCACGCCCGGTGATAGTATCTATCGGTATAAGGAAGAGATCAACTTGCCTTTAGCCACAGCTACGTTCGGGGAGCGACACGAATTCCTAGGACGTGTGTATGCTATTGCATCAGTAGAGGAATTGACGTTCAACCAGGAGCTGAATACTATTGGTAGTATGTCGGACTTGCTTGATCTGGCGTTCAGCACATCCAGTGCTACTATTCAGCAGAATTTGAAGCATATCTATTCGACTCCGTATAACTTGACGGATGACGGTGACTACTTTGGTGCCTTCAATAGTATCGCACAAAGAGTACCTCATGTCAGTTTACTGCTCTACCACGTAGCAACGAAGGTGGATATCACGTGGAAGACGGCAAGTAGTGATTTGCGGCTGACGAAGATGAAAGCGAAGAACTTGTATGCCGGTAATGCTTATTGTTTTAAGCCGATGGAGAATAGCACCTCAGATCCGGTGACCTCCGATAAAGAGATAACTCTCATAGGCAGCAATGCCGTCGGACAATGGTGGGAAGGACGATATTATTTCTATACCATCCCGTACACCACAACCGGCAAGGCCGGCTATTTCCCGCTGCAGATGGAGATGGAAACAAACGGTAGCGGTAACAATTACCGCCCGACGATATACATGAAGGTGAATACCACCGACCCGTTTGTACCGTGGCTCAGAGCGAATTTTAATATTGATATCGAGCTCCCTAGCGGTACAGATACCAAGACAGTAGAGAATTGAAAACTAAACGCTATATATTATTACTAATGTTCGCATGTGCGTGCGCGTTTGCGCATGCGCAAACGGATACGATACGTTATGTACACCCGAACGGAGCGTACGGTAATGACGGTAAGTCGTGGGTGAACGCCAAGAACCGTGTCCAGGACGCTATCAACGACCTCAAGGAATATCTGACTGATAACAACCTTTCTTCCGGTTCGGTCTATATCGCAGCGGGCACCTATGTGCCGACGGAGTCCACAGAGTCTTCCGGCGGTTCGATGTTGAACACCTCGTTCAAGATCTACAGCGGTATTCACGTCTATGGCGGATTTAACGCGGCTGATCCGGAGAGCCGTCCGGGGCTGCGTATGATGAAGAACGGCAAGACCTGCGAGGCGAACTGGGCGGATCAGTCGGGTATCGGTACCGTCTCCGGTACGGAGATTGCCTCGCAATGGGATTTTCAATACAAGACCATTCTGACAGGAAACCACTCCTCTACGGCACCTACATTTGTCTTCGATTCCATCCGCGGTAAATACACGACGGCGTATGCCGCCAGTTCGTACCACGTCGTTTGGTTTGCTACCAACGGCATCTGGCCGACGACGGACGATCAATTGAAGAATCACTATAAACCTTTGGAAAATCCGGCATCGATAGACGGCTGCGTCATCTCGTCGGGTAACGCCTCCAGCCGTAATATCAACCTCCGTGAGCATACGGGTTACGGCGGCGGTGTGTATATGGTTGGTAACTCCAGTATACGCGGCTGTATTGTGGAGCGCTGCTCGGCGAACATGCGAGGCGGCGGTATCTATGCGGATGGCGGTGGTACGATTGAGTTCTGCTTGATTCAGGCCTGCCAGTCCGCAGGTATCGGTGTATCTCAAGGCTACGGCGGCGGTGTATGTATCGACCATGAAGGTTCTGTCGGTCATAGCCAGATCACCTCTTGTGCGGCGCGATGCGGCGGTGGTATCTTCATCAGCCACGTGCCGGAGGACTATCCTTTCACCAACAAACCGGCTATTGATGACATCAGTAACTATTCCCCGCACGCGACAGCATGTGTAGTCAATAATAACACGACGAACGCCGAGGGCGCCGGTATCTACCTGGCGGAAGGCGGAACTGTGAACCACTGTACCGTCACGGCGAATGAATGTATGGGTCCGGACGTGACCTATTACGGTCGCCGTCACGGTCGTACGGGCGGTATCTATGTCCGTAACTGCGGTCAGATCTTCAACTCCGTCATCTGGGGTAACCGCTGTGCGGTCAATAACGATATTCAGTTTGCTTCCGTACGTCAGAAGACCGGTATCACGGGATACGAGACCTTCGTCTATCACACGGCGTTCATGAACCACGATATCACGGACTGGACGGGTGTGCGCAAGGAGGCGGTTTATTCGCTGGACAAGCATAACATGCCGGCAGAGGGCGGTTCGGATAACTTCCCTTGTTTCTTCAGTCCTACGGTCGTGCCTCTGAACTGGGATTCAGTCAATACCGCGGCAGGTATCTACGGCGCCGGTGTGTTCAAACACCTCTATCCGGTGCAGTATCCCGGTCCGCGTATCTGGCACTTGACTTCTCACTCCTATCTGGATCAGAAGGGTGTGCAATGGTCTCCGGCGATGGTGGATCCTCCGATATGGCTCATCCATGCGCATACGGACTATGGCGTCGTATCGAACCCGTACGAGCCGGCTTCGACGCTGGGTGCATTGGTGCGCAAGCCGGATAACATGCGTCATGCGCTGCATGCGCAGCAGGGTCTGGAGGGCAGAAAAGATGCTTCGCTTATCCCTACGGTCTTTGTGGATCTGAGCCACGAAGGAGATTTTGATGCGGAGGGCCATTTCGTTACGCCTCCTCATTCCGGCGATAGCTGGGATGCTCCGCTGCACTCGATCGGCGATGCGCTGATGTATTATCGTACTTACTTGGTGGAGACACCGGGTAGCGCGATAGGTAGTCGTGCGCACTATCATCTGCCTTCGGCATGGGATCCGGAGACCGGCAATCCGACGGAATATACCGACTACAACTACGTTCAGTTGCTTGTCAAAGAAGGCGAGCAGAGTACCGCCGGACCGAATAACTACCTGGGTAAAGACATGCGTACCGCCTCTATCCGAACCTTATCGCATATGCGTCTCTACGGCGGCTATCCGAAGACTTTGACCGGCACGAATACGGAAGGACGCGACCCGCTG
>CACYGT010000069.1 GCA_902774075.1 uncultured Bacteroidales bacterium
CTTGCGGTTGATAACGATTCCTGCTTTCTTGAGGCAACCCATCAACTGGCTGTAGCTCAGACCTTCGAGGCGAGCGGCAGCGTTGATACGCTGGATCCAGAGTGCACGGAATGTACGTTTTTTGTTCTTACGATCGCGGTAAGCATACTGCAAACCTTTCTCCCATGTGTTCTTGGCAACTGTCCATACATTAGCACGGCCACCAAAGTTACCACGGGTAAGCGACATGATCTTCTTACGACGGTTGCGCGAAGCAACGTGATTTACTGATCTAGGCATTTTCTTTTCCTTTCACTTTAGTGGTTAAACTTAACGTAACAACAGCATTTCGCGAACGGAACGCATGTTCGTTTGATTTACTAACGCAGCATGAGTCAAGTTGCGTTTTTGCTTTTTAGTCTTCTTCGTCAGAATGTGACTTTTGTAAGCGTGCTTACGCTTGATTTTACCGGTTCCGGTAAGCGTGAAACGCTTTTTTGCACCGGAGTTCGTTTTTACCTTTGGCATTTTGTTAATTGTTTAATTTGTTAGTAAATACGCAGTCTCAGGCAGCCGGCCCCAGTTCATGGGGCTTCCAAGGTAAGCCTTACGACTTGCGGTTTGTTTATCCTTTTTGGCTCTTAGGCGAGATGTTCATGATCATTCTCTTGCCCTCGAGGTTGGGTACGTTATCGGGTTTTCCGTACTCGGCGAGGTCGGCAGCAAAACGCGCAAGAAGGAGTTCGCCTTGCTCTTTGAAGACGATAGAGCGTCCGCGGAAGAAGACATAAGCTTTCACTTTGTTGCCGTCCTTGAGGAACTCGATCGCATGTTTGAGCTTGAAGTTATAGTCGTGATCGTCGGTCTGGGGACCAAAACGGATCTCCTTGATCTCCTGCTTCTTTTGGTTTTGCTTCGCCTCTTTTTGCTTTTTCTTCTGGGCGTAGAGGAACTTCTGGTAGTCAATCACACGGCAGACAGGCGGGGTAGCGGTAGGCGCTATCTCAACGAGGTCGAGATTTTGCTCATCGGCTATACGCATAGCCTGCTGGAAGGAGTAAATACCTTGTTCTACATTGTCGCCGATAAGGCGCACTTGGGCCACACCGCGAATCTTATCGTTGATACGATGCGGGTCCTCTTTGATAACACGACCGCCGCGCGGTCTGGGAGTAATAGTTGCTATACTTTCAAATATTTAAAAGTTAATACATATTACTTCTCGTGCGGGCACACGATGCCCTACCATCGAAAAAGCGTGCAAAATTACAATAAAAAATTGATATACGCAAGAAAAATGATTTTTTTTTCACTTTTTTCCCTATTTATTTGCGCGCGTGAAATATTTTTTGTAATTTTGTGCGCTATTTTGAGAAATTATGGATAATAGCGAACCTTGAATAGAATATCATAAAAAATTAAAAGCAATATGAAAAAGATTTTATTTGTATTGACCGCAATGGTTACGTTGGCATTTGTTAGTTGCAATGAGACCCCGTACATGCCGTCTCCGGGAGACAACGACATGACGAAAAATGACACTATGCCCGAGATCGCAGATCCGGATCCGGATCCAGATCCTGAAGGAATCGAGATTCCGGAGGGAGCAATTAACGTGAACGAGGCTGTGAAGATCGGTAAGAAACTGGCAGCCGGCCAAACCACAGAGCAGACGTATTACATCAAAGGATGGGTTCGTAATTTCGACGAAGAGGCTCGTAGCAAGAGTGAACCCGATTGGGAGACCAGTTTTGCCAAATACGGCAATGACTACGTTCACATGAGTGCTCGTGAGGACGGCCAAGGTCTGAAAGACTTCTACTGCTACCGTGTATTGGGTCGCGGCGGAGCTAAGTTGCCGAACCACGATGTACTGCAGATCGGTGATTTCATTGTAGTGAAATGTAAGATTCAGAACTATAGCGGTACTATTGAGAGCAGCGGTACTTGCTCGATAGAGGTTTCCAACAACGAGGCCTATAATGCAGCCTTCCCGCCGATTGACACGACGAACGTAACTCCGGACGCCGAAGGTGTTGACGTTCCGGAAGGTACGATCAATGTCTATAAGGCGCGCGAGATCAGCGAAGCTGTCGGTAGCGGCAACACGACTACGGAGAACTATTATATCAAGGGATGGATCAGCCGAATCACTGAGGGCGTAAGTTCGTACGGCAATGCTACCTTCTTCATTACCCCGACAAACGACGGTACAACTTCGACCGTTGAGTTTGAAGGATACCGTGTGAAGGGTAAAGATGGTAGAAACCTGACGAATGCAAACCAAGTAGTAGTTGGTGACTTCGTGGTACTCCGCAGTCAGATTAAGAACTACAACGGTACAGCTGAGACGGCCGATAACGCGTTTATCTACTCCTCGAGCAACGAGAACTTCACCAATGCCTTCCCGCCGATTGACACGGTTTACGCTACTTGCGCGCAGGCTAAGGAAGCGGTAGCTACGATGCAGAATAACGAGACTACCAACGACATATACGTCATTGAAGGTTATGTTCAATCGGAGGGTTATGATGCTACCATCAGCAGAGGTCAGCAGAAATTCATCTGGCTGGACGACGTGAAGGAAGGTACCAAAGTGGTACAAGGTTACTACTGTAACGTACCCAACGGCGTGGCTGTGCCTATCGGAACAAAGGTGCGCATGATCGGTCCGATCACCAAATACAGCGGCAACCCCGAGATCAAGAACGGTAACGTGGAGATCATAGAGGAATAAAATCCCGAATAAGCAAACAAAAAACAAAAGATTTAATATACAAAAATGGCAAGTTTACAAAGAATTAGAAATCATGGCGCGTTGTTGATCGCAATTGTGGGTCTCGCCATGTTAGCATTTATCCTCGGAGACTTTTTGAACTCCGGTAGCAGTTTCTTCAACCGTAGCCGCGAGAACGTCGGCGTGATTGAAGGTCAGAAGATTCACTACACGGAGTATGAGGCCGCTAAGGACCAAGTGACAGAAGTTTACAAGATTGAGACAGGACGTCGTGACATTGACGAAGATGCCAGTGTGCAATTACGTAACCAGGTATGGAATCTGTTCCTGATGGACTACACGCTTCGCGCACAAGCTGAGAAAATCGGCATGGAAGTAACGGCAGACGAGTTGAGCGAGTTATGTATCGGTGAGAACCCTCACCAGATCATTCGCAGCCGCCGTGCGTTCTTTGACGAGAACGGACAGTTCAGCCGCGACGTGGTAATCAGTCTGCTGCAGGCTATCAACCAGGAAGGCGAGGACGCAGAGCAGAACGCTAACCTCAAGCAGATCAAGACCTATTGGTTGTACTGGGAGAAAGTGGTTCGCGTGAACTACATGCAAGAGAAATACGTATCTCTGTTCCAGCACTTGGTTAAACCGAACAGCCTGGACGCTGAGTTCGCTTTCGACAGCCGCAAGAACGGCGTGAGCGCTGAGTTTGCCGTACAGCCGTATTTCACGGTAGCCGACAGTCTGGTGAAGGTAAGCGAAGGGGATGTAAAGAAACTGTACAAGCAGCATAAAGCAGAGTACAAACAGACTCCAAACCGCGCGATCAAGTACATCGCGTTCGATATCGTACCGAGCGAGGCTGACTTCAAGGCGGCAGAGAACCTCATGCTCAGTCTTCAGGAGGAGTTCAAGACGACAGAGGACGTGAGCCTCGTTGTGAACACCAACTCGGATATCATGTACGACGGTCGTGACTACTCGATCGAGACTGTACCGGCACAGTTCAAGGACTTTGCGTTCGCTAAGGGCGCTAAGGCCGGTCAGTGCACAGAGATCCTGTTTGAGAACAACACCTACGCTATGGCTCGTATCATGCAGGCCGGCTATTCGCTGCCTGACTCGGTAGAACTCAAGGGTATCGTAGAAGGCGGTGAGGATCAGGAGTTCGGTTGGTTCCGCGCAAGTGATCTGCCGAAGAACATCGCAGAGCCCGCTTTCGCAGGCAAACGCGGTACACGCTTCACTGTAGCACAAGGTATGGGTGAGCAGACCTTCGAGATCATGGACATCAGCAAACCGACCCCGAAAGTGAAGTTGGCTATCCTGGCACGCGAGGTAACTCCGTCCAGCAAGACCTATTCGATCATCTACAACAACGCAAAGCAGTTCATCGTCAATAATAACAACTCCGAGGCTCTGGAGCAAGCTGCTCAGGAGCAAGGTATTGCTGTTATCCCACAGTACAACTTGACAGCTACCACCGACAAGGTAGGCCAGTTGAAATCCAGCCGTCCTATCGTACGTTGGGCATTCGAGGCCAAAGAGGGTCAGGTATCTGACGTGTTCGAGTGCGGTCAGCAGTTCATCGTAGCTGCGCTGACAGAAGTGAACGACGGCGAGTATCGTCCGTTGGCAGACGTTCGTGCAGAACTGACATACGAGGCACGCAACCACGCGAAAGCTGCGTATATCAAGAAACAGCTGAAAGGCGCTGAGACGCTGGAGGCAGCTGCTCAAATTATGGGTCAACCGGTTCAATCGGTTGAGCGTGTGAGCTTGGCAGACAGCCGTCTGGGTAACGCCGGCATCGAGCCTGCAGTCATCGGTAAGACAATCGCGCTGGGCGAGAACGCACTGAGTGCACCTATCGAGGGCAACACGGGTGTGTTCGTAGTGAAGACCGGTGCAGCCAACAACGCAGCAAGCGAACTGAACGTAGAAAGCGAGAAAGCTCAGTTGGCTTCGCGTCTGGCCTATTTGCCGTACCAAGCTATCCAATTGATGGAAGAAAAAGCAGACGTAGTAGATAACCGCGCTAACTTCCAATAACGCGCGCACGTACGCATATATTATTAAGGTGTATAGTGTAAAGTGTACAGTGTAAAAAATATATCCCCATGGGTGTGGGTACCGACGTTGTACTTCACAGAAGGTATCCCATATTTCTTGGTAAACAGCATCTCTACGATGCTGTTTGCCAAAATGGGGGTGCCTAATGATCAACTGGCTTTCTTCACAACGCTGCTCTATTTCCCTTGGTTTCTGAAGGGTCTATGGAGTCCGTTTGTGGATGTGTTCCGCACTAAACGCTGGTGGGTAGTGACGATGCAGGCGGCGATGACCGTATTGTGTATCCTCCTGACGCTGACACTCCCCCACCCGTCTGCCGACATGATCGCCGCAAAGGCTACGTCAGCAGGCATGTTCCGCTGGACGCTGGTACTGTTTATTTTAACTGCTTTTTCCTCTGCCACGCATGACATCGCTGCCGACGGCTACTATATGTTGGCGCACGACGAGCAGAGTCAGGCACGGTTCATCGGTATCCGCTCTACCTTCTATCGCATCGCGTCGGTGTTCTCGCAAGGCGTGCTGGTATATATAGCCGGTTATATCGAAAACAAGACAGGCGATATCCCGCTGTCCTGGCAACTGACGCTGGGGGCTACGAGTGTGATCCTGCTGCTCGTAACACTGTACCATTGTTTCTGTCTGCCGAAGGTAGAAAAGGAAGACGAGTTACGGGAGACGGGTGATGGTCGAAAGGTTTGGAAAGAGTTAGGTGAAACATTCCGAACGTTCTTCACAAAGCCCGGCGTAGGGCTGGCGATCGGTTTTATGCTCCTCTATCGTCTGAGCGAAGGATTTCTGGTCAAACTTAGTGCACCGTTCTTAGTGGATAGCCGCGAGACGCTTCTACGTGGAGGGCAGTTGTTCGGCGGAGGTTTGGCGTTAAGCACTGATACTGTGGGTGTTCTATATGGTACAATAGGCGTCATCTGTTTGTTAGCCGGCGGCATTTTAGGCGGATTGTATATCGCAAAAAAAGGTCTCAAACGATCATTGTGGCCTATGGCAGCCGCACTGACGCTTCCCTCTTTTGTGTATTG
>CACYGT010000070.1 GCA_902774075.1 uncultured Bacteroidales bacterium
ACCTCGGTAAAAGGTCGGTAAAAGGTCGTAAAAAGGTCGACAAAAAAAATCACAGAATTATTAACCATTAAACCTAACTTTAACTATTATGGGACAAACTAAATTGAATCCGCTCTTTGAGAATCTCTCGGGAGCATTGGCAAAGCCGAAAAAGAAAGACGGTCACAAATGTGGCGAGTATGTAATCGCAACCCACCGCGTTGCGGAGACGACTAACCCGAACTGCCAGCGGGTGTACATCAAGTCCGCCGATGCGTATGACCGTTCGACTCCTGTTTCCGATCACGAGATCGAGATCCGTACGCTCTTTACCGAGCGTCTGGAGTGGGTGAATACCCGCGCGAAGAACCTGAGCACGCTCTCCGGCGACCAAGTGGCCTACCTGGCGCAGAAAGACCAGCCGGGTGGCGCGAAGACCTGGAAGTCGTACCTCTGGAAGCTCGCGAAAGCAGCTGTCACAGGTGAATGACCCCGATCCGCCATGCATGGGCGGATACATGGAAAAAGGAAGTGATCCAAATGGGTCGCTTCCTTTTGTGAACTTTTTTGTGAAGTCTATTCTGAACTTTCTGCCAAATCTTTCCTATTAGAAACCTAATACATTGTATTTGCGGTTCTCGCGGATGATATAGAGTTGACCATTCTCGATCAACTTGGTGCATTGTACGTTGCCTGTTTGCACGTTCTCAATGCCTTCCGGCCGGGTGTTGACATAGACATCGTATACGTTTCCATCCTCGCCCATAAGGAGCGCGCGAATTGCATAATTCTCTTCTTCGCCGGTAATGGTTACACTATATGCCGTGTGAATACCGATGTAGTCGGAGATAGGATAGCCGTCATCATCGAAACCGGTGATGACCTCAATGTGAGAAGACCAGGTAACAATCGACCAAACGTCATACTCGCCAACCGGCGTTTCGCCCACTTCATCTTCGAGTTGGAGGGAAAGGACATGCGCCTCGTCCTCTGCATAAATATACCAAGCGCTATATTCTGCGTCATAAACGACCGACGGTATCTCTGCAATCACAATCTGCAAGGTGTCGCCTGTCGGGTGGAAACCATCGTCGTAGAACGTGAGGCGATAGGTATAGCCGCGCTCGTCGATGACAGTAGCGTTGATCTCTACGAAGTCTCCATACGACTCTTTATGGAAGGATGCGCCGGTGACTGCATGCTCCTCGCCAAGGATCGACAAATAACTGTCGATAAGGTTAATCTCATCGTTCTGCGACGAATAGGTGCGATCGTTCTCCACATCCTCTGCGCCCTCTTCTACCGGTATGACGAGCACGCACTTGAACGTATTGTCCACATCGACCATCTCATACTCAATAGCGTTTATATCATGCGCGAAATTATTGGCTTGGCCCAGGCGTACATCAAACGGTGTAGCGAGACCTGCATCTTCGCCTTCGTATGTTAAGTTCCATACATTACCGCGGGTATCCCTGATCTTAGCAACAATCTTCACATTGTCCTCGGTTGCGGTCTTGGTGAACTGCACATCGGTATACACGATAAGTTCTCGTTCGTACGCATTTTGACCGTAACTCTCAAACATATCCGCCATCGTATAGGTCTTGCCCAGCTCCACTTCGGCCACCCATTGCGTCGACTTGAACATCAATCCGAACAGCTGTTGACGATCCTCCGAAAGCAATTGATAATTCAAAGCATATACTTTTTCGCCTTCTTCGGTCTCCCCCGCTACATATTCGCGCGAGAACGCACTGATGGTCACGTTACGCTCCGACGGCTCATACGGTTTAGCCGTTGCTTCTACCGTCAGCTCCACTTTGTCGTACTGGTTAGTCGTGTTGATAAGCAGGATCGTACCGCTTACTTTCGCTTGCGGTGCAGTGTATTCTACCGTCAAATCTGCGCTTATCACACTATACGTCGTGCCACCAATCGACAGATAGGTGTAGTCTTGATCCAGATCCGTTTCGGTGTAGCTTCCGGCTACCTTATCCGACAGAACGGTCAGCAACAGGTATTTCTCACGATCCGAATCAAAACCGGCGATCTCGAACCATTGTTCATCAATGTAGTTATAGATATCGATCACCATCTTGTCCGACGTGAAGCTCTTCGGCGTCACTACTACGTCCGGTTCGCTCAGACGGAATGTATATTCGACATTGTTCCATGCTAACGCCGTGCCGGTAACGACATACTGATCATTCTCGCGAGCCACGTTAACTGTGCCTGAATAGAAGCTATATGTCTCGTGGTTTACCGTCACCTCACCGCTGCTACGACCCTCGTTCTCGATTACGTAATCGCCCAAGAAACCGTCTTCGGTATTTTCTCTGTACAGGCTCAACCCGATATAGACGCCATCCACATCGCCGCCATAAACAGCCAACTCACCCATCCATTCGAACGACCAATCGTCGATATAGAGATTCTTTGCCTCTATGGTATCTTTGCTCAGGGCTTTCGGCGTCTCAAAGAACATCTTCACGTTGTATTTCACACCGTCCGCGCCCAGCACACTTGCCGACACATCGGTGCGACCATCGGCCTCTTTGACAACGATCGTACCGTCTTTCAAATAAACCGTTTTATAGACCGGCTCATCGTACTCATCTACTTCGTCTGTCGGGAACTCTACATAACTCTCGTCGAGCGCAATAGCGTTGCGGTCATACGTTCCCGCTATCTCTGCCGGACCGTAGAAGGCCAGTTGCACAAAATAGTCTTTGCTGCGCGAACGAAGCAACCATTGGCCTTTGAAATCACGGTCAAAATCCATTACCTTGCTGAACGTCACTTCTTTCTCCTCGCCCGTCGGAACCAAGGCCTCCTCATCATAACTCAACGCAAACACGTTGCCGTTCTCGTCTGTTACGGTTGCCGTGATATGAAAATCATATCCTGTTCCCAACGTCTTGGTAAACGTAGCGGAGGTCAGTTGATACGAGATCACATCCCAATCCTCATTATACTCATCTTGATCCCATGTGCAGTCTGTGGCATCCATTTCTGCCAGGCTGTAGGTCTTGCCTAACTCAATGTCATGCTGTCCTTCTGCGAGCGGGAACGAGAAATGGAAATGCTTGTTGCCGTTCTCTTCGCTCTGATGCAGACCATAACTGATCACCAGCTCCTCATCCGCACCCATCACAATCGTCGAAACGCGATCGATAGCCACTTTCTCCGGTTCGTCATGACGCACTTTCGGCGCTTTAGCAATCGCGGAAGTTGTAGCACTTGCCTTATGACTCCGTTTGTACTTCAGCATGATTTCGTCTCGCTCTTGAACGGTCTTAGCCTTGTTGAGACGTTGCTCTAATTGTTGCGCATCCTTGTTAAGCGGCTTGTGAAGCCGTTGCGGTGCTGCACTTGTGCCAAGCACAATGGTCAGGGCACATAAAAGTGATAAAAATTTCTTCATAATAAAACCATATTATAATTAATAAAAGAGGTCAACTATTTCCATTATTTAGGATGATTAGTTTTTTTCTATCAATATTTCACCACTGTTCCTATAGGAGCATCCAAGAGGTGGATGTGGTGTCTTGTGGCGATGTCGTGTGCCACGCTGTCCGGTTCGTACCAGGGATGGACGGAAAGGGCAAACTTGTCATGATGAACGGTGAAGACCTGTTTGGCTTGGAGATCCAAGATGACCTTTTCAAGCTCTTCCGGCATGGTGTGGATATATTTCCAATTGGCATTGTACTGACCGTTTTCCAAGAGCGCGAGGTCCACAGATCCAAAACGCTCATGTATTTCCGCAAAACGCTTGTCATAACCTCCGTCACCGCCGATATAGACCTTGCGTCCACCGGCTTCGACCATGAACGATGCCCAGAGTGTCTGATTGCGCTTGCCGAGCAAACGATTACTAAAATGACGGGACGGTAAGCAAGTAATTTGTAATTTGTTATTTGTCATTTGTAATTTGTCCTGCCAATCCATTTCCTTGATTTGCTCATTTGTGTAGCCCCAATGGCGCAGGTAATCGGCGATGCCGAGCGGACAGAAAACCTGTTTAACTTGCTTACGGATGTCACGCAAGGTCGCGTAATCCATATGATCCCAATGCTCGTGCGTGATGATAAGCACGTCAATGTCCGGCAAGTCATCCGGACGGTAGATATCTGTGCCCGCAAAGGCTTTCAACATCATCGACGATGGCCACTCAGGTTTTAACAACGGATCCACTAAATACCGCTTGCCGTTCAAGCAAAACAGATACGACGAATGTCCGAACCATACGAGCCAATCGCTATCGGTCGGCAGGTTCTTGAGGTCGGTCTTGACCGCAGGTATCGGTTGCTGCGGCAGACGCAGCGTGTCTTTATTCGTCAGAAAGCGCCATAATGTACCCCTCGTGCTTGCGGAGTCCCCTGTGAATTGCGGAGTCGGCACCTGGTTCTGGAACAGCCCGTCTCGATAGTTCGGTGACGCCTGTATCCGTTCTTTCGACACATGTCTCCACAGCCCGAAAGCAGGATGTGACAACACAGCCAGCCCTGCTCCTCCAAGCAGCAGAATGACACCTAATATGATTTGTAACACTTTCATTCTATTTTGGTTATACCTACGTATGCCAAGAGGATGAGGTTCATCATCAGGGCATATATGATAGCCGGGATGGCTATGATCTCGTTGTTGAAGATAAGCGGACTGCACGCGATCGTGATAGCCTGAGCGGCGTTCTGCATACCGATTTCGATGACTAAGGTGCGTCGCTCTTTGGTGGTCAGTTTTAGCAGCCAAGAGAGTAGAGCACCGCAGCCCGTTGTGGCCAGTATCAGCACGGTCATCGTTAGACCTAAGGAGGCAAACTCTGTCACGATGGTCTGTTTGTGCTGAACGAAGAACACCGTCACCAGAAGGATAAGTGCCGGCATGGCGATGCGTTTGAGTACGTTGTGGATCTTTGCTGCCGTTTGCTCGCGGAAGATATTGAGGATGAAGCCGATGGAGATGGGCACGACCATCAGCACGATGTTCTGAATCAACAGATTAGCTATAGGCAGATGGATATCGGTTGCTTCGCCTACGCTCGCCGTCACCCACGCCATGATAAGCGGTAAGGTAAAGAGCGTGATGATACTGCTGCAGGCTGTCAGCGTTACGGACAGCGCCACATCGCCTTTGGCTAACATCGAGAACACATTGCTCGAACTGCCGCCCGGACTGCAAGCAACCAACATGATGCCGATGATAAATAAAGATGAAAGATGAAAGTTGAAAGTTGAAAGGACTTCAATAATTCCCCAGGCGATGAGCGGCAATAAGATGATCTGTCCGACAAGTCCGACGATCACCGGTTTGGGTCGTTGGGCAATGAGTTGGAAATCCTTCGGTTTGAGGGTTAAGCCCAAGTCGAACATCAGCAACGTCAGTATAGGTAGTACAATAAATATCGTGTTCATCGCATCATATCTTTTATGTTTCGAGCAAAGGCAAACAAGGCTTTCGGCAAGTGGCAATACCCGTCCGGATGTTTGTCCAAGTAATCCTGATGATACTCGTCGGCAGGACAGAAATTGAGCAAAGGCAGTTTCTCTACCGCCAATGGCTGCGCATACTTGCTTTGTTCTTCGGCATAGACTTTCTCGATGGTAGGGACATCTGCCTCGTCCGTATAATAGATGCCGGTGCGGTAACGGGTTCCTTCGTCGTGCCCTTGCTTGTTCAGGCTCGTCGGGTCGATGGCTACAAAGAACATATGCAGCAGGAA
>CACYGT010000071.1 GCA_902774075.1 uncultured Bacteroidales bacterium
GAGGTGCTCAAACCGGAAACGATTAACTATCGTACCTACAAACCCGAACGTGACGGTTTGTTCTGTGAGCGTATCTTCGGTCCTACCAAAGACTACGAATGTCATTGCGGTAAATACAAACGTATCCGTTACAAAGGCATCGTCTGCGAACGTTGCGGTGTCGAGGTAACAGAGAAGAAAGTGCGCCGTGAGCGTATGGGTCACATCAAACTCGTCGTTCCCGTAGCTCATATCTGGTATCTCCGCTCGCTGCCTTCTAAGATGGCGGCGCTCCTCGGTATCCCGACCAAGAAACTCGACTCTGTCATCTACTACGAGAAATACCTCGTCGTACAGGCAGGTGCCCTCGAGGGTCAGGAGATCGGCGAGAAGCACGAGAGCGACAAGAACCGTCTGCCTATCGAGAACTGTATGCTCCTCGACGAGGATCAGTACCAGCAGGTACTCGCTATCCTCCCGGAGAACAACGACCTGCTCGAGGATACCGACCCGCAGAAGGTCATCGTCAAGATGGGTGCAGAGGCTATCTACGATCTGCTCTGCCGCCTCAACCTCGACGAACTGAGCTACGAGCTCCGCGCAACAGCTGACAAGTCGTCGTCTGTACAGCGCCGTCAGGAGGCCCTCAAACGCCTCCAGGTGGTTGAAGCTTTCCGCGCTTCCGCCGGTAAGAACCGTCCTGAGTGGATGATTCTCCAGGCTGTGCCTGTTACCCCGCCGGAACTCCGCCCGCTCGTACCGCTGGATGGTGGACGTTTCGCTACCTCTGACCTCAACGACCTCTATCGTCGTGTCATCATTCGTAACAACCGTCTCAAACGACTCATGGAGATCAAAGCGCCGGACGTCATCCTCCGCAACGAGAAGCGTATGCTTCAGGAGGCAGTGGACTCGCTCTTCGACAACAGCCGTAAGACGACCGCTATGAAGTCCGAGGCCAACCGACCGCTCAAGTCCCTGTCCGACTCCCTCAAGGGTAAGCAAGGACGTTTCCGTCAGAACCTGCTCGGTAAACGTGTGGACTACTCTGCACGTTCGGTTATCGTCGTAGGTCCGGAACTGAAGATGCACGAGTGCGGTCTGCCGAAAGAGATGGCTGCCGAACTCTACAAACCGTTTATTATCCGTAAGCTCATCGAGCGCGGTACCGTCAAGACGGTGAAGTCCGCGAAGAAGATCATCGATCGCCGCGAGCCGGTCATCTATGAGATCCTCGAGCACGTGATGGAAGGACATCCCGTCCTCCTCAACCGTGCACCGACCCTGCACCGTCACGGTATCCTGGCTTTCCAGCCCCGTATGATCGAGGGTAAGGCAATCCAACTGCACCCGCTGTCCTGTGCCGGCTTCAACGCCGACTTCGACGGTGACCAGATGGCAGTCCACTTGCCGCTCTCTAACGAGGCTATCCTCGAGGCACAGCTCCTCATGCTCGGATCGCATAACATCCTCGACCCGGCCAACGGTAACCCGATTACCGTGCCTTCGCAGGATATGATCCTCGGTCTCTATTATATCACTAAGGAACGCGCAGGCGTCAAGGGTGAAGGTCTCACCTTCTATTCCGAGGAAGAGGCTATCATCGCCCTCAACGAAGGACGTGTGGACATCCACGCGAAAGTCAAAGTGCGTGTCAAAGGACAACTCATCGAGACCACGCCGGGCCGTGTCATCGTCAACCAGTACGTTCCCGAGGAGATCGGTTATCAGAACGTACTTATGAAGAAAGGTGCCGTCAAGGCCATCATCTCTCAGGTCATCAAGACCTGCGGTGTGGCACGCGCAGCACAGTTCCTCGACGACATCAAGGACCTCGGTTACTATCGCGCCTTCCGCGGTGGTCTGTCCTTCAACCTCAACGATATCCTTATCCCCGAGGAGAAGACTGCCCTCATCGCCAAAGGTAACGAGACCGTCGATAACATCAACATGCTCTACTCTATCGGTGAGTTCTCCGATGACCAGCGTTATCGTCAGACCGTCGATACATGGAAGCAGATCGATGCCGAGATGAAGGAGATCCTTATGAAGCACATGCAGGAGGCTGATAACGGTTTCAACTCTGTATATATGATGATGGACTCCGGTGCGCGTGGTAATGCCGACCAGATCAAGCAGTTGGCGGGTATCCGTGGTATCATGGGTAAGCCTCTGAAAGCCGGTTCGACCGACACACGTACCGATATCGAGAACCCTGTCCTCGCGAACTTCAAAGAGGGTATGTCCGTGCTCGAGTACTTCATCTCTACCCACGGTGCCCGTAAGGGTCTGGCCGATACCGCACGCGCTATCAAGGATGCTAACGGTCATGTCACCGCTTCCCTCACCCTCCGTATCCTCGGCCGTGTATCCGTACACGATGTCTTCGATAACGAAGGTAACCTCATTGTTGCTGCCGGCGAAGAGATTCGCGAGCCGCAGTGCGAGGCTATCGAGGCAGCAGGTATCGAGGAGGTCGTTATCCGTTCCGTACTCACCTGCGAATCCAAACACGGTGTATGTGCGAAGTGTTACGGACGTAACCTCGCTTCCCGTAAGATGGTGCAGAAGGGTGAGGCTGTCGGCGTCATTGCCGCACAGGCCATCGGTGAGCCGGGTACACAGCTGACCCTCCGTACCTTCCACTCCGGTGGTTTGGCAGGCGGTGCAGTTGCACAAGACTCCTACTCGCTGACTCGCGACGGTATCGTCGAGATCGAAGATCTCCGTACCATCACGACCGCTGCTGGCGACGTTATCGCAGTCAGCCGTAAGAACACCATGACCCTCAAGGACGAGAAGACAGGTGTCATACTCGCTACCTTCGATATCCCGTACGCTTCCAAGCTCTTCGTCGAGTCCGGTAAGGCATACACCAAGGGTACCGAGGTCTGCACCTGGGATGCGTATAAGATCCCGTTGCTGATCGAGCAAGACGGTTTCATCAAGTACGAGGATGTCATCGAAGGCATCACCTGCAAGACCGAGACCGATGAGCAGACCGGCAAACGTGAGGTATCCATCACCGAGACCAAGGATAAGACCAAGATGCCGCAGGCACATATCGTGGACAAGAACGGTAACGTCCTTCGTTCCTACAACCTGCCTGTTAAAGCAAGCCTTATCTTCACGGAAGGTGCAGAGGTACATGTCGGAGACACCTTGTTCTCGATGGTTCGTGCTACCAACAGCGGCGGTGATATCACCTCCGGTCTGCCCCGTATCACCGAGCTCTTCGAGGCACGTAACCCGTCTAACCCGGCTGTTGTGGCCGAGATCGACGGTGAGATCTCCTTCGGTAAGATCAAACGTGGTAACCGTGAGCTCTTCATCACCAATAAACTCGGTGAGCAGAAGGCTTACCTCATCCCGCTTACCAAGCAGATCCTCGTACAGGAAGGTGACTTCGTACGTGCCGGTGTAGCCCTCTCTGACGGTGCTATCACGCCGGAAGATATCCTGGCGATCCAGGGTCCGACCGCCGTGCAGAACTACATCGTCAACGAGGCTCAGGCGGTTTACCGTATGCAGGGTGTGGAGATCAACGATAAGCACTTCGAGATCATCGTACGCCAGATGATGCGTAAGGTAGAGATCCTCGAGCCGGGTGACACCCGTTACCTGGAGGGTGATATCGTCGATAAACTCGACTTCCTCGAGGAAAACGACCGTATCTGGGGACGCAAAGTCGTTACCAACGCCGGTGACTCTGAGAACCTCCATGAGGGACAGATCGTTACCGCACGTCGTCTCCACGATGAGAACTCGAGCCTCCGTCGCCGCGATAAGAAACTCGTAGAAGCACGTGATGCAGAGTGCGCTACCGCGAAACAGATCCTCCAAGGTATCACCCGCGCTGCCCTCGGCACCAAGTCCTTCATGTCCGCTGCCTCCTTCCAGGAGACCACCAAGGTCCTCAACGAAGCCGCTATCCGCGGTAAAGTGGACTACCTCGAGGGTATGAAAGAGAACGTTATCTGCGGTAACCTCATCCCGGCTGGTACGGGCTTACGTGAGTTCGCTAAGATCACCGTCCACAACGCCGAAGAGTACGCTGCTATCCAGGCTGCCCGCGAGGCTGCCGAAGCCGCCCTCAACGGTGACGACATGGAGTAATCATACTTCTAATTATTAAAAAAATGGCATGCGCATTTGCGTATGTCATTTTTTTTGTGTACCTTTGCAGGCAGAATGCTTGCAAAGACAAACAAACAATTAACGACCATATGAAAACATTTCGTGCAATAGCCGGCTACGTGCTGGGCGGATTGATGTTCGTTGTACTGCTGCCAACGATCATGTGGCTGGCATCAGGTATGCCGACATTGGAGCATATCGGTGCGCTGCGTGCATCGATAACGGGTCTGCTCATTCTTAGTGGATTGACGCTTAGCATCTGGACTATCGTCTATATGAAACGGCAGGGCAAAGGCAACCCCATGGACGCGTTCGACCACGAGATAGGTCCGCGTACGCAACACCTGATGACGGACGGTCCGTATCGCCTGAACCGCAATCCCATGCTGACCGGCACCTTCATCTACCTACTGGGCTACATCGTCTGGCTCTGGACCTGGCAGGCCTTGCTGGTTTGGGTCATCTTCGTAGCCATCATGCTCGTGCAGGTAGTGACCGAAGAGATGCGTCTTCGCCGCGATTTTGGCGAGGAATACGAAGCCTATTGCCAACGTACCGGCCGCTTCTTTCCGTTCACATGCCATCATGGACGAACGAAAAAGGAAGGAGAAGTAGGAGACAGCAGCACGATGGATTTCGAAGCCATCGAGAAGGAAGTGGACGCTCGCGCAGAAGAGCAGATGCGCAAAGAGCTGGGTCTGCGTAGAGGCCAATGGCCGATGGGCGCTTGTCACTTATTCTGGGCCATCAAGAAGCAAATCTTGCTGGAGGAGTATGGCATCCATTGGTTCAGCCCCCAGGACCTCAACCCCGGAACACGGTATGATTAACAACGATTAAAATGAAACACAGAGATGAACCATTGTCCGCATAATAATATCGATAATTTTTGACAAATTGGTAAATGTTTTGGTTCTTGTTGATATTAGCTATAAGCTTTGTTATCCTTTCTATTTTAGGCCCGTTTTTAGGGACTAAATGGGTTGGTGACAAAGGAGAAAGAGCTGTATCAAGAAGATTGTGGTTTTTACCCAAGAAGAAATACTTTGTCATCAATGATTTATTGATTCAAAAAGCGCCAGATCGCACAGCCCAGATAGACCATGTAGTGGTTAGCCCTTATGGCATATTTGTTATTGAGACAAAGAATATTTACGGATATATACACGGTACTGATACTTCTTCTCATTGGCAAAGATATTGGCGTAAAAACAACTTAAGTTTTCAGAACCCTATACAGGAAAATCAAACTCATATAAATGCTTTATCAAAAGTATTGGCTCAATTTCCAAATGCTCAGTTTACCTCGGTAATCGCATTCTCACCAAGAGCACAATTACAGGTTCAAGTCTCTACGGCTAACGTGATGAGTTGGCGAAAGGTTTTCTTCTTTATCTTGCGACAAAAGAACCCGATAATCCCCTTAGAAGAAGCCGAACAGATATATAATAATTTATTGACTCTAAACATAAAAGGTCGCCAAGCAAGAAAACAACACGCAAATCAAGCCAAACAAGCTGTCAACCAATATCAAAGCCATGTCTCGACTTCTATTGCAAATGGAAAATGTCCTAGGTGCGGAGGAAATCTAATCAAACGAACTGGCAAACATGGCGACTTTTATGGTTGTAGCAACTATCCTAAATGCAAATACACATGCTAAAACCTCTATAATCACAAATATCATCCAGACATATCCAATCGCCCGTATATGCGGGCGATTTTCATGATAAAACTAACAATATCAACAATTTAAATTTTACACACTATGACAAAAAAAATCTGAGAGCCATTTGGTTATTGATCTCTATGTTCATTTCGTTTCAGATGAACCGAAAACAGTACAACATTCCACCTTCCCTTATTTCACAAAGAAGTGTTACGACCAAAACCGTATCGAGACAGTTGAGGCAGAGCTTCGTGCGGCGTGTAAAGGCTCGGCAGAATCCTTGTGGCGTGTCATTTGGGACAATGAGAATCTAGGCTATCTGGAGACCCAACATGTCGATGCCGCTACCCTCTATAAAGAGCTGACAAAATGTTTCGGAAAACTGCCTTATACGGAGCGTAATTTTAGGGGCGCTCGCAATAAAAGATAACTTCCGTCAACTTCCGTCTATTTCCGCGAAAACGGAAGTTTATTTCCGTTCGACGGAACTCTATTTCCATAATGACCTGCATTTTTGCGGGTCATTTTTTTTATCCTGAACTTTGCATCGGATTTGAGTTGTAGCAACGTCGCTGCACTAAAGATCCGGTACTATGATTTATATATTTCTATCTTCGGTGTTCATCACCCTATTTCTCGTTCTGGGAGCACTCTCCCTCTACGGATTCCGCGACCCTCTTTTTCTCGCGCTCATCGCGTTCCTTTGTTTCATCGCGGCCGCCATCTTCGGCCTCCAAATCCCCGACTGCTATGTGTAACAACCAACCCACACGCGTCTGGTTTATGAACCAAGGCTGCAAGCAAGTACCCCTTGACTACACCCGCGGCATCGTCCGTTGGGCACACCCTGACGGCTATTTCCTCAACGCGCAAGGACGGAAAGTCCTACACGATTTTAGCCCTTGTATGCAAAACAAAAGTTATGGCGGTAGTCCGGCGTATCCAAGTCTGAGAGCAACAAGAGTCAGGAACTGCCATCTCCTCATGGCGCTAGCTTTCTATGGTGACCGGCCGACTGATCCGACGACCGGCAAACCTTGCGTGTGTCATCACATCATCCCCGATCCGTTGGATTATAAGCCCGCCAACCTCCTCTGTTGGCTCACGCGTGCCGAGCATACCGAAGCGGATAGGCGTCAGCGTGCCCTCAAAAAAGTCGTACCGGACGGTAATCTCCGTCTCTTTACCTACGAGCGTCTACGTGAGCTCCAAGACCCGCGAACCATGTCCCGTGAGCAGTTCGAGGCCGAACTTGCTGCTCTCGCGCAACAGGGCTTCTATCGCGATAACCTCACCTTCGACCAGCGCATGGAACGCGATATGAGCCATCATTGTGAACACTAAAACGAATATTAATTATGCCAAACGACATCAAAAAACTCAAGCGGCTCATGTATGCCGCCAACCACCTCAAGAAGGAAAACCCCGTTATCCTCAAAGGACGGAAAATAACATCGAGCCAAGCCCTCAAATACGCGTGG
>CACYGT010000072.1 GCA_902774075.1 uncultured Bacteroidales bacterium
AACCCGCTCCTCGGTTGTCTGTCCGACTGGTTGGTAGCGCAGGGCGGTACAACCGTGCTCACCGAAGTGCCGGAGATGTTCGGCGCCGAGACCATCCTCATGGACCGTTGTGCCAACAAGGACCTCTTCGATCAGACAGTCAGCCTCATCAATGACTTCAAGGACTATTTCCTGAGCCACGGTGAACCGGTAGGCGAGAACCCGAGTCCGGGTAACAAAGCCGGCGGTATCTCCACCCTCGAAGATAAAGCACTCAGTTGTACGCAGAAATGCGGTAAGTCCCTCGTTCGCGGTGTGATGCCTTATGGCGAACGCCTGCAAGTGAAAGGACTCAACCTGCTCTCTGCCCCGGGTAACGACCTCGTAGCATCGACAGCACTCGCTTCCTGCGGTTGTCATATGGTTCTTTTCACTACCGGTCGCGGTACACCTTTTGGTACCTACGTGCCTACGATGAAGATCTCCACCAACTCGAACTTGTACAACAACAAGCCGAACTGGATTGACTTCAATGCAGGTGTGATTGCCGAAGGCGAACCGATGGAAGAGGTGGCAAAACGTTTTGCAGACTTCGTGATAGAAGTGGCTAACGGCGCCAAGACCAATAACGAGAAGAACGGCTACCATGAGATAGCGATCTTCAAGAATGGTGTCACTCTTTAGTCTTTTCTTTCCCCGTACCTGTCCGATGTGCGGCAGGTATGTGGGAGAGTCTATGCCGAAAGGCAGGTTGTGCGACGACTGCTTGCAACACTTGCCTCGCACCGAACAGGCGGTCTTGCGGCAGAACAGTACCGAGGAAGTGGTGGGCGTGCATGCAGCATCGTTTCTTTTCTTTGAGAAAGATCACCCCTTGCAACGCGTTATTCACCGCCTTAAGTATGCAGACCAACCGCAGATAGGTTATGAGTTAGGACGGCAAGCGGCACTGGAGATGCTGGATACGGAGTTCTTTGAAGGGATAGACGTGATTATTCCGATGCCCTTACACCCGATTCGTTTGCGCGAGAGAGGGTATAATCAGGCGGAGTATATCGCCCGCGGACTGAGTGCAGTAACCGGTATTCCTGTTGATACGACCCATGTGACGAGAGTCCGTAACACGCCCCAACAAGCCAAGCAGACCGGAGACGAACGGCGCACGAACGTAAAGGACGCGTTTGCCGTCAACCACCCCGAGCAGCTCTACCATAAACATATACTGCTGGTAGACGACCTGATAACAACCGGTGAGACGATGCGCAGTTGCCTAAAGGCTATGCGACGTCATATAAGAACGCAATATAGTGTTTTTGCTTTATGCAAAGCAAGATAATATGATAAAAAAATACGATTTTTTAATTATCGGCGGCGGCGTAGCCGGCATGAGTTTTGCCCTCAAGATCGCCCGCACCGAGAAATACAAAATAGCGTTGTGCTGCAAGACAACGCTGGAGGAAGCGAACACAGCGAAGGCACAAGGCGGTATCGCCTCCGTGACCAACCTGTTAGTTGATGATTTCGACAAACATATCCACGACACCATGGTAGCGGGAGACTGGCTCAGTGACCCCGCCGCCGTGGAGCAAGTAGTACGTAACGCCCCGAAGGGTATCCAAGAACTGGTCAACTGGGGCGTTAACTTCGACAAGAAAGAAGACGGTAACTTCGACCTGCACCGCGAAGGAGGCCACTCCGAGTTCCGTATCCTTCACCATGCCGATGATACCGGCGCAGAGATCCAACGCGGACTGATGGCAGCCGTGCGTAACAACCCCTATATCGAGGTGCTGGAGAACCATTTCGCCGTGGAGATCATCACCCAACACCACTTAGGTGTTCGCGTGACACGTCGTACACCCGATATCGAGTGCTACGGAGCCTATATCCTCAACCCTAAGACGCAGAAGATTGATACGTACCTGAGTCGTATCACCCTCATGGCAACCGGAGGAACGGGTGCGGTCTATGCGACCACTACCAACCCCGAGATAGCTACCGGTGACGGTATCGCTATGGTCTATCGTGCGAAAGGTGCGGTCAAGGATATGGAGTTTGTACAGTTCCACCCGACGAGTCTCTTTAACCCCGCCGAGACCCATCCTGCATACCTCATCACAGAGGCGATGCGTGGTTACGGAGGTATCCTCCGTTTGCCGAACGGCGAAGAGTTCATGCAGAAATACGATCCGCGTCTGAGTCTCGCTCCGCGTGATATCGTGGCACGTGCGATAGACAACGAGATGAAGATTCACGCGATCGACCATGTCTGCCTCGACGTGACCCACAAAGACCCCGAAGAGACCAAGCATCACTTCCCCAATATCTACGCCAAGTGTCTGTCTATCGGCATCGATATCACTAAGGAGTACATCCCCGTGGCGCCCTGTGCCCATTATATGTGCGGCGGTATCAAGGTCGATCTGGATGGTCAGTCGTCCATCAAACGCCTCTACGCCGTAGGCGAGTGTTCGTGCACCGGTCTGCATGGCGGAAACCGTCTGGCATCTAACTCCCTCATCGAGGCTGTTGTCTATGCCGACGCTGCTGCGAAACATAGCTTGAGCGTAGTGGATAACTACGGTTTCAATGATAAGATACCGGCATGGAACGATGAAGGCACGCTCTCCAACGAAGAGCGCGTGCTCATCGCACAAGACGTCAAAGAGGTCGGTCAGATCATGTCCACGTATGTGGGTATCGTCCGTTCAGACCTCCGTCTACGTCGTGCGTGGGAACGTCTGGACTTGCTCTACGAAGAGACCGAAGACCTCTTCAAACGTGTCAAAGCCGATAAGGAGATCTGCGAACTGCGTAACATGATCAACGTGGGTTACCTCATAACCCGCCAAGCTATGGAGCGCAAGGAGAGTCGCGGACTCCATTACTCGATTGACTACCCGCGAACCGAGAATGACCATCCCCAGGAAGTTTGGTAAAGTGAAAGTTGAAAGGTGAAAGGTGAAAGGAATTTCGTTATATAGTGTGATACCCGTACGGGCTGAGGCGCGCGAAGGAGCAGAGCAGAACACCCAGATGCTGTTCGGTGAGTTGTGTCAAATAATAAATGACAAATCACAAATCACAAATAGCAAATGGTACCGTATCCGCTTAGAGTCGGACGGCCAGGAAGGATGGGTGGATGCGAAGATGATTGCGCCTATGTCCGCCGCGGAATACAAGTCTCACAAAACGGCCTTACAGACCGCGGCGATGGTTGCTATGCCAATGGCTTATGCCGTGAGTGAGAACAACGGACAGACCATTCCTTTGACGGCAGGTACAAAATTAACCAATTACCAATTACAAATGACCAATGGAGCGAGCAGTGCTCGCTTCGAGGTGCTCGGTGTCGGTTTTCGTATCGACCCCTCGATGGTCATTGCTCAGCCTATGGACTTGAACCAAACGAACCTCTTGCAGGCCGTGCGTTTCTTCCTCAACATCCCCTACCTCTGGGGCGGAAAGAACGCGATGGGTCTGGACTGTTCGGGTTTCACGCAAGTGGTCATGAGTCTTTTTGGTAAGTCCCTCAAGCGCAATGCTTCCGAGCAAGCCACACAAGGACGTAAGATCGCTAACCTCAAGAATGCCCAAGCCGGCGACCTCGTCTTCTTTAACCACCAATCACCAATGACCAATGACCAATTACCAATTACACACGTCGGTATCGTCATTGATCCCGAGCGCGTCATTCATTGTTCCGGGCGTGTCAAAGTGGAGAAACTGGATGCCGAAGGCATCTATAGCGCGGAGGCTGCGGCTTATACTCACCATTTAGTAACTATCAGAAGAATATAATATGAAACCGATTCGTTTTTTTACCATCAAGAGCAGCGGAGGTCTCAAAGTCGAGATCAGTAACTTGGGTGCGAAGATCACCAAGTTGCTCGTTGCTAACCGCAAAGGCGAAGTGAAGGATATCGTCTTGGGCTTTAAGACCGCCGATGAGTGGCGCACCCAAGAGACTTATTTCAATGCCATCTGCGGACGTGTGGCCAACCGTATCAAAGGCGGACGTTTTACCCTGGACGGCAAGGACTATATCCTGCCGCAGAACAATAACGGCAACTGCCTCCATGGCGGCGAAGTGGGTTTCAACGCCAAGATATGGGAGGTGACGGCGCAGTGTGCGCACGAACTGACCCTGCACTACCGCGCCAAAGACGGAGAGGAAGGGTTCCCGGGTAACCTTGACCTCTGGGTGACCTATACGGCGACCAAAGACAACCGTCTCGTCATTCATTATGAGGCCAAGACCGATGCCCCGACGCTGGCAGCCTTCACCAACCATGCGTATTTCAACCTCGCGGGCGAAGACAGCGGACGTGTGGATGAGCATATCCTCCAAGTCTTCGCGGACAACTACACGCCTTTCGATGATACCGCTTGTCCGACAGGTGCTATCCTGCCCGTTGAAGGCACACCGATGGATTTCCGTCAACCCGTACGTATCGGTGACCGTATCCACGACGCGTTCTTCGTACCCGGCAGAGGTATCGATAACAACTGGTGTCTCTGTGCCGGCGATGCACCCCGCGAGTTGCGTCATGCTGCGACTCTGCAGGCCGACGGACGAACCATGGAGTGCTGGACTACGATGAAGGGACTGCAGGTCTATACCGGCAATTATATCGAGCAGCACGAGGGTAAGAACGGCACGATGTACGACGAGCAACACGCCGTTTGTCTCGAGGCGCAGAACTGGCCCGACGGTATCCACCATGCGGACTTTCCCTGCATCGTCCTTCGCCCGGGGGAGACCTTGGACGAGGTAACCGAATACCGTTTCTTGTAGCATTTAGTTATTTTATTGGGCAAAAATTTGGCTATTTCAAAAAAAAGCAGTATTTTTGCACTCGCTTAAAAATCAAAGAGAATCATATGGCACTGGAAATACGCGCGATACATACCAAAAAGGAGTTGCGGACGTTCATTGAGTTCGCAAATGAACTGTATGCGGACTGTCCGTATTACTGCCCGCCTTTGTTCTTTGACGAGATGAACTGCTTCAACCCGGCGATGAACCCGGCGTTGGAGGTGTGTGAGTACCAGTTATGGCTGGCATACCGAGACGGAAAGATCGTAGGCCGTATTGCCGGTATCATCAACCGCAAGGCCAATGAGAAATGGGGCTTCAAGCATGTCCGTTTCGGCTGGTTCGATTTTATCGA
>CACYGT010000073.1 GCA_902774075.1 uncultured Bacteroidales bacterium
CAAACCGAGATAGCCGCCGTGATGAGTGCTCCCCAGCCGAACTCGAACACCGATACCACATAAGCGGGTAGCAGCGCGAGAATGACGAGTAACATGTTCCTGCGAACACTGTCACCGCTGTGCGCGTGAGGAGCCGGAGCAACAATAAAATTTTTCATTTTATATTTGACATTTTACATTTGACATTTTATTTTTTCTCGGCAGCTGCAGCAGCGGCACGTTCACGGAGGATAGCTCCGACCTTGGCTTTGGCAGGACGGATACCGTCGAGCAGACGACGATGTGCAGGACATGCGAAGACACAGCAACCGCAGTCGATGCAGTCCATCACGTCATGTTTCTCGCAGTCTTCCCACATCTCGAGTTGGCTCATTCGCTGCAACAGATACGGCTCAAGACCCATCGGACAAGCCTGTACGCACTTACCGCAACGGATACAGTTCTCTTCTTCCGGACGGATAGACTCTTCTTCGGAGAGGAACAGCAGACCGCTCAAACGTTTGTTAGCCGGCATGTTCTCGATATGATCCATCGCACGACCCATCATCGGACCACCTCCGATGATTTTTCCTGTATTTACAGGAACACCGCCTGCCAGCGCAATCACTTCCTCGATCGGCGTACCGAAACGAACAGAGTAGTTACCCGGTTTAGCGACGTGTTTACCTGTGACGGTCATCACGCGGCTGATGAGCGGTTTGTTCTTCTGAACAGCCTCGTATACAGCGAAGATAGTAGCTACGTTATCCACTACAGCGCCCACTTCGATAGGCAGCGCACCGCTCGGTACCTGACGACCGATACAAGCGTCAATGAGTTGTTTCTCACCACCTTGCGGATATTTGAGTTTGAGAGGTTGTACTTCGATACCCAGGCTGGTGTTCGCCAACTTGGTCATATGCTCGATAGCATCTTTCTTGTTGTTCTCGATACCGATGATCGCGCGATCCACGCCGAGGGCTTTCTTGAGGATCTGAATACCGATGATGATCTCCTCGCCATGCTCGAGCATCAACTGATGGTCGCAAGTCAAGTACGGTTCGCACTCTACTCCGTTGACAATCAGTACTTCTGCTTTCTTACCGGGAGGCGGTAACAGCTTCACGTGTGTCGGGAAACAAGCGCCGCCGAGACCTACGATACCGGCAGCTGCTATCTTGTCGATGATAGCCTTCGGCTCCAAGGTACACTGATGCTTCAGTTCCGGCGTGCGGTCGATCTCCGGTGCCCAAACGTCACCTTCTACATCGATGAAGATAGCCTGACCCGGGGCACCCCATGCGTCGGTCCATTCACCGATTTTTGTCACTGTTCCACTTACCGGCGAACATATGTTCGCACTCACGAATCCGCCGGCTTTAGCCAGCAGTTCGCCTACTTTTACTTTCGCTCCGACTTCCACTACAGCCTGCGTCGGTGCACCGATATGTTGCACGAGCGGAATGATAGCCTGCTTAGGCAGCGGGCACTCCGTGATAGGCTGGTGTGCGGAGAATTGTTTGTTGTCCTGCGGATGAACTCCGCCTATTCTAAATGTTCTCATAATGCTTACCTTTTTAACGGATTCCAAGCGCCAACGGGAATACGGCTCTTGGCGTTGCTAAAGCCTTGATTTTCTCTGCGATAACAGGATCGAAACCTTTCTTCTCTCCGCCCTCAGCCGCAGGTGCAGCGGTAGCCTCGTCCGCCGGAACGAGAATGAGTTTTACTTGCTCCATGGTCGGTTCACCGCCTACAGGGCAGGCCAGACCATCGATACCGTTTGCCTTGACACACGCTTCCGCGAAGTTACGGCAACCGGCGAAGCCACATCCGCCGCAGTTAGCACCCGGTAACACAGCCGTCACAAGGTCAATGCGCGGATCTTCTTCCACTTTGAAGTACAGGCTGACCACATACAGCAGACAAGCTGCCAAGAAGGCGATCACACCCAACACTCCCATCGAAATCAGAATTAAATTCATGTTGTTTGTTATTTAAAAGTTAATCTAATTTTCTTGCTGTAAAATTAAACTGTTTCTGCAGCCGATGCTTGAAGACACTGAGGCCGATGTAGTAGAGCGCAATGCCGCAGAGGGATAGTGTTCCAACGACCGCCTCGCTCCATTCGGTAGCAAAATCCAGGAGGACGATGGTGCCTAACATCACGATAAACGGCAGAATATAAGCCAGTAACACCGCTTTCCACGCCAGCCGCTCGCGCACTTCCACTTCTACGCGGTCACCCACTTTCATCGGCTCCAGACAAACGACGTCCATCTCTTTTTGCTGGCTCTCCGATGACATGCACATACTGCGTGCTTTGCACGCCGAACAAGCACTCGTCTGCACGATCTCCACATGCGCGGTTTTGCCGTCCGTGCTCAGTACTATTCCTTCATGTCGTATCAGTTCGTCCATAACCATACTTAAAGCGAGCGCAAAGGTACGAATAAAATTTCACATATGCAAGCGCGCGCGTTCTTTTTTCAAAAAATTACACCTTTTTTGTCAAAAAAATCACTTCTCTCCACTTTCTACTTTCCACTTTCAACATTTTTTATTACCTTTGCACCCAAATTGTGTTATTATGCCTAGAACTGCAAATAAATCTGGAAATAGCGTTTCCGACCGAAGTGCCGAAAGAGCCATTCGCGTTGAGAAACCAAGTTGGTGGGAGGCCGTCAAACAGTTCTTCCAAGCCCGCGAGACGCGCATGGTGTTGGGAATATTGTTATTGGCTCTTTCTATCATTGCCATACTGGCCTATGTCAGTTATCTGTTCACCGGAACGTATGATCAATCGGTGTTGTCGTTGGGCCATGCGGACCGTGTAGCGAACCGCGAGACCGTGCGGAATATCCTCGGTCTGCCGGGTGCTCACTTGGCACGTTTTCTTATTGACGGAAGTTTTGGTTTTGTGTCCATCCTGATGGTTGGTCTCTTGGGTGTGTACGGCCTAAGGTTGATGCATGTGTTCAAGGACATCAAAGCCATCAAATGGTTCTGTTGCTGTACGTTCTGGGTGCTCTGGGGCGCTATCGTACTGGGTTTTGCCCAGCAGATGACCCATCTGGGCGTGTACAGTTGGGGCGGTGCGTTCGGCGCTTGGGCCGCCCAATGGCTCTCGAGTTACGTGGCTACGGTAGGAATGATCATCCTGCTGGTTCTCACGCTCGTCATCTTCCTTGTTGTGACCGATCCACGTTTCATCGACCGCTGCAAGGCCTTTGGCGAGTGGTGTAAAAAGCTCTTTACCCGGAAACCTAAGGAGCCCAAGACCTCTGGTGACGAAATCACCATCGATATTCCTATCGAAGCAGAACCTCAACCCTCTGATAATTCCGAAGAGGTAACCTTCACTATCGAACCGATAGCAGAGGAGTCCGAACCGGAGCCGGAGCCTGTCGTAGATGAAGACAACGAACCCTTAGGTGACGAGCCTCTGCCCATAGAAGAACCGGAGACGACGGAAGATCCAGACTTGGAGATCGAAGATGTTGTCGAAGATGAGCTTTACACCAAAGACCCTGACAAACTGCTCGAGAAACTGGGTCCGTACGACCCGCGCAAAGATCTGGAGTTCTTTAAGTTCCCGAGTCTGAACCTGCTCAAGGTCTATGACAACGAGGCTGCGCCGATCATCGACGAAGAGGAACAACGCGCCAACGGCGCACGTATCGTAACGACGCTCCGTAACTACGGCATCGAGATAGAGTCTATCAAAGCAACCGTCGGACCGACCGTGACGCTCTATGAGATCGTTCCGAAAGCCGGTGTGCGTGTAGCGCGTATCCAGCAGTTGGAGAACGATATCATGTTGTCGCTCTCTGCGACCGGTATCCGTATCATTGCCCCGATGCCGGGTAAAGGAACGGTGGGTATCGAAGTGCCGAACGAGAAGCCGCAAGTGGTATCTATGCACTCTGTGATTGCCTCCAAACGTTTCCAGGAAGAGAACAAAATGCGCTTGCCGATTGCTTACGGACGAACCATCACCAACGAGGTCTTTATGTTCGACCTCGCCAAGACCCCGCACTTGCTGGTAGCCGGTGCGACAGGTACCGGTAAATCCGTAGCTATCAACGCCATCATCACGTCCCTGTTGTACAAGAAACACCCGGCAGAGTTGAAGCTCGTCATGGTGGACCCGAAGATGGTGGAGTTCGCGCCGTATAAACCGCTGCTCAAACACTATCTGGCAGCGATGCCGGACACCGATCCCGAGCAGATCGTCATCACGGATTGCGACCGTGTCATCAATACGCTCAACTCGCTCGTCATCGAGATGGAGAACCGCTACAAACTGCTGATGGACGCCGGTGTGCGTAACCTCGAGGACTACAACGATAAGTTCGTTCGTCGTCGCCTCAACCCCAATAAATTGGTAGCCGACAGCCTGCATCACCAGTATCTGCCTTATATCGTCATCATCATCGACGAGTACGGCGATTTCATCATGCAGGCCGGCAAACAGGTCGAGACGCCTATCGCACGTATCACGCAGAAAGCGCGTGCGGTCGGCATGCACATGGTTTTGGCTACCCAACGGCCCTCAGTCAACATCGTCACGGGTGTCATCAAAGCCAATATCCCGACTCGTATCGCCTTACGCACGCAGAGTGTCATCGACTCGCGTACCGTGCTCGACGCCAAGGGTGCGGAGCAACTCATCGGTCGCGGTGACTCGCTCTATGCCGGTAACGCATCCATCACCCGTGTACAATGTGCGTTCGTGGATACGCCGGAGGTGGACGAGATCGTCAAGCATATCGCCAAGCAGCAACGTTATACTGAGCCGTATCAGTTGCCTGAATATGTCGGCGAAGGCGGTGAAGGCGATGCACTCGCACCGGGTAGCGTAGATATGAAACGTCTCGATCCGATGTTTGCAGACGTAGCCCGTTACGTAGTAACGAAGCAAGAAGG
>CACYGT010000074.1 GCA_902774075.1 uncultured Bacteroidales bacterium
TGCTCGATACCGTAGCGGCTTGGGGTAAGGAGCGCGGCATGGAGGAAATCAATGGTCCTGTGGGCTTTACGGATTTTGATCACGAAGGCTTGCTGCTCGAGGGTTATGACTACCCCGCTGTCATGGCCTCGCTCTATAACTATCCGTATTACGTCAAGCATATCGATGCCTACGGCATGGCCAAAGATGCCGACTGGGTAGAGATGCAGGTCTATCCCCCGCAGGGTTGTCCGGAGCGCTTGGTTCGTATCGCCAACATGGTCAAACAACGTTCGCACGTGCGCGTGGACAAAGTAAAGAACACACGCGAACTGGTACGTAAGTACGGTATCCAGTACATGGATGTGATCGACGAGGCCTATCAGAAGCTCTATAACTTCCAACCCATGACTGTGCAGCAGAAGAACTACTACAAGAACATGTACTTCCCGCTGCTCAACTTCGATTTTGTGACCTTGGTTGTTAATGACCAGGACGAGATAGTGGGTGTTGGTCTGGGTATGCCGGATATATCCCCGGCGCTGCGCAAATGTCGCGGTAAACTTCTGCCGTTCGGTTGGTATCATCTCCTTAAGGCGCTGAAAGCCAAGCAGATGGAGACCTTCAGTTTCTTGCTTATTGCGGTTCGCCCGGACTATCAGGATAAAGGTATCAATGCCCTCTTCTTTGACGACATGATACCGTATATCAACAAATACGGCATTAAGATCCTTGAAACAACGAACATCCTGGAGACGAACACGAAGAATATCGCTAACTTCACGCAGTTTGACCATAAGTTCCACAAACGTCACCGGGCGTATATCAAACCGATTGTATAAGTGAGAAAATCGCTCTTTGACATAGCCTACGAGCAGTTGCATCGGTATATCACAGAGAATAACCTGCGACACTCGGCAAAACGAACGCAGATATTGCAGGAGATCTGTTTGCTCCCGCAACCCTTTACCGAGGAGCAACTTGAGCAAGCCTGCGAGCCTCTGCATGTCGCGAGAGCTTCGATTTTTAATGCGTTAAACATGTTCGTTCTGGCACAGATTTTGCATGCTGATTCCAGACACCGCGGACAGACCCATACCCAATACGAACTGATTACCGGCAGAGGAACCCGTATGGAGGTCATCTGCAAGCAATGCGGACGTGTTACGGAACTCCGAGACAAAGCAATTGTGAAGATGATAAAAGAGAAACATTACTCGAACTTTGAACCGCAGCATTTTACGCTTTTCGTCTATGGCGAATGCAAAGTCTGCCGCCAACAAAACGCAAAAAAAGCATAACCTATGAGCATTACGACTATTTATTGGATTATTTTTGTAGCCATCGCGATTGCGAGTTGGGCCGTCTCGGCTTCGCTGGAGAGTAAGTTTGAGAAATACAGCAAAGAACCTCTGGCGTTGACAGGACGCGAAGTGGCAGAGAAGATGCTGCGCGATAACGGCATCTACGATGTGCAGGTCACTTGCGTCAAAGGCAAACTGACCGACCACTATAACCCTGCCACTAAGACCGTTAACCTCTCGCCCGATGTGTATAACGGCGCGAACGTAGCGGCAGCAGCAGTGGCGGCACACGAGTGCGGTCATGCGGTCCAACATGCTTTGGCCTACGGTCCGCTCTCTCTCCGTTCCGCCCTCGTACCTGTGGTATCTTTCAGTAGCCAGTTCGTCACATGGGTTATCTTAGGCGGTCTGATCCTCCTCGGTACTAAAGCCGGATCATGGATGTTACTGGCGGGTATCTGCTTGTACGGCCTGATCACCCTCTTCTCGTTGATCACCCTCCCCGTGGAGGTGAACGCCAGCCAACGTGCGGTCAACTGGCTTCGCGAAGCAGGGATAACCGATAACCACACCACCGAAATGGCCAGCAGTGCGCTCCATAGTGCCGCCTACACCTACGTCGTAGCTGCCCTCTCCGCACTCGCTTCGCTCATATACTACATCGCTATCTTCATGGGTAGCAAAAGATAAAGCGTCTCAGACGCACGGCTCCGTAGCTCAATTGAATAGAGTGTCAGATTCCGGTTCTGAAGGTTCTGGGTTTGAGCCCCAGCGGAGTCACAGAATTGATTTTTTGTAGAACATCCTCGTCGCAAGACGGGGGTGTTTCTTATATATACGCGCGTGCGCGCGTTCCTTATATATAAAACACGCGTACATGCAAGGAGCAAAAAAAGCGCCGTTCCGGCTCCCTTTGCCCTATTGCTAACTATACCTTACAAAAACGACCCCAAATAAATCACACTGAAAATCAAGCAGTTACAAAGAAAATGCATTTTTATGTGCATTTTTTTTGAAAAATATTTGGTCATATAAAAAAAAAGCAGTACTTTTGCACTCGATATGACCTCCCACGCTTCTCGTTAGATCAGCGCACCCGGGGAGGTCTTCGAGTTTTTAAGGGGGGATGCCCCACCAATAATCACCGCCCGACGCACAAAACACCCCCTAAAAACAAAAGAGCGTTTCCTCACGTCATCGCAGATGATGTACTTGCCAAAAAAAATAAGGAAAAATTACGCGTGCGCTTGCGTATATCAAAAAAATGTTGTACCTTTGCAGCCGAATTGTGTATTTACGTTACGTAAAGATGAGCAAAAAGGACAAACCCTATTTGGATAACGAAGGCAGAGCATTGCCTTATCCGTGGATTATCAACACGATGCTGTGCATCGTTGGTGGTTTGCAGACGATCCGTCTGCGATTCTGGAGCCGTAAGCCGCGTCATGTGGCGGAGAAGACGCTCCGAGACATACTCACTATCTCCCGCGACACCGTTTATGGAAAAGAACACCATTTTGACCGCATCCTGTCGGCCACGACAGCGGAGGACCTGTTCCGTCTGTACCGGCTGTACGTGCCGGTGAACAACTCGTTCGAGACGCTGCGTCCGTACGTGGAGCGGCATAAGAACGGCGAGGAGAACGTCCTGTTCCCCGGTAAACCGGACATGTACGCGACGACGTCCGGAACGACGAGTGCGCCGAAATGGATCCCGATGACGCATAAGTACCTGAAGGACGTATATGGCAAGATGAGTCATATATGGACATGGAACTTCGTCAAGCACCGCAGTCGTATCTTCGGCGGACATATCTTCACGACGGTAGGCAAGGAATGCGAAGGCTATGCACCGGACGGAACGTTGTTTGGTGCGGTGAGCGGCGTGTTGGTACGCGATATCCCGCCGATCATCAAGAAGCACTATACGGCGCCGGCATCGGTCATGTCGATCCCGGACTACGGCGCACGTAACTACGTGCTGATGCGGCTCGCGCTGCAACATCGCGACGTGACGCTGTGGGCCACGGCGAACCCGTCCACGATCCTCGAGCTGCTCCGCGCGCTGAATGAGAACACGGAAGAGATGCTGACGGATATCGAGAAGGGAACGATATGCGAAGATTTCGAGATCCCGTTTGATATCCGGGCGGAGTTGGATGCGTACATCTCCCCGAAACCCGAACGGGCGGCAGAGTTGCGCAAGATTCTCGCCGAGACGGGACACTTGTACCCGCGGGATTTCTGGCCGTGGTTGCAGTACCTCAGTACATGGAAATGCGGCAACACGAAGATCTACATGGACAAATACATGGACCAGTTCAACTGGGACAAGACCTTCTATCAGGAGTTGGGTTATATCGCGACCGAGTGCCGCTTCGGTTTCTCGCTGGACGAGACGAACGAGAGCGTACTGTTCCCGCAATTCCATTACTACGAGTTCGTAGAGGAGAGCGAGTTGGATTCACCAAGAAAACATTTCCTGCAGATCGACGAGTTGGAGATAGGCAAGCGGTACTGCGCGTACGTGACGACCTATGCGGGTTTATTCCGATACAACATGAACGACCTCGTGGAGGTGGGCGGTAAGTTCAAGAATACGCCGACGGTGCATATGATCTCGAAAGTGAACGGCATCGTGTCGCTCACGGGCGAGAAGCTGTACGAACCGCAGTTCATGGACGCGGTGCATCAGGCAGAGGACGAGACGGGTATCAAGACCAAGTTCTTCGTCGGTTTTGCGGACATCGAGGGCTCGAAATATCATTTCTACTACGAGTTCGCCGACGAGAAGATGACGCAAGAGCAGGCAGAGGCGTTCACGAAAGTGGTGGACGAGAAGCTGCAACATATCAACCTCGAGTACGAGAGCAAGCGGCAGTCGTTCCGTCTGCATGACCCCGAGACGCACATACTCCTATCTAACGCGTACGCGCGCTTTAAAGCGGCCTGTCTGAAGGACGGTTTCCGCGACGGACAGTTCAAATTTAACTTGCTGATGCAAGACGAGAAACGCCGTTCGAAATTCAACCTGCTGCAACGCTTGGAGAACAGTCTCGAGCGCTTCAGCGATACGATTATTGAAAAAGCAGATAAGATCGATGAAAGACGGAAGGAAAGAGTCGAAAGACGGAAGAAAAGAGTCGAAAGACGAAAGTCAAAAGTCGAAAGCAAAAAACGTCGTTAGTCGTTCGTCGTTAGTCGTTAGAGATATACCAATGACCAATGACCAACGACCAATGACCAATGACCTTGAGGGCATTGAAACCGTCATCTTCGACCTCGACGGAACGCTGTATGACAAGAAAGGTCTGGCGAAGAGGGTAGTGAAGAAGTTGTGGTGGTGTCTGCCGCTGTTGGCGGCGGA
>CACYGT010000075.1 GCA_902774075.1 uncultured Bacteroidales bacterium
ACTACCACTTTCGCAAAGCGAATCACTTTCTCGCCGAGCTTGTAGCCCTTCTGGGTGCAGTCGATCACTTTGCCTTTCTTGTCTTCGCCGGCTGCAAAAGTCGTCACAGCTTCATGCTCGTCGGTATTGAAATCCACGCCTTCGGTTTCGATGGCATGTACATCGTTCTTGTCCAAGAAGGCAATGAACTTGTTGTATATCAAGCGAACGCCTTCGTCGTCAATGGCGGCTAAGGCTCGCTCGAAATCATCTACCAGCGGAAGCATCTCCGTGAAGATACGCTCCCCGGCAGTTGCCATAAGTTCCAGTTTCTCTTTGTTGGTACGACGACGGTAGTTGTCAAACTCCGCCATCATACGCAGGTTCTTATCTTCCAGTTCAGCAATACGCTCTTTGAGCGCCTCGGTCTCATCGACCTCGGGTTCTTGGGTCTCTTGAGTCTCCTGAGTTTCTTCTGTCGTCTCTTGACTCTCGACTTTCGTCTCTTCAATCTCTTCTATTTTCTCTTCTTCTTTCTTGCTCATAATTTAAAATCTTAAATCTGAAATTTAAAATCTCAAATAGCGTGCCAATGGCTCGCTTGCTGCCATTTTGTCAGTTAAAACATGCTCTGTTGGCCATCGGCAGCGAGGGGTGTTTTGCCGAGGTGTTTGTAGGCCAGTTCGGTAGCTTCGCGGCCTCGCGGCGTACGTTTGATGAAGCCTTCTTTGATGAGGTAGGGTTCATAGACATCTTCGATGGTACCTGCATCTTCTCCCATCGCGGTCGCGATCGTGTTGAGTCCGACCGGTCCGCCGCGGAACTTATCGATGATAGTAAGCAGCAGTTTGTTGTCTATCTGGTCGAGACCAAAGGTATCGATATTGAGGGCCTCGAGGGCATATTTGGCGATATCCAAGTCGATCTTGCCGTCTCCCTTCACTTGTGCGAAGTCACGTACGCGGCGGAGTAGGGCATTCGCAATACGGGGCGTACCGCGCGAGCGACGGGCTATCTCGCCGGCCGCTTTCTCATTGATCTCAACGTTCAGCAGACGAGCCGAACGCTTCACGATACCGGCTAAGATATCAGCATCGTAGTACTCGAGATGGCAGTTGATGCCGAAACGGGCACGGAGCGGTGAAGTCAACAAGCCCGAACGCGTCGTAGCGCCGATGAGGGTGAAGTGGTTGAGGTCGATCTGTATAGTGCGGGCCGAAGGACCTTTGTCGATCATGATATCGATGCGGTAGTCCTCCATAGCCGAGTAGAGGTACTCCTCCACGATTGGGCTCAAGCGGTGTATCTCATCGATGAAAAGGACATCGTTCGGCTCGAGCGAGGTCAGCAGACCTGCCAGGTCACCGGGCTTGTCCAAAACGGGACCGCTCGTCACTTTGAAGCCCACACCTAACTCGTTCGCGATGATGTTACTCAGCGTCGTCTTACCCAGACCCGGAGGGCCAAAGAGCAGCACGTGGTCGAGACTCTCGCCACGTAACTTAGCCGCCTCCACGAAGATCTTGAGGTTAGAGGTCACCTTACTCTGTCCCGCGAAATCCGCAAAACACAAAGGCCGCAGGGCATTGTCCTGCTCCTTCTCGCTCATCTGTTGTCGTATATCAAATTCTGCCATTTGTACTGTCATGGAACAGTTGTTCCAAATCGTCTATTTCGTTAATAGGTTTATCTGCTTTTATTCGTCCGTGATCGAGGATCACTACGCGGTCGCACATCTCGCGCACCTCTTGCATGATATGCGTGGAGAGGATCACGGTGCGCTCTTGGCCTAACGAACGGATCAAGGCGCGTATCTCGACAAGTTGATTTGGGTCAAGACCTGTGGTAGGCTCGTCGAGAATCAGTAGTTGCGGGTCGCCCAGCAAGGCTTGCGCGAGGCCGACGCGCTGCCGATAGCCCTTGCTCAACTCGCGGATATGCTTGTGCCGTTCCGGTGTCAAGCCGACTTTGTCGATCAGGCCATCAACTATCTCGGGACACAGGGATCCCGGGATGCCGGTCATATCGGCCATGAAGCGCAGATACTCAACCACATACATCTCCTCGTACAGCGGGTTATTCTCCGGCAGGTAGCCGATTCGTTCCGGTACTTGTATGTTCCCGCTGTCGGCTCGCCAAAGGCCCATCAGGATCTTCATCAGTGTGGACTTACCGGCGCCGTTCGGGCCTAACAAGCCCACCACTTGTCCTTCGGGTATATCCAGTGTTACGGACCGCAACACCTGTTGCGGCCCGAACGCTTTGTTGATATTTTCGATTTTTACCGACACGTCTTATTTTATTATAACACCTTGTGCATTGTACTCAACACCGTTCTGGATAATGATGAGTTGACCGTTGCGAATGATCTTCTGCACTTTTACACTCTCAGCGGAAGTGTTGTCGATAGCCTCGTGCGGGTCTTCACCTGCCTTTTTACCGAAACCACCGCGTGCATTCGCCTTACGAACGGTGTAGTTCACGCCGTCGTACAGGGCGAAACGATCCATAAATTCGCTACCGCGGATGATGGCTGCAAACACCCCGTCTGCTTCTACCATATAGATACCGTTCGGTTCAAACTCAGCCGCCGTTTCCTCGCAAACAGCCTGCGTAGCGTCAGCAGCAGCTGTCGCCGACCACTCGCCCAACGTATAGGCCATCGTAATCTTCGCAGCCGAATCAGCACTCAGCACGGTTTCGATATCCTTCGTGGCATTACCGCTCTTCTCGTCCACAAACGTAACGACGTTCGTTGCCGGTGTCAGTACTGTACCATCTGCGAGGTGGGTGTTGTACTCACCGAACTGCGGCCATGCATTCTGATTCATCAGTTTCTTCGTCCAGCGTTGGATATCGCTGCTCTCAAAGCCGAACTCGCCGGCACTGTAGTCTACGAGCGTGTTGAGGAAAGCCACACTCGGCGTGTTGTTCCATGCACGTCCAAACGATACCGTCGGACACTCGCTCTTAACCGTACAGCCCTCGAACACATATCCCTTATCCGTTGCCGGACCGTTGTTTGCGGTCAACGCGTCGCTACCACCACCAGCTGCTTTACGCTTCTCGCAGTACAGCAGGTTGTTCTTGAAATAAACACTACCGTCACCGCAGATGAAGTCAACCGTTCCGTGAATCTCGCAGTCCTCGAAATACTTCACAGCGCCTTGCAGGTTGCTGTAATAGGTGTCCTGATAACTGAGCAGTCGTACGTTCTTGCAAACAGTCTTCGTTCCCTGATCCCACAGCGCTACTGCACGGCCGTTATCGTTCTTGTAGTAGTCGAGTGCATTCTGAATAGTCAGGTCTTGTAGATAGGTGTTCTGTACATTCTTCGCGATCTTGATCGTCGCGGTCTTATCAATACTCTCCGTCGAAGCGTCCGGAGCGTTCTTGATGATTGTTTTCTCCATCGACTGACCGATGATAGCGATGTTGTTCTTGCTGATTTGCGTCAACACGCGCTCACCCAGGTCATAGGTTCCGTTCGGCAGGAAAATCTTATCGCCGAAGTGACCATATAATAGCCTGTCGTCTCGTCCTTCGTCGGCAAGTTCTCTACGTTAAAGACCTTGATCGAGTGGATATAGTTTGTGGTCGTAAACGCCATCTTCAGTGTGGTCGCCGGACCTTCGTAACGGATAGTCTGCTCCGATCCGTCACCGGTTACTTCACGCTCAATAATCAGTTCGCCCACCTTATTGCCTGCTGCATCTACCACTTCTGTGGTACCGGTATTCGAATACGTACAAACGCCTACTACAAGCAGTGCATTGCCGGCTACATCGACGCTGATAGACGTTCCGTTACCGAATGTCCAGCCGTGTTGTGCACCGTGATAACTACCGCCTTCGAAACGCAATACTTCGTGATCCTCAGGATAGAAATATGCCTGAGTCAGGTTAAAGTCAAAGATCGTGCCAACGATCGCTTGCTCGATATCCGTTGCATGTGCATAAAGATTAAGGTCTTTATCCAGACGTGTTCCTTCCGGTACCTTCGTTGCGGTCAGCGAAGGCGAATTGAACCATCCGCGGAACGCTTTGCCTTCGGCTACCGTCACATCTGCAGCGCCGTATTTGAATTCCAACGTAGAACCACCGGCTAACGTCTCTTTGCCGATCAGTGTTGTACCGTCCGTGTTGTAGTATTTCACCGTCACTTCCGGTACAAAATCGGTTGCCTCTGCGAAGAAATACGGAACATACGTCTGGTTACCCAACTCAAAGGTCAGCGTAGCTGCTTCTTCGACATTATATACCCACGTTTGGAACTGCTCGTATTTCGGTTTCTGTTCGCCGCACGGACCTACATTGTCAAAGCTTGCAAACTCTTCGCCGTTCTTCTTAATCGTGATAGGAGTCTTGCTGTGTTGGCAGTTACCGATCGTGAATTGAACCGGTCCGTCCACAGGTACGGTGATGGTACCGCCTTGTACACCATGCTGGCCGCCGTTGTATGTCGTGCCTTCAATAGTTACGCCTGCAGGCAGTTCACCGTTCTCAGGCAGTAATACAGTATAAGGATTATCGCGGAACTCAACCTTGAAATCTTTGAACGCACGCGGTTCTGCTTCAAACGCTTTACCCTCAATCTTTACGTTCTTGAGGCAGATATATTTACCGCTACCTGCCGCATTGTTATGCCAAGGCAATACGCGTACATGCAGCGTCTTGCCGGCTTTGACGGTGAGTGTCGTACTCAGATCCAGATGTTTGACCTTTTTGTTCTCCATGCCCACCTGTTCGGCAATCGTAGTTACTTGCGTGAAACCACTGCCGAACCCGGTGTTGATATGATAACTCATCACACTCGTACTATACGCAGAGATATCCATCTTGATGCTCGAGATACGGAGATCCATCGTGGACGGAGCCGTGATAGCAAAATCAATATAACGATCTGCGTTCTCATCAATCTCGCCGTCAGGCCATGTGGTCTTGGTACCATTTGCGTCCGCGTTGTGGAAACGAACCATCGTGACATTCTTATCGTCACCATCTTCGAAATCCGATTTGGTATCGGGTGCACACATGTAACTCATCGTCAACTCGGCGCTGATCGGACCTTCTACAACTACGTCTTTTACTTTGTCTTTTGCTTCAATGGCCCATGTTGCGCTGATGTCTGCGCCGCCTACAAGCGAGATAGCGGTAGCGTTTACCGGAACAGCAATCGTCTTCTCTCCTACTTGCGCGAAAACCGTATCTTTCTGCTCGCCGCCTTCCTTATAAAGCGCGCGTACATAAACCTTTTGGAAAATAGAACCGCCGGTATAAGCTACTTTTGCGGTCGAAGCATAAGCCTCCTTGTCCAGCGAGATCTGTACGTTAGCGGTTGCACTCAAAGCTACTTCTCCGGCCTCAGGATCAAGACCGTATCCGGTCAACAAGAACTCTTTGTTCTGTGCTACGTCGCAATATACTTCGCCGATCTCAATAGCCGTTGGATTAACGGTAATGTCGGTAGGGATCGTGATATGCTCGGCCAAGATACCTGCGGCTTTGAGCAGCACAGCTGCCTCTCGGGCAATCAGGTTAGCACCCATCGCATTGGTGTGCGTAGCGTCCTTGGTTCCGTCAGCTTTGTCCACAAACAGCAAGTCCAGACATTGATCACCATAACGCAGATACAGATCGCGTGTAGCGGCCGTCAGGTCAATGAATGGAACATCCTTCTCGGCTGCAACCACCTTCATCGCCTTCACATAACTCATCGTCGAGTCACCTGCCGGCAGGCTCTGATCTTTGAGCAGCTCGCCGTTTTCCAGTTTCCAGAACTTATCGCCTAAGTCGTGCAAACCGGAACGCTTGATGCTGTTGCCGTTGAGATACGCACGGCAGATCGGGCCAACTAAAATCGGGTTAACGCCTTTCGCGCGAGCCTCGTCGATGAACAGACGCAAGTAGTCACGATAAGTTGTTTGCGGATTAGTGCCGCGAGCGTCTGTCGGAGCGGGAAGACCGTTCGCTGCGCAATAAGCAGCGTACTCTTTGTTATCCAGACCGTAAGTTACAGTGCCTTCGTCATTATGCGCAAACTGGATGATCAGGTAATCACCTTCGCTCATCTGACTCTTGACCGATGCCCAATACGCGTTGTCATCATAATAGGTACGCGTATCCTTACCGGACTTACCGCGGTTATTCACTACTACCTGTGTGTCGTCAAAGAACGCACCCAGATATGTTGCCCAGCCTCGCTTGTCAGTAGCGGACTCGTTGTACTGCTCCATCGTGCTGTCACCAATTGTGTGCACTTTGATAGCGCCTTGTACCATCGGCAGACTCATCATCGCTGCCAGAAAGAATGCCAATACTTTTTTCATGTGTTTCAAATTTTTATTGTTAAATGAATAATTTTCCTATTAAATACATATTTGCGTGCAAAGATACAACTTTTTTTGCATATATGCAAATTTTTCGTCTTTTTTGGCAATTTTTGGAGAATTTGTAAATAAAACAAAGATAAACACTGATTATTGATTTTACGTACTATGTACCATGAATCTTATTTTGCTAAAGCCCGATTCCAAATACATTTGAGTCGTCCTTTATCAAAACAAGCTTCCATCTCTTCGAGATAAAATCAATAATCAGCAATAAACAAAGATAAAAAAAATATTTGATATATGCAAATAAAAAAATGCTTACGAAATGTATATTATATATATTTATATATAATATAGTATTTGTGACTAATTTTTTGGGTGATTTTGGGCTGAGATGGTGTCTTATAACGCGGAAATAACGCGTTAACAACCCGCAAACAACGGGGTAATAACGCGCTTTTGGATGCTAAAAGGGTGCTTGAAGGGTAGGAGAGGGGTATGGGGGAAGAGGTTATGGGGGAAGGGGATTTAGAGAAAATAATTTTTGAAGTAAATAAAGTTAGATAAAATTGATTATTGAATTTAGTACTGCGTACCTTTAAGTCTTTGTTTTATCAGCCAATTTATGAATAAATTCAACATTGCCTGACAAAAACAAATCCTTATCTCTGTCGAGATTAAAATCAATAATCAACGATAACTAAAGATAAATTATTTACTTTTCAAAAAGCAATTATATTAATTATACTTTAATCGTAGTAGGTAAAGCGGATAGATGTTGGATTCTTGCAAATAAAAACAGCCCGCCGAATATCGACGAGCTGATTATTATCTCTCTCCTTTTCAAGAGAGTTAGGTGGGCTTATTATTTCAGGACTGCACCCAGGACGTTGTAACGAACGCCATTTTTAATGATAACGATTTGGCCGTTCTCGATAGTCTTGATGGCCTTTGCGTTATCCTCGGTGTTGTCCATGCCGGTAGGGTGTCCGGTAGTCAATTGGATAGAACCAAGACCACCATCACCACCCGTTTGGTTCGATACAACGGAGAGCATAAAGGCATTTGTGTCATCGCCACTTACCAGAATGCCTTCTTCTTTGGTGAGTTTTTTCTTCTCCCATTTTAAAACACCATTGATGCGTATATCTACCTCACGCTCTGTGCCGTTTGCTCCGGCTTTTAGAAGAACGCTCTCAGTTGCCGGCAAGAACAACTCTACGTGCGTCTTACCTGCTATCTCGCGGCTGAAGTCCTTGTCGGTTTTGGAGAATGCCCAGCCTCCCTTACTTTCATTGAATCCGTAAGCACCTTTAACCCAAGACTCAGTTCCGTTGAGTGTTACTACATCAGCGGTGGACTCCATCGGTGAAACTGCCTCAAGGATAATGGTGTATTCGGTGAATTTGGAATCCTCACCGGTAACAGTCAGTGTGTTAGCTTCAACAGCCCATG
>CACYGT010000076.1 GCA_902774075.1 uncultured Bacteroidales bacterium
GTGCCGCATATGCTGAGTCGTCTGCCCGTCACGCGCCATGAAGCGGTGTTCACCGAGAAGACCTTACCCGAAGCCTTTCAGGAAGCGGGCTTTGAAGCCTCATGGCTGACGAACAAGTCCCGCGCGCTCTATCTGCAACGGGTGTTAGATGGCATGGACCGCCGTTTTGAGACGGGTAAGGATATGAGTGTGACCAATAACTATGACGAGCTGCTGTTCCGGCCGCTGAAAGAGATATTGGATAAAGGCAAGACGCAGTTTGTCGTGCTGCACACGATGGGCAGTCATTGGCGGTATGACACACGGTACACAGAGGAGTTTGAGGTGTTCACACCCTCGTTGGGTAAGGATTTTACGCTAACAATGATCAACCCGGCTAACAAACAGCGATTAGTGAACGCGTATGACAATACGATTCGCTATACCGACTGGTTTCTGGATTCTATCTGTTCGCTAGTGGAGCAACAACATAAGCCGGCATTGGTGGTGTATATGTCTGACCACGGAGAGAACCTATATGACGATGCGCGCAAGCTGGTGTTGCACGGCAATTATAGTGCGAGCCAATGGCTGTTTCATGTGCCGTTGATCGTGTGGTATAGCGATGAGTATGCCGCGTTGTATCCGGATAAGGTAGCCCAATTGCGTGCACATAAGGAGAGCAGAGACAACTCATCGATGTTGTTTGCCTCTATGATAGATGCTGCAGGGCTAAGGTATATAAACGATACCGCGAGCAACGCGGCTATGCGTACTCGCAGTATATTCTCTGCAGATTATCGTTCTCCGGACACCCTCTTCGTGCTTACTACTGAAGGGGAGTATATCCCATTAGACAAATAATCAGCCTTTGATAAGTTTCATAAACACCTCTCTTGTCTTCGCTTGATTGAAGACACCGGTGAAGTCGGACGTGACAGTCATGGCGTGCTGTTTCTGAACGCCGCGCATCTGCATACAGAGGTGTTCGGCCTCAATAACAACCATCACCCCGAGAGGATCAAGCGTGTTCTGAATACAGTCTTTGATCTGCGTGGTGAGACGTTCCTGAACTTGCAAGCGACGTGCATAAACGTCCACTACGCGGGCGATCTTACTCAGGCCTGTGATACGTCCGTTGGGAATATAGGCTACATGCACCTTCCCGAAGAACGGCAGCATGTGATGCTCGCACAGCGAATAGAAATCGATATCCTTAACTACCACCATCTGACGGTATTCTTCCTCAAAGAGGGCAGAGCGTAAGATTGCCTCCGGGTCCTCGTGATAGCCCTTTGTCAAAAACTGCAGGGCCTTACCTACCCTATGCGGGGTTTTCTTCAGCCCTTCACGTTGCGGATCCTCGCCTATCTGCAGTAGGGTCGCCTCTACGGCTTTCTCGATAGCCGCAGTCACTTCGGGGTTGCTATGAAACTCTTGCAAATCCATTATTGCATCACGGTTATTTTGTCACGCACGATATAGGTATTCCCCACCATAGAAGGGAACAACTGCGTGATCTGTTTCTTATATTCTTTAGCGTCTTCGTATGTCCGAAAATCGCCTATACGCACTTTCCAAAAAGGCGGTATATACTGGACATAGATAGTCTGGTTGACCTTATCCTTAAGCCGTGCTTCCAGTTCCAGCGCCTCACCTTTGGCCGTCTGTTGCTGGTTAGACGAATAGACCTGTACACGGTAGCCGTCTATCTCGACCAGTTCGTGCTTGCCGTTCACAGCCTCGTCCAGCAGTACCGACATAGCAGAGTCTTGTACCACTTGTACGCCCGGCAGCGAATCCAAAATACTCAATAAAATAACAAATAGTATATGCATACCTATCAATTGTCAATTAATACCTAAAGGACGAACCACCGACGAACTCACGCAGGAACGATGTAGGCGGAATCTCTTTCTCAGGAATCGCCACAAAATACTGCAGGAACTTAAGCAGTCTGTGCGCCTCCGTATACTCCTCGCAGAACTTAGGCACCTCCGACAAGATCGGTTCGGCGTGGCGTTTGAGTACAGCGAACTCGAAGAGCAACGCGGAGTTGAACATCACATCAGCTTCTTCCTGGAACGGATAAACCCATTTCTTCTCGCCTCGAACGACACTCGGACAGCGGGCAATAGTCTCCTTGGCCGAGAAACCGCGGTACTTATAGTCACGCACAACGCGGCGTAAGAGACGGATATCCGTCGTCGGGATCCAGTTATGGTTGTCAATATTAATCGTCGTCAGAGCCGAGACATAAATCTTATACGTCAGTTCTTTGGGCACATCGGGCAGAACGCATGGGTTGAGTGCATGCAGACCTTCGATGACCAGCACAGAGTCTTTCTGCAGCTTCAGTTTGCGACCGCGGAAGACACGCTCACCGATCGTAAAGTCATAAGTCGGCAGGGCTACTTCCTTACCCTCCAGCAGTTCATGCATCTGTTGGCGGAAGAAAGGCAGATCAACGGCATTCACATCCTCAAAATCGTATTCTCCGTTCGCGTCCTTTGGTGTGTCCACACGATTCACGAAATAGTCATCCATAGAGAGCACCTCAGGTTTGATACCATCGACCAGCAATTGTATCTGCAGACGTTTGGAGAAAGTGGTCTTACCGGAAGACGAAGGTCCGCTGATGAACACGATCTTAGGCCGTTTCTCAGCGATCGCATCTGCTATCTGCGCAATCTTCTTCTCGTGCAGCGCCTCCGCCAGTTTGATTAACTCAAAGGACTTGTTCTGCTTGCAAGCGATATTAAAATCGCTCACGTTATTGATATGAAGTAACTTGTTCCAACGGTTGTACTCACGGAAGATAGAGAACATCTTATCCTGCGCCACCTCATCCTCAAGTACGGTCGGGTTATCGCGGTTCGGGATACGGAGCAGCAGTCCATCTTGGAAGGGGACAATATCAAAGAGCGTGATATAGCCCGAACTGGGCAGGAGCACGTTGGTGTAATAGTCGATATAATCGCCCATGCTGAAGTAACGGCAGTAGGGGTTTCCGAGGGTCTCGAAGATCGACGACTCGTTGTTATAGCGCTCGGCGAACATACGAATCACCTCTTTGGTCTGTTTCTCTTCCTCTTTGATGGGTCGATCTTCGGCGATGATCTGCTTCATTCGCTCTTTGACAGCCTTCACCATGTCACGTGTGAGCACCGGAGCCGGCTGCTCTTCTTCGCATTCCTCGTTCTTGCTCTGATGGCGTTGGAGCGTGCAGTAATACCCTTTGCTGATCGGGTGCTCCACACGCAGGTCCATCTCGGGGTACAACTCATTGACGGCTGCGCTTAACACCATGCCCAACGTACGCACATACACTCTCATTCCGCTCGGCGTGCTGGCATCGAGGAACTCGACGTCTTTGGGTTTGTAGAGACGGAAATCGAGGTTCTCCACTTTGTAGTTCACATGCGCAGCGATGATCGGGTACTTGAGCTGAATCTGCAGCAAGTCCTTAAGCTCGATGAGCGAGATGCCACGCGGAACGTCATGATACGTACGGGTATTTTTACAATAGATGGTGATGGTAGGTTCCATGTTATAACTAGTTAACGAATTAACGAATTTATCTCGAGAGCCTGTTGTAGGAGGCTTTTCATATCCGCAAGGCGTACTTGGTTAGCCGCATCGGAGATAGCTTTGTCAGGATCCGGGTGCGTCTCAATAAAGAGTCCGTCAATACCTACAGCTACGGCTGCCCGTACCATGTAAGGTACCAACTCCCTGTTTCCGCCGGTGATGCCGTTAGCGCCGGAGGGTTGTTGCACGGAGTGGGTAGCATCAAAGATGACAGGGCATCCGAAACGGCGCATCTCTACGAGCGAAGTCATATCCACGATGAGACGTCCGTAGCCAAAAGAACTGCCTCTTTCCGTGAGCCACACATGTCCTTCGCGGGCTGCGTCGGGTTGTACCTGTTCGATCTTCTCTATCGCTCCTCCCATATCCCAAGGCGCCATAAACTGCCCTTTCTTGACGTTGACGATCCGTCCTGTGGCCGCTGCGGCTTGCAGTAAGTCCGTTTGCCTACTCAAGAAGGCAGGTATCTGCAGCACATCTGCTACCTCTGCTACCGCTGCGCACTGATAGCTCTCATGTACATCGGTCAGGATAGGCAGACCGAACTGCGTCTTCACTTCTTGCAATATCTTCAGTCCCTCGTCCATGCCTACGCCGCGTGCCGAAGCGGACGTGCGGTTCGCTTTATCAAAGGATGA
>CACYGT010000077.1 GCA_902774075.1 uncultured Bacteroidales bacterium
CTTACCGCCGTCAGCCCATTTCTGTACGGACTCGGTGATCTCGGCAAGAGCAGCCTGCACGGCTTTCTCGTCGCGGTTAGCACGGAGTTCGTTGAGGCGAGCTACCTGCTGCTCACGAACGGCGGTGTTATCAATCTCGAGGATGTCGATCGGGTCTTCGTGCTCCAGACGATACTCGTTGATACCGATGATCTTCTGTTTGCCGGAGTCGATACGCGCCTGTGTACGCGCAGCGGCTTCCTCGATACGCATCTTAGGAATACCGGTCTCGATAGCTGCAGCCATACCGCCGAGTTTCTCGATCTCCTGGATATGAGCCCACGCTTTCTCCATGAGTTCCTGCGTGAGGGTCTCTACGTAGTAGGAACCGCCCCACGGGTCGATCTCCTTGCAGACCTTGGTCTCTTCCTGGATGTAAATCTGGGTGTTACGAGCGATACGTGCGGAGAAGTCCGTCGGCAGCGCGATAGCCTCGTCGAGTGCGTTGGTGTGGAGCGACTGGGTGTGACCGAGTGCAGCTCCCATCGCTTCGATACAGGTACGACCGACGTTGTTGAACGGGTCCTGCTCGGTGAGCGACCAACCGGAGGTCTGGCTGTGCGTACGGAGTGCCATGGATTTCGGGTTCTTAGCACCGAAAGACTTGACGATCTTCGCCCACAGCATACGTCCTGCACGCATCTTGGCAATCTCCATGAAGTGGTTCATACCGATTGCCCAGAAGAAGGAGAGACGCGGCGCGAAAGTATCCACATCCATGCCGGCGTTGACACCTGCGCGGAGGTACTCCATACCGTCGGCAAGCGTGTAAGCCAACTCGATATCTGCCGTGGCACCGGCCTCCTGCATGTGGTAACCGGAGATGGAGATGGAGTTGAACTTCGGCATGTTCTGCGAGGTATATTCGAAGATGTCGGCGATGATCTTCATGGAGAACTTAGGCGGGTAGATATAGGTGTTACGTACCATGAACTCCTTGAGGATATCGTTTTGGATGGTACCTGCCATCTCCTCGAGTTTGGCACCCTGCTCGAGTCCGGCGTTGATATAGAACGCGAGGATCGGCAGCACGGCGCCGTTCATGGTCATGGAGACGGACATCTTGTTCAATGGGATACCGGCGAAGAGCACTTTCATGTCCTCGAGCGAGCAGATGGACACACCTGCTTTGCCGACGTCACCGACGACGCGCATGTTATCGGCGTTATAGCCGCGGTGGGTCGGGAGGTCAAAAGCGACGGACAGACCTTTCTGACCGGACGCGAGGTTTCTTCTGTAGAACGCATTCGATTCTTCGGCGGTGGAGAATCCGGCATACTGACGGATGGTCCAAGGACGCAGCGGATACATGGCGCTGTACGGGCCACGGAGGAAGGGCGGGATACCGGACACGTAGTCGAGGTGCTCCATGCCCTGCAGGTCCTCTTTGGTGTAGATCGGCTTGACGTCGATGAGTTCGGGCGTCTGCCAGTCGTGCTGGCCGAAACTTGCTTAATATCAATTTGTTTAAAATCAGGTTTCATTGTTGTTCTGATTTTGATGGTTAATAATTTGCGTATTCGAGTGTTTTTTAAGAAAAAAACCTAAATGACACTTTTGAATGATTAAGCGTTTCACGCTCCATGTCTTAGTCTGCTAGATCGTCTTCGTAAGCGAGCTTCCAAGCCGCTCTATCATCCTAATCCATTCTCTATCGAGTTCAATCATTCAAAAGACATAAACATAAAAAACAATTTTATTTCTTCGTTGGTAAACAATTTGCAACCTCCTTGATTAGTAAAGAGACGTAGTCTTTATCATCCACGTTTGTAATGACGTAGTGCGGCTTTGCGCCATCGTAAGGCGGCTGTAAACGCTTGTCATCTTCGTGCAGAAACGGCTCTAATTGCTTGAGCGGTTTCAGATAGAGGATATCGTCGCAAATCAAGCCAACGACCTTGTCGTCACAATAAAGAGCGTAATCGCCGAACATCTGTTTGGCTCTCACCTTACCGGCTTTGGAAGCCTGCTCTGTGATATATTGAACTAAATCAGCGTTGCTCATAACTCTCTATTGCTGCTGAGAATAATTGTCATATAAAATCAATAATCAGGGTTTTGTATGTTTTTTTCGTCAAACTTAAAACATATACATTACTCCGTCCTTGGTATCCAAGTAGTAGTGTTCTGCTTGGTCCATGGGAGGGGCGAAGTTCCACAAAATACCGATCTGCTTGCCGGTCAGGCGCATGTAGTTCCATAATTGCTGACGATGCTCCACTACCAGTTTATCCACCGCCTTGCACTCTACGATCGCCTCATCATTAATCAGGAAATCCACGAAGTGCTTGTGCTGTATGGGCTTGCCGTGAAAGACTACCGAGAAGTAGTACTCACGCTGGTAAGGTATCTGTTGCTCGTCCAGTAGAATCTGCAACGCTTCCTGATACATATACTCGTTGAGAAAAGGACCCAACTCGCGGTGAACCGCCGCGCAGCAACCGTTGATGGCATAGCAGCGTTGTTTCAACTGCATCGCCAACTCCGGCTTCGTGTCCATTAATCTTTTCAACGTGTATTGCATGTAGAAATTGTTTTGTATATTTTATAGATGTTTTAAAAAAAACCTATAAAACCCCTCATCCGTTTGTAAGCCCTATGGGCTCTTGTATCTTTGTACGCTTGATCGTCCTTGTGAGCAAGCTCCCATGCCGCTCAATCGTTCAAATCTACACTCCTTGCGGAGTTACAAACGTCTTCGGACATAAACCTAAAAAACATTTTCGTAGTGAATCATTGTTTTGTTTGTTTATTGCCTTTGAATACTTTTACCCGTAGGGTCGTGGATTAGTGATAAAAAATATCTGGGAGTTTACTCACAAGGATTTTTTAGCAGTAATACGCGTAGGAAGTGAAACTTCAAAAGGATTCAAAGGGGTTTTTAATGTTTTTTTCTTAAAACCAATTACTTTTTCAACAACTGTGCATTAAGGGCTTTCAATGTCTCGAGGACATTACAACGGACGTGGATGAAGTTGGTGATGCCGAGCTTCTGGAGGTCCTCCATGCAAGCCGGAGCACCGGCAACGATGAAGAGCTCTTTCTTGCCCTGCAGCTTCTTCCATGCCTTCGGCGCGAGGTCGGCATACTCGTCGTCAGACGAACAGAGGACGATGATGTCCGCTTTCGCCTTGCGGGCTGCCTTGATTCCTTCAGCGATGGTAGCAAAACCGTTGTTGTCGATGACCTTGTATCCTGCGCACGCGAGGAAGTTACAACTGAACTGCGCACGCGCGATACGCATAGCGAGGTTACCGATGGTCAGCATGAACGCAACCGGCTGTTTCTTAGCGGCTTCCGTTTCGAGACGGAGGGATTCAAATTCCTCCGCTGCCCGAGCGATCGGAAGCGTAGCAATCTGCGGTTCGCAAGCACCCTTGCAGCAACATGCCTTTTCGGAAATCTTAATCTTCTTGCCGGCTTTCTCTGTGAAGTTCGGGAACTGGTTCGAGCCAAGGAGCACCTCTTTGCGTTTAGCGACGTCAGCGAGACGCGCTTTGAGGTTAGTTGCCATGTGCTCTTGTACCTTGCCTTCGGCAACGAGTTGGTACATGCCGCCCCGCTCCTGGATGTCGAGGAACTGTTTCCATGCCTCCGCCGCGATCGACGCCGTCAGGTTCTCCAGGTAGTACGAACCCGCTGCGGGGTCAACGACCTTGTCGAAGTGTGCCTCTTCCTTGAGCAAGAGCTGCTGGTTACGCGCTATACGCTCGCTGAAATCCGTCGGCTCTTCGTACGTCACGTCAAACGGCGTCACGGTGATCTCGTCCACACCTGCGAGGGCAGCGGACATGGTCTCGGTCTGTGAACGAAGCAGGTTCACGTACGCATCGAAGACGGTCATGTTGAAACGGCTGGTCTCGGCGCTGACGTTCATCTTAGCGGCGTTGCGGAGAGCGGTCGTGAAGATCGGGTCTTTGTATGCCTCAACGATCTTTGCCCACAGCAGACGGCCTGCACGGAACTTGGCAATCTCCATGAAATAGTTACCGCCGATACCCATATTGAAACGGATAGCGTTAGCAGCGCGGTAGTTCGGGATTCCAGCCTCGGTCATCATCGTCATGTACTCGGCACCCCAAGCGAGTGCGTACGCCAACTCCTGAGCTGCATAAGCGCCGGAGTTATTGAGGATGACGCTGTTGACGCCTACTACGCGGTAACCCGGCAGCGATTTGGCTGCTTTGACGGTCTCGGCAATCTTCTGAGATACCTGCTCGCGGGTCAGGGCTTTGCCTTTCAGCAGCATGTTCTTGATCGGGTCCACGTTGATCGAACCGATAAGGCCCTTCGTGTCATAACCCATCCGACCGTAGTAACGCACGAGGATGTTCGCCAGCTTCGGCGCTGCACAAGCGCAGATAGAGAAGTTGATCGCTACCGCCGGAGCGTAGATACCGTTCAGCAGCGTTTTGATGAAGTTGTACGTCAGTTTGTCTTTGTCGAGACAGAATCCTAACGACGTGATACCTTTGTTCAGCACCTCCAGCGCTTTCGCGTTCGCCTTACGAGCGTTCTTGCACGCGCAGATGTTCTGGCGGATAGCCCATTCGTTGTTCGAACGGGTGCCGCGTACGTAGGGGAACTGACCGGGAGCGGAGACGGTGGTCTTCAGGCCTTTGAGGTCCTCACGGCGGTAGAACGGCTGGACGCTGAAGCCTTCCGGCGTGCGCCATACCAACTTCTTGTCGAAGTCGGCACCTTTGAGGTCGGCAATGATTTTGTCCTTCCACTGCTGAGCGGATACCGGCGCAAAATCGGCCAACAGATTTAATTTTTCGTTGTCTGCCATAAATTTGTGTTTTTATAATGTTTTGTTTATCTAGTTGTTCTAGTCGTTCTAGGTGTCCTAGGAGTCCTAGGATGTCATTTTATGCGGTTTCGCGGAACTCCGAACCAAAAATCGCACAAAGTTACTACATTTTTCGGAAACATGCAAGAAAAAACGCAAAAATCTTCGATATTTTTGCATTTTTTGCCGTTTTAGTGATATTGGGAGAGTGTTTTTTTGCTAAAAAGCATAAAAAAAAAGAGACATTGGTGTGATGTCTCCTTTGTTTGGACGTTTTTGTGTCCGGATGTTGCCGAAAGGGTTGTTTTTAGATAGTAGCTCTCTCTACTTCTACTTTTTTGTTGGTATCGGGGTCATCCATGTAGAGGCAGATGACGATGCCCTTGTATGAACCTGCGTCTTTGCGGACAGCCTCCATACCGGCAGCAAAAGCAGACTTGGCACTTGCCTTGGCCTTTTCAACCGATGAGGTCTTCCAGATACAAGAACGGGAAGCGTCGGTGAATTGGTCTGCGGTCTTCTTCATCTCGTCGTAGATAACTACCATACCTTGCGGGTCTAACTCGAAAGCGCCTAAAGTCGCCTCATCTACGGTTTGCTCAGTAGCGAACTCATAGCCGAATGAATAACTGCTTACAACGTCTTGCCGTCCGCAAGAACTGAAAATGATGCCTGTTAAGGCGAGGCAGAATACTGCTTACAACGTCTTGCCGTCCGCAAGAACTGAAAATGATGCCTGTTAAGGCGAGGCAGAATACAACTGCCAAAGAAAAGATCTTTTTCATGATTGAATATAATTTGAATGAATACTATTTATAGGTTATATTTGAAATCGCACAATACGTAAGTGTTGCCATATTTGTCTTTTCCTATCATTACAAATACCGGCAACTGGTTGATGGTCACTTTGTCTTCACCGTTCACGGCCGTCAAGGTAGCCGTTTTGGTGATAGTTACACTCGGAATAGGCGAAATGGCATCGTAGGCTTGTTGTTCGTTCTCCAGCACCAGATGAGACATGTCGGCGATAAGAGCGAGGTCATGGCCGCTGCTTACGAGAATGGTCTGCTGCTTCAGTTCGTAGGTCGAACAAGACACCTCATAGTTCACAACGCAGGAATAGCCCGGAATATCCCGTAAGGAATAAGTGCCCTGCGAGGAGGTATATGCGCCATTCTCTTCCATCATGCCGAGGTAGATATTATTACCCTCTTGGTGCTTTTTCACCATTTGAGCTACCGGCTGGACATACGGACTCTCTTCACCGCTGATTTTCTCAGTAGCCTGACGAATACGGATACTATCCTGCGCGTCCTGGCTCTCGTCGTAATTAGCAGGCACCTCCACGTCTTTGAGCAGCACGTTGATCGGTGTCATCGTCTGCGATTTGAAAGCGCCGATGGCTTCTGTCATGCGTCCTTCGCGATGCAGGAGCTGGACGGCTACCGAACTCATATAGCTCTCCGCGTCCAGATCTCGTCCGAGATTGTAAGTGTCAATGTCGTAGAGGAGCGGAACAGACTCAGGAAAAGCGTTATGCACGATGTACCGTGCGAAATACTCGGCTGTTGCCTCATCGATATCGGTACTCTTGATGCCTGCCGCTTCTTGCGGATAGCTCTTCTCGTACTTGGCTGTCCAATATTTGGCACGCGCATAGCAGGCTGCTTTCTTGGACTCATCCTCCCATGCGTTCTTGAGCGCAATGAGGGCTAACTTGCGATAGATACGCGGTTCGTACTCCATCGGATAGGTCTGGTCGCGGTTATAGGCCTCGCTCGACTTCCCCCAATCTTTCTTTGGGCTTTGTACGAACTGATGGAAACTCTCATGATAGAACAAAATGAGCAAATCGAAGAAAATATCTTTGTCCGTATAGGTCCGGCCTTCCGCACGCAGAACCTCCGCTATTTGGTCCAGCATCGTGAAATTGCACCAGATGAGCGTATAATACCTGCCATCGACATGGGCGAAGGCAAACGAGTTCATCTGCCCCACTTGGCTTTGGATCTCATCGGGCCAATCGGCTTTCTTCCACTCTTTGGAGGTACCATCAGGCTTAATCTGCGAGATACGGCTCTTATCCTCGCTGACCAGCAGCAGGTTGAACTCCGCGGGATCTGCGTCTGCATTCCATGCCTGCTGAATCAACGGATGGGACTGCTTCACCGCAACGCCGAACCACTGAACCGTCGCATCGAAATCACGGCTTATAGTTGGCAGCGTAGGATCTTGAGTCGGTTCATTGCCCGGTTTGCAAGCCGTCAGCAGTCCGCAGCAAACAGCAAGCGCAAAGAATAGTTTTTTCATCATTGCTTGGTAAAGATAGCTTTTACGGTTCGATGGTCTTGGTGGGTGACACCGCCGCGGGTGTGGGCGCCTTTCCAGTCATA
>CACYGT010000078.1 GCA_902774075.1 uncultured Bacteroidales bacterium
TCATATTGTGGCTCCGGACGGAAGTTATTATGGAAATCATCCTCCAAGCCATAACCGCCGGCGGTATAGATACCCTCCTCGGTATATTGAAGCACTTTTTCCAAATCGTCACGGTTGATCTCGGTCACCTGATGGCTATTCGGATCATCCTGGTGATAGGCTTTGTATAGATAGACCTTAGCCAACAGACCGGCAGCAGAACCTTGCGTTGCACGACCTTTCTCTGCTTGAGTCGGCGGCAGGACGCTGTAAGCAAACTCCAAATCATCGGCAATGAGTTGCCAGCCTTCGTCGTTGGTGTACTCGGTGTTGGACAGTTGCGAATATTCCTCTTGGGTCATATTGGATTTGATGACGAATGGGATGTTCTTGTACAGACGTTTTAAGAGGAAATGTGCGTACGCACGCAAGAAGCGCATCTCGCCCAGACGTTGCTGTTTGAGTTTGTAGCTGTCATCCATGGCGTTAAGCGCGTTGATAGCCGCATTGACACGTCCGAGGCAGTTATAAAGACGTACCCACATGTCGTTGATATTCCAGTTAGTGGTCTTGATACCTTGCGAAATCTCCAATTGATGGAATACATCACCATCGTTCTCACTGATACCGCCTTTGTAGGCATCATCCGAACGCACGTCGAAGTTCCACATCGAGAAGGATGAGTTGATATCTTCAGCGGAGATAAAGATGGCGTAAGCAGAGATGCATATATTGTCAATATACTGCGGGTCGTTCACTTGCTCTCCGCTCAGAGTACCTTGCGGGATATCCTGGTTGAGGAAGTTGTCACAAGCGCAGAACGCCAAAGCTGTCAAAACTATAATAAGATACTTTTTCATAATTCTTTTCCTTTCGCGTTAGAAGGTTACTTTTGTTCCGAGGGTTACTGTCAACGGAATAGGATAGCCGAAAGTGGGGTTCTCGGGGTCTACTCCGGTGAACGAAGCGGAATGGATCGTGAAGACGTTCGACGCGGACAAATACCAGCGCCAGTTCTGCATCTTCATCTTATCGCATGCTTTCTTGGGGAGGTTGTAACCTAACTGGATGTTACGCAGTTTAAGGAACGAGCCGTCCTCTACGAAATAGGTGCTGACGCGTGTCTCACTATTGTTATTGTTGGTCGAGAGCGCAGGAATATCGCTATTGGGGTTGGAAAGACTCCATGCATCCAACACGCGCGTACCTTTGTTGAGGTTAGCTACGTTGACACCGCTCCAAAGGTCGGTTTGTTCCTTGTAGTCTTTAGTGATGACCTGAACACCGCCAACACCTTGGAAGAAGATGGTGAGGTCAAAACCTTTGTACTCGAAATAGAAGTTCGCGCCGAAGGAGATAGCAGGAACCGGAGAATAGATCCAGTCTTGGTCGGCTTCGGTGATGACACCATCGCCGTTGATATCGCGGTAGCGGATACGACCGAGGCCTGCACCCTCCTGAATAGCGTGGTTGTCTATATCTTCTTGCGACTTAAAGATACCATCTGCGATGTAACCTACTTGCGAACCGATAGCGTGTCCGATAACGGACTTGACACCATTACCACCGAACGTTCCTTTCGAAGCAACCGTACCCGGCAGGTCGATCACTGTGTTGGTATAATGCGAGAGGTTAGCTGCGATATCGTACTTGAAGCCAGTCTTGGTCTGGTTACGATACCCGAGGCTCAGCTCGACACCCATGTTATCTACCACACCGGCGTTCACCCATTGCGAAGCACCTTCTCCCATGACACCGATACCGTCCATAAGAACGAGGATGTCCGTTGTGTGTTTGTAGAACCAGTCGAGCGAACCATAGAAAGTCTGTTTGAAGAAGGAGAAGTCCAGACCGGCATTGGTTTGGCTGGTGGTCTCCCACTTGATATCATCGTTACCGATCTGAATACGGCGGAAACCGGAAGGCAGGATACCACCACCGTTCGAACCGGTAATATCATAAGACGTTCCGTAACTCTGACCACCGCTTTCAGTGACTCCGTAGTTGGATTCGTAGAGCGTATAACGCGCGGTAGGAGAGATATCCTGGTTACCGGTCTGTCCCCACGATGCACGGATCTTGAGGTCATCCATCCAAGAAGAAGCACCACTCATGAATTTCTCCTGGCTGATACGCCATCCGGCGGAAACAGAGGGGAAGAAAGCGAAACGGTTGTTCTTACCGAAGCGGCTCGAGCCGTCATAACGGGCGGTGAAGGAAACGAGATAACGGTTATCGTAGGTGTAGTTCGCTTTGCCGAAGAACGAGATGAGCGAGAAACTACCGGCGCCGCCGTACGACTGTGCTTTACCTGTTCCGGCAGAAGGCCACATATAAGTCGGGTTGAGCACGATGAAGTCCTCTTTGTAAGCTGAGAACCATTCGTCGGACTGGTGGTTCAACTCCGTACCGAGCAAGAAGTCTGCACGGTGTTTGCCTATCTCCAAGTCATAGGTAGCAACGGCATTCCACATCCACTTGGTCCAATGCTCTTGCTTGACTTCCACGGCATTCTTGTCGTTAGCTACCACACCTTCGTTGATGGGATAGGTGAAGAAACGCTGCCTTTTCTGCGCATAGTCGATACCGGCTGTTGTGCGTATATGCAATCCCTTGATGGGATTAACATCGATGAACACGTTTCCGAACACACGCCAATAGGTATAGCGGTTGTCTTTGTTGCGGGTCAAGATAGACAGGGGGTTCTCACGTTGCGGGAAACCGCTGGACGAAGGAGCTTGCGCCAAATCGCCGTTGGTGTTATAAACCGGCAACAAGGGGTTATATTGAAGCACACTGTTGATGAATCCGCCTGGAGCACCTACTTCGGATGTACGGCTGAATGTGAAGTTTTCTCCGATGGTCACTTTGTCATTGAGCAGTTTGTAATCGCTATTGATACGTCCGGAGAGGCGGTCAAAGTCGGTATACTTGATGATACCGTCGTTGCGATAATAACCGAGCGAGAAGAAACTGCTTCCTTTCTGGCTACCATGCGAGACGGAGACGTTGTAGTTTTGTATTATACCCGGGCGAGTGGTCTGAGCGAACCAGTCGGTATTGCTGACGGGCACCGTGCCGGCATCGTCCAGATACTTATTGAGCATGATGTTATGCAGCACGGGGTTTCCCTGTGCATCATACCCCCAGTCGAAACGATAACCCAGCACGTTGGTGTTCGGGTCGGCCATACCATCGTTGATATAGGCTTGCCAGAGGGCGCGACCGTACTCTTCGGAATTGAGCACCTTCATGCGGTTAACATACGACTGTACAGCTACCGAAGCATCGAGAGATACACTCAGTTTGCCTTCTTTTCCGCGCTTGGTGGTGATGATGATGACACCGTTAGCAGCGCGCGAACCGTAGATGGAGGCAGAAGCTGCATCCTTGAGGATCTGCATCGACTCGATATCGTTCGGGTTCAGTTCGTGCATTCCGGATTTGGTAGGCACACCGTCGATGATGTAAAGCGGGTCATTGTCATTGAGCGTACCGACACCACGGATACGAACAGTTGCCGCACCGGAGGGGTTACCATCGGCAGCGATGTTGAGTCCCGGCACCTTACCTTGCAGCGCTTTCATCGGGTTGTTTTCTTGCTGTTTCTCAAGATCAGCCGCGCTAACGGCGCTGACAGCACCGGTGAGGTCGGCTTTGCGCTGCGTCGTATAACCGGTGACGATGACCTCTTCCAATAACTCACTGTCTTCAGCCAACAGCACGTTTAAGTTATCGCCGGCAGCAATCGCTTGCGTAGCATAACCCACGTAGCTGATCTCCAGCGTAGCACCTTCGGCTACCTCCAGGGTAAAGTTACCGTCAAAATCGGTAATCGTACCATTGGTAGTGCCTTTTTCCAATACACTGGCTCCGATGATCGGTTCGCCGGTTGCCTTGTCGATAACAACACCCGATACAGGGCGTGCCATGAGTGGCAGGGCGAAGAGCAACATCAGTAGCCATGTGAAAAATGTTTTTCTCATGATTGTTTGTTATTTAAGATTATTTTAAGTTTTCAGGGATCACCGGCATCGCACCGATTTGTGTGCAGACGAATGCCGAAACGGCCACCGCTTTCTCGTGCGCTTGGCGAATGGATTTGCCGAGAAGGATTTGTGCGACGAAGGTAGCGGTGAACGAATCGCCTGCACCAACAGT
>CACYGT010000079.1 GCA_902774075.1 uncultured Bacteroidales bacterium
TTGGTTGGTGGTGGTACGAATCCCCATCCCGGAGAGATCTCACTCGCTCATAATGGCGTACTCTTCCTCGATGAACTGCCTGAGTATAAGCGTTCTGTGTTGGAGGTAATGCGTCAACCGCTGGAGGATCGACATATCACGGTAGCACGTACCAAGGAGACAGTCGATTACCCGGCATCGTTCATGCTCGTGGCTGCGATGAATCCCTGTCCGTGTGGGCATTATGGGGAGAACAACCCCGCGCATCCCTGCACCTGCACACCCGCGCAAGTACATCGCTATATGAGCAAGATCAGTGGTCCGCTGTTGGACCGAATTGATATCCAATGCGAGATTGAGGCTGTGCCGTACGATCAATTACGCGATGACCAACCGGGTGAGACTTCGGCGGCTATTCGGGAACGTGTGCTGCGAGCCAGAGCTATTCAGACAGAGCGCTTCAAGCACAGCAAACTCGTGCATTGCAATGCCATGATGAACAACAAGATGGTGCGTCAGTACTGCGCCCTAGATGCCGAGTCGGACAAACTACTGGAGTTCACGATGACCAAGCTGGGTTTCTCGGCACGTGCCTATGATCGCATCCTCAAAGTAGCTCGTACAATTGCTGACTTGGAAGGATCCGAGAATATCCAGAAGAAGCACATGCTCGAAGCTATCTCGTACCGTTCGCTGGATCGGAATAACTACGCAGGATAAATACGCTCATGCCACGTGTCATCGGCATAGGAGAAACGGTGCTGGACATCTTGTTCAAGAATGACCAGCCGCAGAAAGCCGTTCCCGGGGGCTCGACGTTCAACAGCATCGTGTCGCTGGGGCGTGCCGGTGTGCCATGCGCGATGATCACCCAAACGGGGTCTGACCATATCGGAGATATGATCTGCGATTTTCTGCGTAAGAACGGTGTCTCAGACGAGTTCGTTTGCCGAAAACCGAACACCAAATCGCATATCACACTTGCCTTCCTCAACGAACACAACGACGCGCAGTATGAGTTCTACAAGGACCATAAGAGGGACTTGCTGGATATCCCCCTACCGCACATCACAGCCGACGACATCGTCCTTTTTGGTTCGTTCTTTGCTATCAATCCCGTCATTCGTCCTGTCACTCGTCAGCTTATCACAGATGCACACGAAGCCGGAGCATGGCTCTATTATGACGTCAATTTCCGCAAGAACCACATCGCTGATTTGCCGCAAATCCTGCCGAATATCGAAGAGAATATGCGGCTCGCGTCTGTCGTGCGTGGTTCGATGGAGGACTTCGACTATCTCTTTGGTTTACAGGAGCCTGACGCTATCTACGAACGTGTTTGTTCCCTTTGTTCCACACTCATTCTAACCGACGGAGCACGATCCATCCGCGTCTATACTCCTGAAGGTTGCGAGACCTATCCGGTCACCCAAATCGATACCGTCAGTACAGTTGGAGCCGGAGATAATTTCAATGCCGGTTACATCTACGCCAAACTGCGTGGAATAGATGACCAATCGGCTCGTATCGCCATGGCTCAACGCTGGAGTCAAGACGTCTGCCAACAGATCGGTAACAACATCAGCGACACTCTCGTCGCGCAACTGAAGGAATAATAGAGGTAGTTGCTGCCGTTATTTTCGACGAAAGCGGAGACTTATGCCTTAGCAGCCAGCGGAGAGGGAGTTGCGTACACACGTGCAGCCAGTTCCTGGTCGAGTACGTACATGCCGTAGCCGTTACCGTCCAACATCTTCAGTTTGTTGATGATCTCAACGGCATTCTCTTCTTCTTCCACCTGCTCGTCGATGAACCACTGGAGGCGGCTCTGTGCGGCATAATCTTTCTCCTCCACAGCGATGTGCATGAGGTTGTTAATCAGCGAGGTAACATGTTGTTCGTGCGCATATGTAGCCTCAAATGCTGCCAGAGGCGAAGCCCATTCGGTTTCAACAGCATCAATAGCCTTGAGCAGTACGCGACCACCACGGCTGATGAGGTAGTTATAGAAAATCTGCGCGTGATCCTGCTCCTCTTTGAACTGGATAGCGAACCAGTTGGCCATACCTGCATAGCCCTTGTCCTGGCAGTAAGCAGACATACTCAGATAGAGATAAGCCGACCACATCTCGGCATTGATTTGGGCGTTAATTGCGTCCTCTAAACGTTTGGAAATCATAGTGTTTGTTATTTAAGTTATTTTGTTGTTATAATTACTTTACAGTATCTGCGCAGTGTGATTCTTAGTATCGACTTTTTCGATGATACGCACTAAGATGCCGTTCTCGTCAAAGATGAACGTCTTTCTTAATGTTCCCATGGAGACTTTGCCGTAGTTGCGCTTCTCACCCCAGGCACCAAAGGCTTGCAGCATTTCGGTTGTTGGGTCGCTGAGGAGCGGGAAAGGTAAGTCGTATTTCTCTTTGAACTTGATATGCGAAGCCTGGCTGTCTTTGCTCACGCCAAAGACCTGATATCCCTGCGCTAGGAAGGCATGGTAGTTGTCGCGGATGTTACACGCTTCTGCCGTACAACCCGGAGTCGAGTCCTTCGGGTAGAAATAAATGACTGTTTTGCGACCAATCAGGTCCTTATTTGTAACCATTTTGCCGGTTTCGTCGGCTGCCGCAAAACTCGGCATCTTGTCTCCAACTTGTAACATAATTATTTGCGCTTTAAGATTTTTATACCGATAGTACCTATCTTATAAAGGATTGGTTTGCAGACACATAAGAATCGTCCGTGTTCCACTAATTGCCCTCCGAACTCAGCTTTGAAATCGCGTACGCCATACGGCACACCGGGTTCACCGGCTCCCATCATATCGTACCGCGCACAACCGGATTGGTGTGCCAACTGTATCCCTGCATATGTCGCCAAGACAGATGGATATTGGTCCTTGTATTGCGCATTGAGTCCGCACTCGAACCATTCATACACCGTTCGTTCATCAGCTACAACCATGCTGCCTCCGATGATACGTCCTTCGTGCTTCACCAACAGGAATTTCGCAATGTCCTGACGATAGGCTTCCAAGAAGAAATCGATTGGCCAAAGCGGTGTTTTTACTTTCGTGCGATAGAGCTCCGCAAGCACTTTGTACCACTCCCTAATCTCTAATTCACTAACTCCCTCACTTACTACTGCATCGGACTTTTTGAGTTGCCGTTTGCGGTTATCGCTCAGCTTATTGACTGATGGATCGACATGGAAATTCAAGTGTGGTTTATAACTAAATCCGGCATCTTCAAACGCCTCTTTCCAGTGACTGAAGTCATTGAAATTACGAGTCTCGATATATATGGGAGCGTTGCTCCCAGTTGAAAGTTCTTCCGATCTGCTGACGCCGTATGGAAAGTTTAAAGTTGAAAGGAGAAGTTTCACTTCCTCGTTTACACAGTCGTTCGCGAGGCATGGGCCACCTATTATAATCGCACGACGCGTAAAGAATTGCCGGATAGAGTTACTCTCTTTGGTCACATATCCGACGCAAACGGCACACAGTTTTCCGTCACTTTCTACACCATACACGAATGGCTCCATAAGTTCCGGCAAGGACGCATAGAAATCATACGCCTCCGGAGACTGAAACCATGTTCTCGTCTCACTCGTCCGCACCAATTCACTCCATTGCTGCCGATTGATTTGGTTATATGTCAGGATATGTGTCATCCTATTCCGAGTGCAAAGGTACTGCTTTTTTACGACATATGCAAATTATTTATTGAAATAATTCCTTAGCCTCCCAGCTGTAGTCCTGATAGTAATGCACGTTCAGGTTGTTTTGCTGCACGTACTCGGATAATTGTTCACGACGAACGGCTTCACGGACGGACTCGTTGGAATGCATGTTCATGAAGATATCCAGATAATCGCCGAAGATATGTTTGGCTGTCGGCATGAAGCGCGAA
>CACYGT010000080.1 GCA_902774075.1 uncultured Bacteroidales bacterium
ATATGTGTAAAATAAAGTAAAAACGATAATAAAACGATTAAACAATGCTAAAAGATGGACCAATTATTTGGTTTGCAACATAGAAGTAGAACCGACCCCATGATCCTGACTTCCCCATCCGGGACTTCCACAGTCTGAACGGCCAACTGCCAACCGTCTTAAACCGCACAGAGGGACAGGCACCCTGTGCGATGGTCAACATCAAGATTCGCCATACGCCGGAATTCCTCCCTGCCCTGCTGGAGTCTGCCGGCGAAGGCTCATACGTCGTACATGCCGAAGCCCCCATCCACGGCGTAGCTCCGGGCCAGTTCTGCGTCGTCTACGACAGTCACCACCACCGTTGCTACGGCTCAGGCGAAATCACACTCTGATTCTGAATTGATGGAACATCGAAAAAACCTCACACGGTGCCTGTCCCCATGTGAGGTTTTTGCTTCATCATCTTAACGGTTTAACCGTTTACCGATTGAACGCACTTGTACACCTTTTGCGTTGAAGAGCTTGCCGTCACGAACGATGTACAACACGCCATCAATCATATATTTACCATTGGACGATTGACCATCGGCGATTTGATCAATTCCTGTCGGTAACGTATTGACATAAACGTCGTATTCATTACCATCCTCGCCCATGAAGAGTGCGTGAATAGTGTAGTTGTCTGCTTCACCTGAGATGGTGACGCTATAAGCCTCTTTGATACCGATATAATCGGAGATAGGATAGCCGTCATCGTCTTGGCCGGTAATAACCTCGATGCATGAAGACCAGGTGATGATCTTCGATGCGTCGTACTCACCCACCGGCGTCTCGCCTTCTGTATCCATGAGTTGGAGGGAAATGACATGTGCGTCATCTTCCGCATAAACGTGCCAGGATGCATCGTACTCGTCATAGTATACAGACGGGGCTGCATCGATTACCACATGCACAGTTTCGCCTGTCGGACGGAAGCCATCGTCGTAGAAGAAGAGACGATAGCTGTATCCGCGTTCGTCGTACACGGTAGCGTCGACCTGCACCTGATCACCATACCACTCTTTATGGAAGGAAGCAGCGGTCACCTGATGCTCCTCGCCAAGGATAGACAAATAGCTATCTACGAGGTTGATCTCATCATCCGTCGAGGTATAGGTGCGGTCGTTCTCCACGTCCTCTGCGCCCTCTTCCACAGGAATCACGAGCACGCACTTGAAGGTGTTGTCCACATCCACCATCTCGTACTCCAAAGCGTTCTCGCCATGTCCCATCTTGTTGGCTTGTCCCAGACGTACGTCAAACGGCGTAGCGGGCGCTACGTCATCGCCTTCGTAGGTCAAGTTCCAAACATTGCCGCGGGTGTCAACAACCTTAGCTGCAATCTTCACGCCATTAGCAGTTGCCGTCTTGGTGAACTGAACAGTAGAATACATAATGTACTCACGTTCGTATGCGTTTTGACCTCGTGAACCGTTGTACATATCAGCCGTTGTATAGGTCTTGCCGAACTCGACGTCCGCTACCCATTGGGTGGTACCGAACAGGAATCCGAACAGCTGTTGGCGATCCTCCGAGAGCAATTGATAATAGAGGGTATATACTGTTTCGCCATCTTCCGTCTCAACCTGTACATACTCACGTGAGAACGCACCGATGGTGACGTTGCGCTCTGACGGTTCGTACGGTTTAGCGGTTACATCCACGGTCAGTTCCACGTGGTCGTACTCATTCGCTATATTGACGAGCAGGATTGTACCGGTTACTTTCGCTTGCGGCTCGGTATATTCGACAGTAAGGTTAGCACTCAATACCGAATACGTATTTTCTCCAATAGCGAAATAGGTATAGTCTTGATCCAGGTTGGCTTCGGTGTACGTACCTGCCACATGATCAGACAATACGGTCAGCAACAGATATTGCTCGTGGGCAGGATCGAAACCGGCTACTTCGAACCACGATTCGCCTTGATACTTATACAAATCGATCACCATCTGGTCTGAACTGAAGTTCATGGGTGTTACCACTACGTCCGGCTCGGTTATGCGGATGGTGTATTCGACGTTATTCCATGCCAGAACGGTTCCGGTAACGACATACTGACCGTTCTCCTGAGCCACCGTCACGGTACCCGAATAGAGGTCATACGACTCGTGGTCAACGGTCACATGTCCGCTGTTACGTCCTTCGCCATCAATCACGTACGTACCCAAGAAACCTTCTTCGGGGTTTTCCTTGTAGAGCGAGAGACCGATATTCGTGCCTTCGACATCACCGCCGTAGATAGCCAACTCACCAAAATACTCAAACGACCAAGTGTCGATGTACAGGTTATTTGCCTCAATCGTCTCATGGCTCTTGGCTTTCGGAGTCTCATAGAACATCGTCACGTTATACGTCACGCCATCCTCGCAAAGAAGTCTTGCCGACAAATCGGTACGTCCATCTGCTTCTGTGACGGTAATACTACCGTCCTTAACGTAAACGGATTTATACACCGGTTCGTCCCACTCATCGACTTCGTCGGTCGGGAATTGCACATAACTCTCGCTGAGCGAGATAGCTTCGCCGGTGTAGGTTCCAGCGATAGCTTCCGGACCGTAGAAAGCCAGCTGCACGAAGCATTTGTTGTCTTGCGAACGAACCAGCCATTGTCCCTTGAAATCGCGAGAAGCGTCCATCACTTTGTTGAACGTTACATCCACCACTTCACCCGTCGGAACCACGGCTGCCTCGTCATAACTGATTTCGAAAACCTGGTCGTTGATATCCGTTACGGTTGCCCGGATATGGTAGTCGAAGCCCGAACCAACGGTCTTAACGAAGGTTGCCGATTTGTAGGCGTAGGAAATCGTATTCCAATCATCGTCTTCCTCACCTTGATCCCATGCGCAGTCTTCAGCGTCCATGTCTGCGAGTGAATAGCTCTTAGTTAACACCACATCGTGTTGACCCTCAGCCAACGGGAAGCGAAAATAGAAATGCTTGTTACCATTCTCTTCCTCCTGATGCAGACCGTAATAAACATAGAAGCCTTTCTCTACATCATACATTACCAAGCTCGAGACGCGGTCAACAGAGACTTTTGCCGCTTCGGCGCGACGCGCTTTCGGGGCTTTTGCCACATGCTTCTGTGCGACAACAGAACGATGAGTCAGTTTGTACTTGAGCATCATTTCGTCGCGCTCTTGAACGGTCTTGGCGTTCTTGAGACGTTGCTCTAATCGTTGCGCGTCCTTGTTCAACGGCTTATGCAAGCGTCGAGGAGCTGCACTTGTGCCAAATACTACCATGATGGCACACAAAAAAGTTAAAATTTTCTTCATAATAAACAATATTTAAATGAACAAAAAGTGACATTTCATTCAAGATTGCATGCAAAATTACAAAATGAATCCCACAAGTGCAAGTTTTTGTGGATTTTTTTTTACGTCCTTTCCACTTCTTTCACTTCTTCACCTAATCATCGGCTCAAACGATGCATCAAGTCGAGTGCCACTTTGGGGGCTTAGGTCACACAGGCACAGTGTGACCTTTATCATCAATTGATGGAACATCGAAAGGATCATGGGGGTCGGTTCTACTGATCATTTTTTACGTTGAAAATTTGGATGTTGGATCATGGGGAGTTAA
>CACYGT010000081.1 GCA_902774075.1 uncultured Bacteroidales bacterium
AAAATGACATATTGATTCCTGAATTGGCACGATTGCTGAGCGAAGGGAAGGAAGTGCGTTTTACGCCTTCCGGCGTCAGTATGCGCCCGTTCATCGAGGGAGACAAAGATAGTGTCATTCTGGCGCCGCTGAACCGTGCGCCGCAACGCGGAGACATCCTTTTGGCGCAAGTGCAGACCCTCTGCGGCAGAACGACCTATGTGCTCCACCGACTCATTCGGGTAGAAGGCGAACAACTCACCCTCATGGGAGACGGAAACCTTGCCGGAACAGAGACCTGTTTGCGTGCAGACGTGATCGGTATCGTGACTCGTATCGAATCGCCCAAAGGACGTCGCAAACCCCTCACCCGCGGATATATTTGGTACATCCTCCGCCCGGTAAGAAAATGGCTATTGAAGATATATCGACATTCGATTTTAATTTGGAACTACTCGTCATAACGTCATTACGTCATGACGTCATAAAAAAGAATCTTTATGAAAACAATTGAAGGATTTAAGTTGCGCAAGTTAGGCAACGAGTACATTTTAGTAGGTGAGTCAATGGCACTCATCAATTTCAACAAGATGATCACCCTCAATGAGACGGCTGCTTTCTTATGGAGCGAGGCGGAGAAAGGGGAGTTCGATGTGAACTCGCTCTGCAAAGCCCTTTGTGCCGAATACGAGGTCTCACCCGAACAAGCCATGACCGACGTCCAGAACACAGTGGACTCCTGGCTCAAAGAAGGGGTGATAGAATAATGTACAATGTATAATGTACAATGAACAAAGGGTTCTTTGAGTTAGGTACAAAATTCTAAGATCTGTACGTCTCTTTAAGTTTTGTACAAAACCTTCCAGGAAGCCTTGTAAATTGTGAATTGTAAATTGTAAATTTTTAAGAATCGGCTATATTATATTATGAATCGCGCGCGTAAGTGTGCGATTTTTTTGGTTATTTCGTAGAAATGTAGTAATTTTGCGCGCTTTTTGGTACAAAATTTAAGATTATTAATAAAATCGAAAATATAAAATATTGGTATAAATTAAAAATTTCATTTAGGTATGAGAAAGATTTTTACACTTTTATGTGGTTTGGTGTTGACGGCTGCTCTTTTTGCTCAACTGCCGTATAATACTACTATGACGCAAAGTCATTATAACAACTCCAGCATTGTGGTTGGAAATGATGGTGCTTCACGCTCGCAAAATAAGTGGGATGGAGGTGTACGTTTAGAGGCAAAAGCAAGTGCTATCACAGGTTCTGAATGGAACTGGGATGATAAGTTCGTGATTATTGCTTTGGATCAGACGAGTATTCCTTATCAGTTGACATTTCAATTTCAAGGAACAAGTATTATTGCATCAGATCCAAACTGGTATGTGGCAGAGAGTGAATCAAAAAATGGTCCGTGGGTAACTGTTTGGACTGCAACTACACCGACTACATCTGGAGTGTCTGTATCGGCAGATCCACAATCTTTGGAAAGTCCTATCGAGTTGTCTAAATCAACGAAGTTTATCAAACTTTGTTATAGTGGAAACTACGGTGGTATCTACAAAAATATCAAAGTAACAGACCAAGCTTATGTGAATAATCCGAAAGTGGGAGACGAGGAGATAACTTCGTTGGGTTTCGGATCAAACACGATCAGCTCAGGTGTTGCCGAATTGGCGTTTGATGTAGAGTGGTGCAATGTGAATGCCTTGTCGGTAAGTTCTGATAATGAACTCTTTACCGTTTCTCCGGCTTCTTTTGGTGGTAAGGCGGCTTATGGTACGCAAACCATTACCGTGGGGTATAACCGTGATCAGGAGATAGGCGAACATAGCGGAACGATCACGCTGACGAACGGTTCTGTGACCAAGACAGTTACTGTTTCCGGTACTACTACCAAACGTGAACAGGCAATTCACTGGAATGCCGATCTGGCAGCAACAAACTTCACCTTGAATGCTGAAGATGTGTTAACCGGAACGGATCTGGCGACGGCGGATAACGAAGAGGCTGAGATTACTTATATCTCTGATAATGTTGAAGTGATCGCTGTCTCGGAAGATGGAAAGACCCTCTATGCGATAGATAACGGTACGGCTACTATCACGGCTTTGGCTTCCGGAAATGAAATCTACAATGAAGGAACGGATAGCAAGAGCTTTACTGTGACTTCTAATAAAAAACAGGTGATTGTTTGGGATCAGAACTTCATGAGTCTGAAAACCAACGCGGATCCGAATACGATCGAGTTGACGGCTACAGCTACCAGCGGAGGTGAAGTAACTTATGCTTTGGAGGATGGATCCGATAATTGCGTTACATTAAACGGCTCAGTATTGACCATCACCGGCACACCGGGTGTAGCGTATATCGTTGCTACTCAGGCTGGTGGCGAGATTAATGAAGAAGTATGGATTGCAGCTACTGCACGCAAACAGATTAAGGTACGTGACCCGCAATCGGCTTGTGACGAGTACGCATTAGCGGACGCGCAATATACTTTCCCTAAAGGTCACAAAGAAGGAATTGTGTATAGCTCTGAGTTTGTATTAGAAGGCAAGCCGACCAATCTGACATTCTATGCAAAGCGTGGCGGATTGCAATATTTAAGTGGAGAATTATTCAATCTATTCTGCCTACTGAGCAAGGTGGCAATTTTGGACCGTACGCTTTGGAGGAAACGGCTACGAAGATTCGTTTCCGTACAGGAGAATATGCAGAGCAGACGATTTCTAATATCTCTATCCCGCGTAAGAAAGAGTTGGTAGTGAGCGAGACGGAAATCGTCGAGAGCGCAGAGCGTAATGTACGCTGGTCGAAGACGATCTCTGTATCGCGTTCGAATGTGGATGTAGTGGATATTTTGGTAGAACCGAATAGCCCGTTTGAGGTAACGAAGACTTCGATCGGTACGGATTGTGCGGATCGTGGCACGGAGACCTTTGAGGTGTTCTTTACCCCGAATGTGAAAGATAGCGTTTATACCGGTACGATCACTATTACCGACGGTAAGGCGAATCCGACAACGCACACGATTAGTTTGGAGATTACCTGTACGGGTTATAACCAATCGATTCACGGCTTTGAGTTACCGGCAAGCTGTCTGACGACAGAGAGTGTCATCATACCGCAGGCTACGGCTACGAGCGGATTGGAGGTTGTTTACCTCAGCTCGGATAGCACGTTTGCTTACGTGGAGAATAATGTATTGGTCATCCTCTCGGCCGGAACGGTGGATATCATCGCTTATCAGGCAGGTGACGAGCGTTGGAACGAGGCTTCGGTGGCAAAGACGATTCAGATCGATCTGACGCCGGTTCAGATCCTCGAGGCGCCTGAGGCTACCGAAGTAGCAACGAATGCGCCGGTAGGTATGGCATTGCTCAGAGGCGGTTTGGCTGAGGTAGAAGGTACGTTCTCTTGGCTCTACCCGGATCAGATCATGACCGAACCCGGTGAGGCTGCTGTACTCTTCACCCCGACACAGAACAAGATCTATGATACGGCTACCATTATGGTGGATGTCTTCGTAACTCCGACCCCGACCACCTTTGGCGAATATACCGCATACTTCTGCGAAGGCGATTCTGTTGAGTTCGCAGGTGTATGGTATTACGACGCTACAGAGGAACCGGAAGAAGTGGTACTGGAAGGCGCTAATATCTATCAAGGTGACTCGGTTATTATGCTGACAATCATCGTTCACCCGCTTGAGTATGTGGAGATGGACGAAGAGACCATGCATACCAATGAAACGCTTGCTGTTGAGCCGAATGTATGGTACATGCTGGATGGCGAAGATGAGGTTCTGCTGACTGAGGCTGCCTATGTAATGAATGAACCTGCAGTTATTACGCTCATCCAACATACTACTACTGAGTATGGCTGTGACAAGACGATTGTTCGTTATATTACGATAACGGAAGCAACTGACTTTGAGCAAGTTGAGGCAGAAGAATCAGCCGAGAAATTCCTTCAGAACGGAACACTTTATATCCGTCGCGGCGAGATGATTTATACCGTTTCGGGTCTGAAAGTGGAATAATCCGAATTTTAAGATAAACTGAAAGAGAAGGCAGAAATGTCTTCTCTTTTTGTGTTTGTTTTTTAAGAATCGGCTACACCTTATTATTATTCGTGCGCGCGAGAGACCTAAAATTTGCATAATTCGAAGAATTATATTAATTTTGCGCACTATTTTGGAGTTATATGGCGATAGAATATGTGAAGATGCTTAAAAATCGTACATTTTGCAAAATGTGGTTAGCAATTTAGTCCCCAATGCCCCAAAATGATCCCAAAAAAGTAGAATGTCGCAATGTCGTTTTGACACTTTGACACTTTCGGGAAAGGAGAAAATGAAGATAAGAAGCTGTAAAACAGCAAAATAGATAAAAGTGTCAAAGTGTCACGACAGTTTTTAATAAACAGCGACACAGCGACACAGCGACATGACAAATTTTGAATGATGGATTGAGCCGCTTCGCTGAATGATGGGAATGATGAGGTTAGGGAGACGGAGGGGTAATAACGAGCAAATAACCAAGTAATAACTAGCAAATAACTAACGGGTGATAGCTAAAAAGCCCGTGAAAGATAACAAACAATAGAAAATTTCGCTGGCGAAATAATCGTTCGAGCGAAGTGAGATAAGAAAATTTAAGGTTATGAAAGATATGAAAAAGATTTACATGTTAAATAATTCTCAGGGTGTGATTAGTCTGTTCTTAGGACTAAAGTCTAGGATTACCCTTACTTACCCCTTACTTACCCTTGTGATGATACTGATGCTGGGTGCATGGAGTGTGCCGGCATGGGGAGATCCGACGTATTGTAATCTATTCGCTCAATCTGGAGAGTCTACGTCTGGAGAAATCGGAGGAAAAACATTATCTCCCAGTGGTGCCAATACGCAAGTGTATAGTACTGGGACGTTTACGAATACCTATGGGATTTCACATGTGTATTTTCAGTACTATAGTAATGGATCTAGTACTGCTGTCGGATCTACGCTAAAATTACAAGCTTATTACAATAATAAATGGAACGACATCGCGACTGGCTTAGAGCGTGCTTCATGGCTTGTGACAAGGACATATGACGAAGATGTGCCAGCTGCCGCAGAAAATGCAACAGCATTTCGATTGATGACAGAGGACAATACGCGTGCAAAGTATAAGTATACCATCTTGAAATTTACAGTACGCAAAAAATCTACTATTTCTGCAGACAAGGCTTCGCTTACTTTTGGCAACGTGACATACGGTAATAGTAGTTCCCCTAAGTCGGTGACTTCTACCTATATGCTCAATTATGAGGGGAATATGACAGCCTCTTGTTCGGGCGATTTTTCTGCCACGGTAGTCTCTCCTTCTTGTGGATGTGTTGATGCTCCGGGGACTAAGACTATTAATGTAACATTTACTCCGACACAGGCAGGGACCAGAAATGGTACATTGACGATTTCAAATCCTGATGGGACCAATACTACCGTTAGTTTGTCGGGTACGGGTGTTCGCGCGAATCCGACGCTGAATATGAATAATGGGTCGGTGAATGTGACGACCGATAAGGCTAATCCTGTCACGTTGGATTTGGCAGGCTTGAAACTAAACACTAGTACTTCGGGTATCGGCGGTTTTAGTAAGTTTGAACTTCAATCGGTAGATGCCAGCACAGGTGCGAAGGCAGAGGGTGTTGAGATTTCCGGCAGTACATTCTATTCGACGGTAGGTGGAATATATACCATTCGCGCTACAACAGCTCAGAATAATCAATATAATTCCACGTACAAGGACTTTACGGTTACTGTTAATCGTTTGACGCAGACGATTAGTTGGGATCCGGCTAATTTAGAGAGTGAGCCGTTTGTGGAGGATGATGAAGTGACGGCAACATCTATTGGTAACGTGACGTTGTCAAAATCGGGCGCAGGCGCAGAGTATATCTCCTTAGATGGTAATACGGCAACTATAGGTGCAGTAGGTGCGAACACTACAGCTACTTTGACGGCAACAGCGGCGCAAACAGATGTTTATGCCCAAGCTACAGATAGCAAGACTATTACGCTGACCAGTTTGCTCAAACAACATATCACGTTTACGCAGAACTTGACCAAACTGAAAACGACCGATGAAACAAAGAA
>CACYGT010000082.1 GCA_902774075.1 uncultured Bacteroidales bacterium
GAGTCCCTTGGCGGTAAGTGTAGCACCGGAGGCGAGATCGTCCATCGTGTTACCCTTGCTCTCCGAGAGCGGATAGTAGGCCAGCAGTCCGTGCTCATAACCGGTGAGGCGACGCAGGTGGGTGTTGGCTATCTCTGCGGGACTGAGTGCCTTGGTCCATATGCGCACCTCCATCATGTTGCCATGGAAGGGGTTCTCGCCCTTCAGTCCGGCACCGAAACGCAACGGAGCTGCTTCGTCCTGCAGCACCCATCCGATGAAGTCATCATCCGTGATATCCTTCGTTCCGGCATAGAAACGGAGTATATTCTCAAACAAGTCATAGGTCATAATCACCCGTGTGAAGTCATTGGCGGATAATTCTTCCATTTGCTTGGAGAGGTACTCATTACGACTTCCGTCGGACTCCGTCGTCAGTTTGAGGCGGTTGTCCGCCGTGAGGCTGAACGTGAAGGACTCCTCCTCGTTACCATGCGCAAAGAGGATCATCTCGCGGTTAGTTTCGGCAGGCTTGATGAGCATGTCGATGGTAAGATCGGTGATGGCCAACTCACGCGAAGCCTGGCTGGCGGCGTAGTGGTCGGCCTGACCGTCGAAATAGAGCGAGGTAGTCTGCGTGATACCGGTGGCATTGGTCACGCCGAGTATCTGGAAGTTATTATCCTCGTCAAGCCAGTTGCCGGCGATCGGTTCGCTGAACCGCAGTTTGATATCCCCGTCGAGTTTGAGGATGCCGTTAGCGGGCAGCGGTTTGCCGAAGAGCACCGGCGGGCGCGTATCTTTGATACCGCTGATGACGGGCGATTCTTTGGTAACGAAGCCCGATCCGTAGCGACAGAAGGAAACGGCACGCAGGTCGTAGTTGAGTTCTTTCGGATCACGCTCGCCGTAGAAGCGGAACGGCGTGATACGTCCGTTCTCGATCATGGCTTTGTTACCCGTAGCTCTGTTGTAGAGGCTGTCATCCTCGAAGAAGGAACACTGGGTTACCCAGGCATCGTTGTTCTCCGTGGAGAGCTTGTATTGGAACTCGATATGGTCGAAGTTCTTATGGTGGATATCAAAGCCGTCGATGGTAATGGGCAGGTAGTAGCCTATGGAGTCGCGTGCCGAGAGGGTGTTCATCACCCATTTGTCGCGCGGATAAGCGATGTTTACCGGCGAGGACTGCGGCAGATAATGCACGGAGAACTTGAGCGAACTATATATCTTCTCACATGCATCGAGGCAGAGTTGGAGCTCCATATCGTTGTAGTCATCGGCTTGACCGCGATAGACCTCCATGGTCTTGACAACGGGCTGTCCGGCCACGAGATAGAGCGGATAGCCTGCTGCGATAGGCACTCCGTCGATGAACACTTTCGCGCCATCAGCATTGCCTCCCGCGAGCGAGAGATGCATGTATTCGCCGGACTGGAAAGCACTCTCCATATCCGCATTATTCATCAGCGTGAGGCGGAAGATAGCGGGCTTGTCGGATGCTACATTGGTCTGCTCGTAGGTATTGATTGCCATCTCCGGTTTGGCTGCATAAAGCGTACCATTGCCGATAATGGAGGTACCGGCATTGTAGAACTTGGTACGCTCTTCGCCCTCGTGCGGACAGTAGGAACTACCGCCTTCGGTGAAGAAGACATAACTGCCGTAGCACAAGGAATCATTCTCCATTTCGGTCTCCTTACGGGATACTGCAGAACCGTTGTAGAAGACGCTATCCAGATTGGCGCGGAAGACGGAAACGGAGATGTCTCCGTGCGGGTCAGGCGAGAGGGTAAAGCCCACTTTGCGGCTGACTACTGCTTCGGTGGAGCGATACTCATCGTTGGTATAGGACAGTATCGGTTCAAAGACAATCTTCCATTTTGCGGTAGAGGTTTTTCCCTCCAGTTCTTCCGGTTTGTAGGTCATATTATCGCTAAACAAATCCGTTGCGTAATTGGTGAAGTTATCAGCAATGATCTCGCTTACCGATTCACCGATAGCCTTGCCTGAACTTTCCCAGAAACTTTTCATATTTTTCAGATTGTCGAGTGTTAGGCGCTCTGCCACAGCTGTTCCGGTCTGTGATATATTGTACAACCACAATCCTTCCTGCGGCATGACGGTGTAAGAAGCGCCGTAAGCGTAGTTGTCATTGCGGGTGTAGGTATTATTGCCGCTGACGGAGTACGTGCCGAGTCTTTGTCCCGACATACGCGCCATGACTTTCTCCTTCTCGTTGTTGGAGATGATGGTGATCCATTTCATGACACGTTTGTTGATGGTCGCCACCTCATCGGGGAAGGGTTGCTCGGAGTTCTTGGGTGCGATCATCTCATAGTCCGTGGTCTTGAGCGTATCGGAAGCAACAATCTTCTCCTGCAGTCCCTTGTACCAATAGACAGGAACACCGCGTTGGTTGGCAACGGTCTGTGCCGTTTCCCGATCGGGGAAGTTCTCCAGCAAGTTCAGACGTCGCATCGCAAGCGCCGGAATGACAGATTCGAGGATGTATTTCTGCGAATAGATGAAGGTATTGTCTATCGCTGACCCGATGACGGATTTCTCACCCGTGACGAGGTAGAACTTGTGTCCGTCGGCATCGGTACCTTGCGCAAGGAGTTTGATCGCTCCGCCTTTGTAGGCAGTCTGCCGAGCCTGCCATAGGCTATCGGAGATGACCGTAACGGATTTCGCCAGACCGGTAACGATACTACGCGTCGCGCCGAGGTACACATCCGCGTTAGCGCCTACTCCTGTATAGGAGGAACTCGTCGCTATACGCGAAGAGGTGGTAAATTCATAGCTGTACTTGTTCGTCCAATCCCATTCCCATGAGAAGGGGATAGAGAGGGTGATAGCACGATTGGACTCAAAGACCGATCCGGCGTACGTACCAGCGCCTGCCGGGGCCGATACGACACCGACACTCTGGGTCAAACCGTCGCCCCATTTGAGACCAATCTCCGCACCTGCTTCCCAATGGGTATGAGAACTATAGCCGAACTTATAGGTACTACCCTGTTCGAGCCAAGAGCTACTGCCCATTCCGCCCGGGTCGCGGACGATATCGAGCAGTACTATATCCGCTGACGAAGAGCGGAGGGTGTTGCTCGTGACGACATCTCCGCTGACGAAGGCTTGGAAGAGGTCGGTCTCGACGGTATTGCCTTCGGTAGTTGGAGAAGTCGATATTGTCACTCTTGAGCAGAACAGACGTGTTCTTGCCCTCATTGTCGAGTTCGTAGGAACGACTCTCGGTAGCCGAATGGAGACCGTTGCGGATGGTAACTGAACCGCTGCGGACAGGCACGCGGTCGATAATACCGGTCTGCTTGTTATTATTATAGCAGTATTCCTCATACGCCGATACCATGAACTGGTACTGACGGTTGTATAAAAAGACAGGATAACCCAAGGTATATACGGCTTCGCCGTTCTGCTCGGTATAGAACGACAGGTCGTATGTCTTACCATCCATGTTGGTATATTCGCCCGTTTGCTCTCCATATCCGGCTTTCTCCATACCATAGAGGAGTTGGGTCATCTTGATCTGGACAGGCGCACGGTAGATGCGGTCGTAAACGGCGTTATAGGTGATCGTGCTGTCGTTGTAGGTATCATAGATATGATTCAGCGGCGCATTCGTCAGATCGAAGGTCTCGCTGCCTGTACCTGTGGGGAAGAGAGTGGCATAGCCGTTGGCAGTAGCCTGCACCACTTTGTACTTCACTGGGAAGAGGTCTGCCGCATACTCACCCGTCGTAACATCCGGACGGAGGATGATGCGTTTCTGCTCAAAGAGGATATCCGTACCTTGGAGGGATTGCTGCAGCGTATCATGCGTCAGGTCGTCCGGATCATGGACGATATGGGCGGTGTTATCGCCTTCGAGCATGAGTACGAGTTGGAGGTCATCACCGAGGTTATTCTTACCCAGCCCGAAACCGTGCTTGAGTGCCTGCTGGTCATTACCACCGGCTACACGTCCGACAAGGCGCACTTTGGTGGTATCGTAGAACCGCACACCATCCAGCGGTTTGACGAGCGAGAAGACGGTATCGCCCTCCGTCACAAAGAGCCAACCGTCGTTCTTGAACGTATGTCCGGGTTTGGCTACTTGCAGACGGCAGGGCATGGACTTGGGAACAACCAGTTCGAAATTGCCGTCCGTACCTGTGCGATAGATGATATCGCCCCGACGGATGGTATCGCCGTTGAGAATGAAATAGGCATCAGCTACCGGGATGGTCGAGAGGTCGTAGAGCACGCGACCGGTGAGCCGAACGGAGCTGGTATTTACGAAATGGATCGCCGACGCGACGGGATGACTCGCATCCAGCGCCACGGTAGCCACGCCGGAGGAGGTGCTGTTATAACTGAAGGTACCGTACTGCGAAGTAGGCGTGACGGTATAGATCGTACCCGTTGTGAGATCATAACTCAGACTGTCAAACAGATACGCACCGGTGGCATCCGTTGTGAGGGTCGCCAAGGTCTGCCCATTCGAGGAGAGAATGACCTGTACGCCTGCCATGCCGGTATTATCCGGCATTTGGATCATACCGGATATCTGTCCGTAGGGCGAACGCCAGCCTTCGGCAGTCTTGTAATTCGTCGAAGCATTGCCATTACAGGTATAGTACGCCGTGACGGTATACTCGTAGTGCTGATCGGGCACGGCGGTCTCGTCGAAGAAATAGTTATCCTCTCCGGTATAGATGATCTCGGGAGCCTCGGTGGAGCCTTTGATCACACGCTTGACCACAAACGAATCGACTGCCGTCGAGTTGACGGTCCATTGAAGTTGTACACCGGACTTGAGTTTATCGCGGGCGTCGCCCTGCGAAGCCGTGAAGGACGTCACTCTTGCCGCTTCCGAGACGTAGAACTTCGTACCGTTGATGGCTACCGGCCGCAGATAGATCGAATCCGGGAGACGGAGGGTGGCATTGGTCGGGTCGATTAGTACTTGGTAACTATAATGTGTACAAGGCGCATCGGCTACATCGGATATATGCGCCATCCAACTACCGTCCTCCATGCGGACGATGCTGTCTTGCGGCACGATGATATCCACGCTCTGACCGGTCTCCTGCATATTGCGGCGCAGGATAAGACGCGCGGTACGATCCCAGGTACAGCGGCCGTAGTCGCCGTTGAGGGCACCTAACTTGGGATACAGAATCTCCTTGATCTCCGAGGCTTTAGCGGCAATAAGACTATCCTGTGCCGGAGAGAGCTCCGGAGAAATCATTTTCCATTTCTTCGTTATCCTCACGTGCTGCCCATAGGAAGGGTCGGTCGGAAAGTAAGTGAACTGAATTTGATCACAGTTGTCGCGGTTATCGTACGCGCTGATGTAGGTCGTGGCACTAGAGAAACAATTATAGAACCTTGTGGGAAAGACTGCATCGCTGGTCGCGATGAGATATCTCACTTCACTACGGTAAGGAACGCGGTGCTTGGTTTTGCCGGGTGATGCAGGCTTACCCGGATACGGACCGTACGGCTCCTGACCATTCGGATACTTGATGTAGATATATACCTGGCACCCGTGTGGTACAAGATTACCATTCTTATCTATCACCTTGTCATTATATTCGAGGATATAGTTGCGACAGCCGTCATCGACGTAGCTGTGCGCATTCTGGTAGGTCAGTTCGCATTCATCCAGCGAGAGGGGACGCGGACCAATTTGCATATTGTCGATGGCAATGGAGAAATGCAGCTTTTTGTTTTTTGCAAAGTCGGGGTCAATGGTATAGTTCGGCTGCTTTTGCTTGAGAGGCGCGAGATAGGTCGTTTTGTAGAGCTCGTAGGACTTGGCGAAATCATGGTTCCACTCCCAGATAGCGGACGAGGTACGACGTACACGATAGTACACCGGAGCGGACGGTTTCTTCAGTTTCAAGGCCGTCAGCTTCAGATCAACCGATGCCACGGGTTTATTCTCTGCATCGTACACCGTATAGTCTTCTAAGGTAGCATATAGCCGGGTATCTATCGTATCGGTTCGCAGCTCTGTGCCGTTCCACGCGACGCGGTTGTCGTCCACAAACTGATAGAGTTTTTTCTCTTCCAAGGCTCTCCTCCTCTCCACACACAGGAATTAACATATATAAAAAAGCAACAACAATTCAGCCGAATCAAAAGCAAGCAGAGGATAATGTAAACAAATGGATTATATACCTGAGACAAACTGATATTCAACTCTCCGATGTAAATACTATAGCAATGCAAAAAATTAGCAGCATATGCCACATGAGTTAAACCAACCTGCACAATCTGATTGAATAACGCAACTGAAAGCGTATTTAATTGCATCATCCAAGAGACAGGCAGACCTCACCTTTAACTTTCGTAAAACGGCTTTGATTTTCGACCACATTTTCTCAATGGGGTTAAAATCCGGACTGTATGGTGGAAGATACAACAAGTACATCTTAGCCTTATGCAAAACTTCCGCAACCTTTTTTATATGATGAGAACGCATATTGTCCATAATTACAATATCACCTTCGTGCAATGTTGGAATAAGAAAATTTTCAAGATATTCAATAAAGCGATCTCCTGTTGTGCCGCCTTGATATGTAGTGTAGACTGTACTGCCGTCAAATCTTATTGATGACAGTATAGTAGTACTTGTTGGCGTGTTTTCAGGTGCATGATCAACTACTCGTTCTTTGGCTATTGCACGACCATAATGCCT
>CACYGT010000083.1 GCA_902774075.1 uncultured Bacteroidales bacterium
GATTCATAATCATGAGGTCCCCAGTTCAATCCTGGGTCCCGCTACCAGAAACGTCCTTCGGGGCGTTTCTTTGATTATGAATCATGAGGTCCCAAGTTCTTAGCCACAAGGGCAATAGCGACCGTCATGGAAGCGGCCATAATAAACGTGGAAATCGTCGTCGTAATCGTCGTAGATGAGTTTGCCTTCTCCTTCGGGCCGATCGTTGGCTATCTCTCCTTCGTACGTGTAATACGATGATTGATACACGATATGTCCGCCGTTCCAGACGAGTGCCTCTAAGGTCTTGTCCTCTTCGAGCGGGTGGGGCAAAGTGACCCGACGTGCAGCCTGCTTATCCCAATTCCAGTCATAGGCCTTATCGAGTTGTCCGTTCTCCCATACTTCATAGCGGCATTGTCCTGTAGCGGCATCGTGCAAGGTGATATAGCCTTCATAGGGTTGGAAGTTCTTGGGCAGGTTGTTTCCGTACTCTCGTGAGTCGCCGTTAGGCTCAAAGACAAAGACCCTATATCCCGGGGAATAGTAATAACTTCCGTATGAGTTTTGCCGGAGGTCACCGCCCTGAATGATGAGCTTCCGTTCGCTGTCTGCGTCCTTGAGGATAATCGTGAGTCTGAGTTCGTCTTCGCCCTTGGAGTCGTCGAGTTCGTAGCTCAGCACTTCGAGGGCTTTGTCGGGCGTCAGCTCAACGCCTTCGTCCCACATCTTGAAGGTGGGGTGCTCGCCGAGAATGAGTTCGAAACCGACCTTGTAGCCATTTCGAAACATGGTAAAGGACCGGGTCTCGTCATTCTGCCGGATACGGTAAAATCCATAGAGCGAGAAAGGATACTCTTTCGAACCGGTTTTAATCCAGGCCTCGTCGATATACGCGCCGTCGGCAAAGGTGTACCGACCGTTAGCCGTATAGGCTTCGCAGCTTCGACTTCCCCATTCGAGATGAAAAAATCCTTTGAAAGAATCGCCGTTAGGATACTCTACTTCGCCATTACCGATCGGGCCATCGAGTTTTTGGAGGATCGTACTTCCGTCCTGCCATTGACCGTGATAGATAGGATGTGTTGCCATGAGATAAGTGATTTTTATTGTTTTGTATCTAGATGGAAGGATTGGTATTCCTGCCGGGCTTCGAGGAGATGAGCACGGAAACGGTCGTTCGTCTGCAAGGCCCCAAAACCGACGCTGGCTGCAGTACGGGAGTTATCGACATCGCTCTGCCAGTGAGCACCTACGATGACACGGCTGTTACAGTAGTCCCAACTGCGCGCCAAGATCGCTTCTGCCCGCTCCGGAGCCACCTGCGCAAGGACCAGACCGATTAACCATCCGCGAAGGCTGTGTCCGCTCGGATAACTGCCCTCTCCCCTCAGAGAAGACTCCTCGTGCGAAGGCATCGCATCGCCATAACGCTCGAACGGACGCTGACGATGATAGAAAGCCTTGGGCTCGATGCGCATCGGATCAACGGTCGTGATGCTGTTGACAAGCAAGGCGTATATATGCGGCGTGGTTGCCTCGGAGATAGGCATGCCGAAAGCCTCTTGCCAGCGGTTAAGAACCCGCTCCAAGTCATTCCACTCGGCATCCGCGATAGCGATAGCGAGACGTACCGAGTCCTGACGCTGCTCCTTTCCCCAGTTATACCGCACCTCGTCAGAGGCAAACTCAGGGCTATCAAAAGCAGGAGGAGCCGGCATGATGTGCAACAGATGCGGCAGTTGTTCCGCCGGGATATATACCTCCGGTGTACCGGCATACCCCATCGCGGTCATCAGAACCGCCGCCAAAAGGAAGAATAGTTTTAGTTTTCTCATATGCGTATTCGTTTGATTGTTCTGCATACTAACAATGATCACCCGGCTTTGAGGGTAATGATATCCCGCAGATCGGTGGTGTAGAGGGGAGATTTATGGTCCGTGCGATAAACCGGCTGTTGCGAGGTGATCTGAGAGCCAAGGATGATGGCGCGTTTACCGTGCCGGTCATCGATATGGTCGAGGACACGCTGTAGACGGTTGTCCTTATCGCGGTCTTTGGTGTCAAAAAGATCGGGCACGACAGCTGTCTCCGGGATGATCTTAAGGAGCACAACACCTGCTTTCTTGTAAAGGGTGTTAGGACGGAAGGCACGGCGGATAGCGGCTAAGGCATAAGAAATCAACTCTTGGGTGTTGGATGTGGCTACCGGAAAGGTGACGAGTTCAGAGAGGTAGTGCTGCTCAATGTCGGTACGGAAAGCCGAGGTATGGGCATAGACATAGAGCTGTTGGGCAACCGATTTTTGGGTGCGTAATTGTCGGGCACAATGTGCACAGAAATTAGCAATCTGTTCTTCGAGAAGCGTCTGTTCCGAGATCGCATTGGCGAAGGTGCGGGAAGTGGTAATCGACTGCTTCATAGGCAGTTCTGTGATATCTATCACATCTTGTCCGCGCAGTTCTTGCCATGTAAGCAAACCCGGTTTATGGAGCATGTTCTGAGCAAAGGTCGCTGATTTCTCTGCAAACTCCAGCGCTATAGAAATGCCGGCATTCTGCAGTTTGGCTTTGGCGCGACGACCTATACCCCACACGTCACCGATCTCGAAAGACGAGAGGGCTTTGCGGCGTTGTTCGTCCGTACGTATCTCACACACACCAAGATACCCCGGGTATTTTTTGGCGTACTTAGAGGCAACTTTGGCGAGCGTCTTGGACGAGGCGATACCTATAGAGACCGGGATACCGACACCCCGACGGATCTCCTTCACCAACTGCTCACAGTACGCTTTTTGTTGGTCGGCAGGGATATGATCGATATTGAAAAAACACTCGTCTATCGAATACTGCTCGAAACGCGAGGTGTGGCGCCTAATGATGGACATGACGCGGTCAGAGAGGTCTCCATAAAGCGAGAAATTAGAGGAGAAACAAACCACTCCTTCCTTGTCTACCAAACCTTGAATCTGATAGAGCGGAACGCCCATTTTGATGCCGAGTGCTTTGGCTTCGTTAGAGCGCGAGACAACACAGCCGTCATTGCCCGAAAGGACGATGACCGGCTTGCCTTCCAAGTCGGGACGAAAGACCCGTTCGCAAGACACGAAGAAATTATTGCAATCAGCGAGTGCGAACATGGTGAATCGCATATGTCACTACACCCCAAACGGTAAACTCGTTGTTCTTATCGACGCGTATGGGCTGGAAATCAGGATTATGCGGGATGAGCCAGGCACATTGGTTGTCCTCGTCCATCTTGAACTCCTTGAGCGTATATTCGCCTTCAATATAGGCGACGATGAAATCGCCGTTCTTAGGCTCCAGACTACGGTCTACAACCACGATATCCCCGTCCAGAATACCCGCATCCCGCATGGAATCGCCCTCCACATGCGCATAAAACGTCGTTTCCGGATGAGGCGTCATCTCACGAGCCAGGTTGATTCGTTCTCCGGCATGATCGGCTGCAGGCGAAGGAAAACCGGCGTGGATCGATTCAGCGAACTCCAACGCCAACTCACAGTTTACTCATAATAAATCGTTCTGCGTGCAAAGATTTACGGTTCTACGTTGGCTTCGAACTCGATGTCTTGGTCAAACCACGTGTATATCGAGGAGATATTCAACTTTTTGCCGGTCAGCATGGTTTCATCGACCGTCGTTAAGACGGTATCACCAGGCATCAAGTGCCTCAGGTCATACTCCGTACCATATTGCCCCACACGGAGCCACGTTTTCCTGTAGATCGGCGCGACACCGGTGTTCGTGATGAGAACCAGCGTGCTGTCTTTGTCGGTCACTACGTCCAGCACTTTGAAATGGTATCCCGTCGCCAAGGACGCTTCTTTAAAGCGTTCTGCGGTGCCATACGGGCCTTCGGGCGCGTCGTTGGCGATCATGAAGGAGATATGGTATTTCGCAGCCTGCTCTTCCCATGTATGACCGTACATGCCCTCGGGGTTGAGGAAATTATGCTGGTCAGACTCCTTGTAATAACTGATCTCTCCGCCGCACGGTCCCTTGTGCCAACGCGTGCCTTGCCCCATGAGGTTCCAGCACTCTTCGTTGTACCCGTCGCCCGAAGCGATCTCATGCCACTTGTGCATGAACGAGTCGTCGAAGAGGCCGAAGTTCAGGTCCATCAAGGATGGTCTTTCCGGGAACGGCGAATAGTCCTCATCGGCGGCATCGATCGAGATGGCCCAAGGGATAGGCATCTGCTCCGCCAAGAACTCAAAAAACTCCTGCTGGTATGCTTTCGACGGGAAATTGCGCCCAAGCTCCACGTCGGTGCCATAGATATGATACTCGCTCCAATGGCCGAAACCGACCTCCAAGAACGCAATACGATTATCNNNGAGTTCATCATTGCTCCAATCGGCATAATAGGTCGGCCCGTCCTCCGTGTCATTAAACGTCTCCTGATAGTCCGGCATATCCTTGATATACTGCGGTACAGCCGTCGCTCCCGGCACATTCGGATCCACTTCCTCGCTGCCCGGATACTCATAGCGGAAACGCAAGATAGCCTGATGATTACGCGAAGCGATATCGTTCAGGATGTTCTCCAGATAGGTCCAATCGTACTGAATAGCCCCGTCCTCTTTGCCGGTCACAATGCGGCAAGGCAGGCAGTACACGAACTCCATCGAGATAGCGTCGCCATAGGTGTCATCGAGCTCGGCAGCCTGATCCGGCCAAAGGACCAAGCCCGTCATCGGCTGCACATGCGTCACCTCGGAATGCACCGCCACACGCTGCATATGCGGCGCGATGATCGAATCGCCGACGACGGTCACCGCTGTCTTGGGCCCGCCGCCCGTCGGTGGTTCCTCTTGCCCTTTCTGCTCGCACCCGGCAAGACACATCGTGCTTGCTGCTATCAGAAGAATGTATAATCGTTTCATATGTGTATTCGTTTTATCATTCTGCCTGCAAAATTAATACTTTTTTTTGAAATATGCAAATTAATTTGCACATATCAAAATATTTTTGTAATTTTGCACTCGGAACCCATAACCCGTAACCCGTAACCCATATGGCAAAAAAATACAAATATTTCTTCGGACTGGATAAGCATAAGAAAAACCAGATGTTCAACAATTTCGCCCTCGGCCTTGTCGTCACCTTAGGGTTGTGCCACTTGGTGGAACTCATCTTATTCGACCATGCTTCCGGCGGTCTCATCCTCATGCGCGCGATGCAGTATGCGGGCATGGCGTTTGTGATCAGTATTCCGCGTTTGATGCATAAGACCTGGCGCTTCGACGTGCCACCGAGCATCTCGATCTGCATCATCCTCTACTCCGTCTGCTCGCTTATCCTCGGTGACGGACTCGACCTCAACGGCCGTATCGCTTGGTGGGACGAACTGGTTCTGATGGAAACGGGACTGCTGCTGCCGCTGATTCTCTTGTGGCAGATTCATGTAGCGATGCACCTGTGGAGCGAATACATCCGGCTCCATAAATGCATCATTGCAAATATTATCGTCTTTTTTTCCGTGGGAATGGGCGCCTGTTGGGAAGTAATCGAATATTTCTATTTCACGCTCTTCGATCCGGAATATATCACCACCAACCCGGTCTATGCGGACGCCATGACGGATATTCTCCTGCTGCTCTTCTGCGCTTCACTCATCGCCATCTACGGCCTTGTGCGCCATAACGCACTCGTCGAGCGCTTCCGTCCGCAACCCGCGCCTATGAACCCGTAACCCTTATCTTATCCCCCTCTTATTCATCATGGAGTGGTAGTTACGTGCTGCCGAACTGTGTACTCCGTACGTAGACGAGAAGATATGCGTGCCGTCCAGCGCAGGACTGGCGCACATGTATAGGTAATTGGTCTTAGGTGCGTCCAGCACAAAATCCAGCGTACGCGCCAACGGACAATGAATCGGTCCCGGCGGTAAACCCTTGTTGATGTACGTGTTGTACGGTGATTCCACTTTCAGATGACTCTTCAGCACACGCCGGATCGAGAAATCTCCTACCGCATAGATCACCGTCGGACAAGCCTGCAAAGGCATCCCTTTACGCAACCGGTTGATATACAGACTGGCGATAGTAGGCATGTCCTTGAGCACGTACGTCTCGCTTTCGACGATAGACGCCAAAATCGCCACCTCCGTAGTGGTCAGACCCAATGCTTCCGCTTTGTCGCGCCGCTCCTCCGTCCAAAACGCACGGTACTCTCGGTGCATCCTTTTAAACAACTCGTCCGGTGAAATAGTCCAATAGACCTCGTACGTATTAGGCAGGAACATACACCGGCTGCTCTCCGCATTCAGATCAAACTCAGCCATGTACCGGTCGTCACTCAGACGTTTGATCATCGCCGTGCTGTCCAGCATCAGTTGCGAAGCCAACTTGCCCGCTAACTCCTCACGCGTACGAACCTTATTAGTCCATGTCAGTTGGATTGGCGTCTGCAAGCCGGACTGAAGTGTGCTGATAAACAACTTGTCACCCATCTCGGCTGGGAACACATAATAACCCGGCTTCGCCTCCGTGAACACCCGCAGATGCATATGCCAGCGCAAGTCCAGTTCACCGCTGATCTCGTAGTCCTCGCGAACCATATTCAGCACCGAATCGACGGAGATGTCCGGATAAATATAATAACTGTGCTCCTTCCCGTTCAAGGAATAGAGGTTACTTACGTGATAGCGGTAGTATTGCTCCACGCCGAACGTGAGCAGGAAGAGGATAAGCCCCACTACCACGCCCATTAATGTATGTACGACAGATGGTTTGATTGTCATGTTGCAAAATTTTGTGCAAAGGTACGAAAAAATTCGCACATATGCAAGAGAAAAACAAAAAAAGTTGAGGGTGTTAGGTGTACGGGATATGGACAAATTGGCAGTAAGTGGACAATTTGGCACGAAAGATGGACATATTGGCAGGGATTTTGGGGTTGGCACATAATTTGCCACTATTAGGATGAAAACGCAATTACGCATACTACGCCAACAACGTAAACTACGCAAGCTACGTTAAACGATGTTTAACTAAATTTGGAGGACAAAATTATGAAACCTGCAATCTATCGTAGAAACAGTTGGCTGCCGACAAACGGATGGTTCCCCACCGTATTCGACGAGTTTTTGAACAATGACATGCTGAATACAGCCAGCAATGTGGCTCCTTCGGTAAACGTCAAAGAG
>CACYGT010000084.1 GCA_902774075.1 uncultured Bacteroidales bacterium
ATCCACTTTGCGGCGCACAAACTCCTGGCGGATACCTACATCGGCGATAGCTTTGAGTTGCTCAAAACCATCTGCAAACCATTTCGGGCTGGAGAACAGCGAGAACTCTTTGGTCGAGTACACCACTTCATCCAGTACCGGTACACGCACGCCCGCTATCTTCTTAATAGACATGCGTACGTCGTCCACATGAATGAGGCTCGTGTCAAACTCTCCCCAAAGCGCTATCATCTGATCGTAGTCCTTGATGCGGCGCTCGACTTCTTTATCCAAGTCCTCGAGTTCCTGCTTTGCCTTCTTCACTTCCAAGCGCAGAGCAGTCTCTTTGCTTTGCAAAGTAGGCAAAGTTCGTTGCCGCATCTTCAAGTCCTTCTCCAGACTCTGCAACGATGTTTTATTAAATTGATAAGTTATTGCCATAACCTATTATGCTTTCGGCCAATACTTGTCAACAAGTGCAGCCTTGATATTTACTTCTTCGGGCTTGAAATATTTGCCAAACAGCGTCCATGCGATATCGAGCATCTGAACGGTGTTGATGTTCACGTCGATAGCCAAAATCTCGCGGCTGTAGTCGCGTGCGAAATCAAGGCAACGCAAATCGTAGTCTGTCAAATCGAAACCGTTCTCTTTCTTGGTCTTAGCGTTAGCGGCATCGGCGTATAGACGAACAGCAGCGTTCATCACCTGCGGGTGATCTTCGCGTGTCTTCTTACCTGCAACCAACTGTTTCAGACGAGACAAGGAACGGAACGGATCAACGATGACCTTACCGATCTCGGAGTCACGACGCAGGTACAACTGACCCTCCGTGATATAACCCGTGTTATCCGGGATAGCGTGTGTGATATCTCCACCGGACAGGGTTGTTACGGCGATGATGGTGATCGAACCGCCACCTGCTTGCTCAGGGAACTGAACGGCCTTCTCATAAATCTTTGCGAGGTCCGAATAGAGCGAACCCGGCATAGAGTCTTTGGACGGAATCTGGTCCATACGGTTCGATACGATCGCCAATGCGTCGGCGTAGAGCGTCATATCGGTCAGCAGAACCAGCACTTTCTCGTGTTTCTCCACTGCGAAATACTCCGCCGCAGTCAAAGCCATGTCCGGAATAAGAAGACGCTCTACCGGCGGGTTCTCGGTCGTGTTGACGAACGAGATGATGTGGTCAAGCACACCGGCGTTGGTGAACACGTTCTTGAAATAGAGGTAGTCATCGTTGGTCAGACCCATACCGCCGAGAATGATCTTATCCGCCTGTGCACGCAGTGCTACGTTTGCCATGACCTGGTTGTACGGTTGGTCCGGATCCGCAAAGAACGGGATCTTCTGACCGGAAACAAGCGTGTTATTCAAGTCAATACCGGCGATACCGGTAGCAATGAGCTCTGACGGTTGTTTACGACGAACGGGGTTCACGGAAGGACCGCCGATCTCGACATCTTTACCTTCGATAGCAGGACCGCCATCGATCGGGTCACCGTAAGCGTTGAAGAAACGACCGGCCAGTTGGTCACTCACTTTCAACGAAGGAGCCTTACCGAGGAACACCACTTCGGCGTTGGTCGGGATACCTTCGGTTCCTTGGAACACCTGCAGTGTCACCTCGTCACCAATGATCTTCACCACCTGCGCCAACTTACCGTTCACGGTAGCCAACTCGTCGTTACCTACTCCTTCGGCCTTCAAAGAACACGTAGCCTTGGTAATGGCCGTGATCTGTGTATATATCTTTTGAAATGCTTTAGCCATAAAACTTTCAATTTTCAATTTTCAATTTTCAATTAGGCAGCGATTTGTTTCTCAGCCAATAACTCGTCCAACTTCTTGCGATACTCTTCGAACTCCTTGCTGTGGAACTCGCAGTAGTTCATCTGCTTGCAGTAGTTGATCACACGCTTGAAGTAATCGGTTACATCGAGGAAGTTATCGAAGTCATAATCGTGCTTGCAGATGTCCATCACCATGCGCAGGATGTACTGTTGACGCTCCAGCGGACAAACGGCATCGATCTTATCGAACGCGTCTTGCTGCAGGATCACGAAGTCAATCACTTCGGCTTTCCAGAACGCCTCGTGGTAGTCAACAGGTACACCGTCGTCACCGAGGATGTTGATCTGCTCTTGGATCTCCTTTCCGCGCTGCAGATAGGTCTTCATGTCGTTCACCATCGGCAGCCAGTCTTTGTCGATCAGTTGCGAGATATACTCCTCAAACTCAGGATATTCCACATATTTCGAATAACTGTCAATCGGGTTCACAGCCGGGTAACGCTTACGGTCCGCACGTGCCTGCTCCAAGGCATAGAAACAACGTGCCACTTTCTTCGTTCCTTCGGTCACCGGCTCTTTGAGGTTACCACCTGCCGGCGACACGGTTCCGAGGAACGTTACCGATCCGGTTGCACCATTATTGAGGTACACGTATCCTGCACGTGCGTAGAAAGCACCGATGATAGCACTCAGGTCCATCGGGAAAGCGTCCTGACCCGGCAACTCCTCCAGACGGTTGGACATCTCACGCAGCGCCTGTGCCCAACGGCTCGTCGAGTCCGCCATCAGCAGTACGCGCAGACCCATCGAACGGTAGTACTCCGCAATGGTCATGGACGTATAGACAGATGCCTCACGGGATGCAACCGGCATGTTCGATGTGTTGGCGATAATGATGGTACGCTCCATCAACTTACGTCCTGTGTGCGGATCTTCGAGCTCAGGGAACTCCGTGAAGGTCTCTACGACCTCATTAGCACGCTCACCGCAGGCTGCGATGATTACGATGTCTGCCTCCGCTTGTTTGGAGATCGCGTGCTGGAGCACGGTCTTACCGGTACCGAACGGACCCGGGATAAAGCCTGTACCACCCTCGCAGAGCGGGTTAGCTGTGTCAATCGTACGCACACCGGTCTCCAGCAACTTGAACGGCCGCGGTTTCTCGCGGTACGCCAAGATGGCTTTCTTTACCGGCCATTTCTGCACCATCGTCACGTTGTGGTCCACGCCCTCTGCGTCGGTCAGTACCGCCATCGTCTCGTTGATGGTGTACTCACCCGCCTTGGCGATCGATTTCACCGTGTACGTGCCTTCGAATACGAACGGCACCATGATCTTATGCGGCTGATGGTTCTCGTCCACCTCGCCGAGCCAAGAAGCAGCCTCCACCTTATCGCCCACTTTAGCGATCGGAGTAAACGCCCATTTCTTCTGCTCGTCCAGAGGGAAGTTATACTCACCGCGCTTGAGGAACACACCCGTCAGTTTGTCGAGGTCATTCTGCAAACCGTCGTAGTTACGGCTCAGCAGACCCGGACCCAACGTCACTTCCAGCATGTGACCGGTGAACTCCACTTTG
>CACYGT010000085.1 GCA_902774075.1 uncultured Bacteroidales bacterium
GGCTAAGGTGACACGTGTAGCGTTGGAGAACGCGGCTTCGGTAGCCGGTATGTTCCTGACGACGGAGTGCGTGATCGTAGATGAACCGGAAGAGCACCCGGCACCGGCTATGCCGGCAGGCGGAATGGGCGGAATGATGTAAGCGGATCGACCAAGATTGGTCGATACATAGGAAAAACGACATCCGGGAAGGGATGTCGTTTTTTTTGTTCACATTATTTATCAGCGTAAAGCGGATTCGATTTGGGATATTTGCTGGCGCAGGGCGGGATCAAACTCCATCTGGCTCCTGACGAGGGTCATGGAATGGAGCATGGTCGCGTGCGTGCGTTTGCCGAGTTTGAAGCCTATCTCAGCGAGGGAGCTGTTGGTCAGTTCTTTGCAGAGATAAGCCGCTACGTGTCGCGCGTGGGAGATCTCCTTTGAACGATTGTTCGAGGTCAGCATTTTCTCCGTCACGCCATAATGGTCGGCGACGGCAGAGAGGACGTCACCGACGGTGATCGTACGCGGCTGGAGGACAACGATATGGCTGACCACCTGTTCGGCAAGCGCGAGGTTGATCTCCTGATCCGTGAGGGTCGAGTGCGCCAAGAGCGAAGCCAGGATCCCCTCGAGGTCGCGGACGGAGGTCCGTACGTTCTGCGCGATGAAATCCACCACTTCGTCGGGAAGCGTGATACCGTCACGGTGCATTTTGGAGAGGAGGATATTCTTGCGCAAGAGGTAGTCGGGCTGTTTGATCTCGGCGGACAGACCCCATTTGAAGCGGGTCAAGAGACGCTCTTCCAGATCTTTCAGCTCCACCGGCGGACGATCGGAGGTCAGGATGATCTGCTTCCGGCTCTGCTGGAGGTAGTTGAAGATATGGAAGAAAGTGTCTTGGGTTGATTTCAGTCCCGCGAAATACTGGATGTCATCGACGATCAGCACATCAATCGACTGATAGAAATTCAGGAAGTCGGTGACGCGGTTGTTACGCGTTGCGTCCTGGTACTGCAGTTTGAACGTGTTTGCGCTGACATAGATGACACGTGCGCCCGGATTGAGCACTTGCACCTGATTTCCGATGGCGTTGACGAGGTGAGTCTTACCTACCCCGCTTCCGCCGTAGATGAAGAGCGGGTTGAAGGCCGTATAACCGGGTTGTTTGGCGATTGCGAGACCGGCCGTGCGGGCTAACTTATTCGGTTCTCCGGCGATGAACGAGTCGAAGGTATAGAGACTGTTCAGCTGGGAATCGAAGTTAGCCGCTGCTTGTTCGCCTGCGATGAACTGCGCGTTGGCAGCTTGCGCCGGTGAACCGGCAGAAGGTACGCTGGTACCGGCTCCCGAAGTGGAATCGATGAGTACGCGGTACTCAAGACGCGTGCCCTGACCGAAGACGCGGATGATCGCTGCCGAGAGCAGAGGGATATAATTCTCCTCGATATACTCGGCCACGAACTGCGACTTGACCTGCAAGACGAGCACACCTTCTGCGAACTGCAAAGGAACGATCGGTGCGAACCAAGTCTGGTAAGCACTGCTCGTCAGATTGTCAGCCAGAATGGTCTGACACTGCGCCCAAAGTTCCTTTAAAGTTAGCATTTTTTTTCTATTATATTATATAAGGTGTGTTCGTTTTGGGGGCTAAAAAATCACCCAGAATTGGTGTCCGGGTGACTAGCCTCTCGACCGAAATCGAGTGCAAAGGTACTGCTTTTTTTTGACATGACCAAATTGCAAGTTGACTGAGCAAAATGCGTTTTGACCTAAATGGCGCATTTATAAGCAGTTAGATACTATCATTTAGAAATACAAGAACTTTGTAAATTGTTCCCCGCGTAAAATGTTGATTTTTAGGATTATTTGTTTTAATGTTCCACAGTTTTGTATTGTTGATAACTTAGTTAACTTACACATTTTCAGGTTGCAAGACAATGTTGAAAAAACTTGTTATTTAGAAAACGTGCAGATAAGCAAAATGTTCATTTCTTGCTAAAAACAGCCTGATTATTTATCTTTTCTCCCAAAGACGGAGATCTGGACATAGCGCTTGGGGTTCGCCTTGATATCGACGAGCAGCGAGTCAGCGGAAACGACCGTTGCATCGATATGATTATAGAGCGATTTGTTGTAGATGAGTTGTCCGAGCGTACCATCTTGGGAGCGCACGTCGGCAATGATGCTGTTGACGCCATCCACGGCGGTATCGACGCGTGCGACGGTAGCCGCAAGGTCGGCATTCTGCAGGTCGGTCGTGATGGTGTTGAGGTTCGCAACGGCCTTATCGGCGTTATTGACGATGGTGGGCACTTGGTTATTCATCATGTGCTTGAGGTCGGAAGAGACGTCGGTGAGGTCACCGGAGATACGATCGATGTTGGTGAGCGTATTCTGCAGGTGGTTTCCTTCCATCTGTTGGCGCAAGCCGGCCACGAGGGAGTCCACACTCCGGATGGCTTCGTCCACATGTGCCAAGAGTTCGCCCTGAACCGACTCCATCAGGCCGGGGACGTAGATCGTAGGGAGAAAGGAACCTTTCTCTATTAGACCGGCTTCGCCTGTTAGACCGCTATCGCTGTTAGACCGCTCCGCTGTTAGACCGCTATCGCTGTTAGACGGCAACTGTAACTCGATGGCCATGCCGCCGAGGAGGCCGTCCGCAACGAGGGCCATGCGGGTACCTTGCGGCAGGACGATGTCACGGTTGATGGAGATGTCGATGGTGAAGGCACTGTCGCGGGTGAAGTCATAAGAGATCTTATCAACCTGTCCCACTTTATGCCCCAGAATATTAACCGCGGCTTGTTCTTCGAGCCCGTGCAGGTTGTAGAACGTGCCGTGGTAACTATTGGTGGGCGAGAAAATATTGACGCCTTTGAGGAAGTTAAAACCAAAGAAAAGCAAGAATAAACAGACTGCGGCAAGAATGCCGACTTTAATTTCACGTACGTGATTCATGTCAATGAATAATTATTAATGAATAATGAATATTTCTATTTTTCGAACGATATGATCCAGCAGTCCGGGAAGAGTGCCTTGAGGGCCGGCAGTTGTTTGGCTACCTCGTCGCGATCGGTATTGGCGGCGGTGTAGTACTTGATCCATTCGCCGGCGTGAATGGTGTCACAGGCTTGATTCTTGAGTTTGGGATCGTTGGCAGCCAGAGGCGACTTGGAGGCACAGATCTGCACGGCGTACCAAGTCTTGAGCTCGTGTTGCACAGGCATTGCCTCCGTGATGACCCCTACTCGATTCTCTCTCGATAGTGTGTCGTTAGTCTGATTTGCCGTA
>CACYGT010000086.1 GCA_902774075.1 uncultured Bacteroidales bacterium
ATGGAGGGCGTTGGCATAGTCCTGACTCTCTCTACGACGCAAATCAAGCAATTTCTCCAGGGAGTCATCCTTGGTAAATTTGGCACGACGTTTCTCCCAAAGGGACTCTGGCGTCTCTTGGGTATCGAAGTTCCAATGCATATGTTCTGCCACGGTCTTCTCGTAGTTATAGTAATAGTTCATGGCGTTCTGCTTGAGTTCGTTGTCGATAAGCATTCGCTTGGTGTACATCTCTTCCTCTGCGCCAAAGACGACGATATAAGGTTTGTAGCGCTCGGCGATTCGGCAGAGATAGTCGTACATGCTTCCTTCGTACGAACGGACATAGATCCGGAAACGCTTGCTCGTCGGTTGATCGCCTTCCTGAGCGTCCATCTGCACGCGTCCTACTACCGAAGCATAACGCAGTATATCTACCGCAAGGGCTATACCCGATTGATCGTCACCTAAGGAGATGACCACATAATTGAGGTTTTGTTTGAGAGCCGGTTCGAGGATCTGCTGGTAGAACTCATTCGAGCGATAGTCCGCCTCGTGCTTGGTGATACGGAGCGATTTCTCTTTGTCGTCATTGCGGCTGTCGAAGAGTTTGGTAGCATGGTTGATCCAACGTTGTGCCGAAGGTCCGAAATGGCGATCGACGATGTCGCAATGAAAAGCACTGCGCTGGTCTCCGTCCTTGTCGGTATCTGCCACGAAGGCGCCGAACTCATAGAGGAAACGCAGGGCGTCCTGACCACTCTCGGAGAAACCGACAATAAGGCTTCGGAAGTCCGACGAGACCGTACCCGGGTTCTTAGTCGATATGTCTACGAACTGAATCGGATGGTTCTTGACATCTTTCTTGAGCAGTTCGACAGAGAGGTGCGAAGAGTCAATGACGGTGATCGGATAATGGGCGTCCTGATGCTCGATGGCGCGGTTGATATTGTTCCTGCGCGCATGGCAATGAACGGTGATCTTGCTGCTTATATCGCCCCATAACTGCTTGTCGGACAAGCGCATAGCGGTGTAAATATTCTCCATCTCGTTGTCGCCCAACAAGAGGAAATGTACATTTTCGCTATGCTCCACATACCGCCGCAAGAGACTTATTCCCATCTCACGCCAAGCGCGTTGGGTGAGGTCGGTATCAATCAGTTTTTTCTCGGCGATGAAGACGGAAGCGTTCGCTCCTTCGAGGGCGCGGTGTAACTGCACCCGGCGGCGTCCCTGATGAAGGATCGAGTCCATCCCGTCATCCAGATCATCCTCTTCTTCGGTCTGCCCGACGACAAAGAGCGTATAGGCGTCGGCAGCCTCCAACTCTTTTGCCAAGCGCACCGAACGGCTGTTGATGCCCCAGAAGATATAGAGGTTGGGACGACGGAAGAGGCTGTTCCAGAAGCGTTTGCAATTCATCCACGACGCTTTGGCAAAGATCCACGCTACGAAGAGGATGGTCCACAGACCCGCCACAATAGAGAGGGCATGTAACCAAAGTACAGGCGCGTCTGAAAGTCCTTTGTCATTCTCCAACCACCCCACCACGGCGTCGGTGTCGATATTGAAGAGGAAGAGGTTGATCGCGCCGTAGATAGAGCGCATAACGAGTTCCAACTCAGTATGTTGGTGGCTGACGGTCTCACCATAAACGTTAAACAGGTCGTAGTAAGCGAACGAGCCTGCTACAAGCACGAACAGAGCGGTGCCCCAATAGAGCCAATAGACGATACGTTTCATACTTCTTGTTTATCTATGGTGTAACCTAATTTGACAATAGTCTTGAGCGTTGCCAAGGCCGTTCGGCGATCGTAGTCTTTCTCGATCTCGGGCAGTTCGTCGTAGGAGACCAAGCAGGGATGGAGTTTTTGTTCATCATCCCGTACTTCGCCCCATTTCCAACCGTCGGCGATTCGACCGGCCGCCCATACTTCGTGCACATTACGCGCCAGTTGTTCCATGAGTTCGTTCAGCGACTCAGGCAGGCGAACATCCGTGGTGTCTAAAGGGTGAGGATAGTACATTTATGATTTCAAATTTGTCATTTTGTCATTTATACGGTTGCAACGATGTCCCAGACGAAGGCACGAACGCCTACTTCTTCGTTACGGAGATCGAGTTTTTTGACGGACTCAAGGAGCGGCGCCACCTGCTCCTCTTCGACTACAGCGATGACACAAGAGTTCATCTCGGGCCAGGCGTGCGTACCGCGGCGGGGTTCGCCGCCGTTGGTACCACGACCTTGCACTTGCTCGAAGAACGTAAAGCCTTTGATACCCAGTACATCCAACATATATTCGACACGGCCGGTATTGGCTTGATTGAATACGATCATAACAGATTTCTTAGCCCCTTGGGCACGATTAACTTCGTTTTTCATTTCTCTTCTCCTTTCTTTACTTTGAGGTCCATGAAGATGAATTTCTTGCGGAGGGCTTCCTGTTTGTCGCGATCTCCGTGGCGTGACACAACACCGTAGAGCACAGGCACTACGTAGAGCGTCAGGAAGGTGGAGACAGTCAGACCACCGATCACAACGATACCCAGCGGCTGCCACATCTCGGCACCTTCACCGGAAGAAACCGCCATAGGAATCATACCGAGGATAGTCGTGAACGCCGTCATGAGGACAGGACGGATACGGCTGCGTCCGGACATCTGGATAGCCTGATTCAACTCGTAGCCACGCTCACGCATGAGGTTGATATAGTCCACCAGCACGATACCATTCTTGACGACGATACCGACAAGCAGGACGAGACCCAGCGCACCGATCATATCCAGCGAGCGGCCGGTGATCCAGAGGGCGATGATGACGCCTGAGAGGGCAAACGGCACGGTGAACATAATGATCGCCGGCATTCGAAGCGACTCAAACTGCGACGCCATAACGATATAGACAAGCAGCACGATAAGCGCCATGAGGAGTCCCATATCGCGGAAAGTATCCTGTTGCGTCTCGTAGTCACCGCCGATATGCGTCGAGTATCCTACAGGCAGGTCGAGCTGCGGAATAACCTGTGTTTCAATAGCTTGCGCCAGTTCACCAAGGGTGGTGTTGTACGGCGTAGCCTTGATCGTGACGATACGCTGACGTGCCTTGCGCTCAATGGTAGGCGGTGCCCAGTACTCACCCACGGAAGCCACCTCGGACAGCTTGACTTGTTTGCCGGTTGGCGTCGGGATAGTGAGGTTGAGGACATCGGAGATCGAGTTGCGGTCTTCCTCTTCGAGACGTACTACGATATCGTAC
>CACYGT010000087.1 GCA_902774075.1 uncultured Bacteroidales bacterium
CGTTGCTTCGCGCAACCGTCGTAAGAAGATCATGTCGCTCACCCGTGGTAACTTTGGTGGTCGTGCTAATGTATGGACCGTAGCAAAGAACACATGGGAAAAAGGTTTGCAGTATGCTTACCGCGATCGTAAGAACAAAAAACGTACATTCCGCGCGCTCTGGATCCAGCGTATCAACGCTGCCGCTCGCCTCGAAGGTCTGAGCTACAGCCAGTTGATGGGTCTGCTCAAGAAAGCAGGAATCGTTATCAACCGCAAGGCACTCGCTGATCTCGCTATGAATCAACCCGCTGCTTTCAAAGCAGTTGTTGATCAAGCGAAGAAGAAAGCCGAGAAAGCTGCCAAGTAAGACGGACTATCTAGCTAGAAGTTCTTACAAACCCGAGCTCGCGTAATAGCGAGCTCTTTTTGTGTCTTATAGGGATCTACGCGAGATGATTTTCTGCGAAATAACGCCATAGAGGAGCGGCGTGCAAGGCTTGGATAATCTCCCCGTCCCGTAACATCTCCAGCACCTGTTCCGGCTCCATGACATCGACGTGGATATCTTCCGTCGGTTCCTGATGTTGCTCCCTTACTTTCTCTACGCCTGTGGCGAGGAAGGTATAAGACAAGTTATTATGGTTCGTCGGATTAGGAGACAGAGTCATAAAGAGCCTCCATTCACCGCCTTCATAACCCGTTTCTTCAGAAAGCTCTCGCTGTGCGGCTTGAAGCGGCGTCTCTCCAGGGTCGATCACACCTGCCACGAGTTCATAATGCGTCTCGCCGAGCGCATGGCGGTACTGGTCTTCCATCACCATCTTGCCGTCTTTGGTGATGGCGATGACGTTGATCCAGTTAGGAAACTCCATCACATACCACGTCGGTATCTGTTTGCCGGAAGGTAACTCCACGCACTCCTGTCGCACGGACAACCACGGTCCGAGATGCAGGATATTCTCACTCTTCACCACCTTCCACGGGCGGTTGGTTAACTTAGGATAAGCCATGTTGCAATCGTATGTGACGCGGCGCCCAGCGTGATGAACACATGCCAAATGGCATGGAAGAACGCGTGCTCCTCGTCGTGGTTAAAGAAATAGGAACCGATCGTATAAAACGCCCCTTCGGCAATTACCCACCAGAACGCGGCGTGCGGCATGTGCAGCCACATAGGGTAGATGATCAGCAGCGCTACCCAGCCCATCGCCAGATATAGAGCAAGAGACAGTTTGGGGAACCTGCCGAGCGCAATACTCTTGCCTATCACGCCCGCGAGTACGCATGACCAAAGGAAGATAAACAAGGTCCAACCTATCCAGCCGCCTACGACCGACAGGCATATCAGCGAGTACGAACCCGCTATCATGACGTAGATCGAGATATGGTCGAACACCCGCAGCCGAGCCTTGTGTTCCGGCGCTGTGACGGCATGGTAGAGGGTAGAGGAGAGGAACATAAGGAACATACCGAGCAGGAACAGAGCAGTTCCTGCTATTTGTGATTTGATATTGGAGATTGGACATTGGAGGGCTTTCTCCATCAACGGCCACGCGATAAAGGGAGTTGCCAATAACGGCACCAAGTGCGTGAGCGTATTCGCTTTCTCTTCTGCGGGTAGAGGTCTCATAGCGTTACTCTAAGGTGTTGATATCCACGAGTTTATTGACGATCGCGTAGATAGTCAGACCCGCCGTAGAGTGTATGTTGAGTTTATGCGCGATGTTCTTACGATGCGAGATAACTGTGTGCGTCGAGATACAGAGCACGTCCGCTATCTCTTTGTTACTCAGGCCTTTGACCACTTGTATGAGCACATCCTTCTCTCGGTCGGACAACTCTTCTGTCTGCGGCAACTGGTGTCGACGATGTCCATGCGCATGCTCTTGTGTCATGGCCGGGCGTAAGATATCATCCTCTATCGCACAATGGTCTGCGAAGTCCTGCTCCGTGTGCCAGAGGTCAGACATGACGCTTATCAGCAGATAAGTGATGGGGCTTTGGCTTTGGCCTTGGCTTTGGTTCGGATAATACCTGATAATCAGGTTCTTGATCTCCGTTAACTTATCTGTGATACGCTGGTCATCGTGCTCGTGCTCGTCGTACAGGCCTTCGTTCTCGTGAGCGATATGGGTACGAATCTCCTCGACAAACTCATCGTAGCAACGTAAGATAAGTCCCGGAATCTTTGTCGTAGGATCTGCCGGGATAATCGCTTCTACCAATGCCCTCCGCAAACGTGGCAAACGGAAGTCCAGGAAATAGGCATGGGCGTTTTGGAGGTAACGTTGCAGGGTCGGTACGTCGATATCTTCGGGGATTGCCCGCTGATGAAAGACCTTGTAGTTGACGATAGCCAGGAATGTCGGCGTATGTACGTCATGCGCCTCGCAAACCTGCTCAATCGTCTGTTCCCCCACACCCATCTCGAGTCCGAAACGGCTGATGATCTGGATAGCATCCTCCTCGTGCGCCATCAAATCACATATCTTATCTGTCGCTTTATACATAAAATCACTAATTTTGGGTGCAAAATTACAAAAAAAATCCGATATGCGCAAGGAAAAGGGCAAAAAAAAGAGCCCCGAAGGGCTCAATGGCGATCATTCGCCGGTCACTGCCGCCTTGGCGAGCTTCCAGAGGTAGGACTTCCAGGTCTTTGCGCCACCCGGCTGGTCCTTCTGCGCGAGGTAGGCCACCTGGTCGCCGGAGAGCGTACTCAGGTTCTTCGCGCGGGCATTGACCCACTCCAGACGCTCGGTGAAGAGCGTACGGATCTCGATCTCGTGATCGGAAACAGGAGTGCTGCGGTCATACGCATTCGCTTTGCGGATGTAAAGA
>CACYGT010000088.1 GCA_902774075.1 uncultured Bacteroidales bacterium
TTTAGAGCGCTGTAGCGCTAAATCTTCAATCTTCAATCTTCAATCTTCAATCTTCAATCTTCAATCTTCAATCTTCAATTTTCAATTGCGTATTATGATAATAATACGAAAGAATTTCTTCGTACTTCTTTCCCTCACTGGCCATCACCGCCGCCCCTATCTGACAGAGTCCTGCGCCATGACCCCAGCCGTGACCATTAAGTTGAAAGGTGAAAGATGAAAGGTGAAAGGATTTTTTGACTTCGAACCATGAACTATAGAGGCAAGATTTACTTAACCACAGCCGAATCTTCAATTCCTTGCCGATGATCTCCGTGTGCTTGGTGCCGACGATCTTCAGGCTGTCGATACGTCCTGAGGCTCCGCGATGAAGGGGAATAAGGTCTATGATCTCGCCGAAGTCAATGCCCGATTTCTCACGTACTATCGCGCTGAGTTCTTCGGCGGTATAGGTGACGCTCCAGTCCCGGAAATCCTTGGTCTCTTGATCGTAGTCATTAAGCACCAGACGCAGCACTTTCGGCGAAGGATGCTTGCAGTAGTCGCAAGTCACAGACTGAATATAGGGCACGTCGATATCTTCCCAGCAGGTCCGCCAGATTTCGGTCTTTCCGCCGCAACACTTATAGTACCGGCAGTCGCAAATCTCATCGTTGTACATGAGCACTTGGCCTGCGGTCTCGCGCACCGCCTCTACCGCCCGCTCGTTGATTCGTCGTAAACCCTCGTACCGCTGACAGTGATCGTCAGCGCAGACGTCATAGCCCTCATGATTCGGTTTTTGCATGGCTCGTATGGCCCAACTCCGACTGATGACCGCATGGGCTTTGAGCAGTTCCATCGGGCTGTTGGCGTTCATCTCGGAGGAGATGACCGAACACAGATATTCCTCCAAATCAATGGTGTTGATGGCCGTTTGGGTGCCGTCGGCATTGTCTCTTATCTCGAGACTTCCCGCGAACTCCTGATCTTCCTTTCGATCCCAGTGAAAACCAATACCGATGCGGACATTCTTTAGAATGAACGTCTTCTCTCGCTGCTCAAACTCAATCTTTGGCGCCGTTAATATTCCTACGCGGATATTCATTATTCATTAATCATTATTCATTCTCGCTTGCAGTTCCCAAGAACGCAAGCGATCTTTGTACCAGTTATTGCGGTTCATAGCAACGATGTCGCAGTTAGCGTCCGAGTTGTCTTCCCACCGGCGGCAGTTATACAGCACGTCGTAGATACGACCGATCGGGTAGTCACGACTGATGCGCAGACCTACCGCATAGTCCTCGCCGTACTTGGTGGTCGGGTAATTGATCGTGCGCAACAGCGGCACATAGAACCCACGCGGAGCACCCAGACCATTGATACGCAGGGCATTATTGCGACCGTTATCGTCCGTCCATTCTCTATGATCTATCACGCCCGGAGGAAGGATCTCACCGGCCATATTCGTCAACTGGTAGGTGCCAATGACCATGCCGAATAAAGGTTGAGAGTTTAGAGTGGCTACGTTCCAGTTGCCACCGATAGCGTGCCATGATTTATCTTGAGGAATATAAATCAATTCACCATTCGCACCATTAAGCGTAGCGTCACCATTCATCAATTCCTGAATCTTCTCTGCCGTTCCATCTGTAGAATTATCGTCTATGACGATGACGTTGAAGGAGTAGGGTGCACGAACTTTTTGAGAAAGCGCGCTATGGATGGCGTCCGCTATCGTGCGGGCACGGTTCTTACACGGAATAATGACGGAGGCGGTTACGGGGTACGGGTTACCGGGTACGGGAAGTTCTTTGTATTCGCTCGGCTTGAGGTACGCACCAATTCGTTTCAAGTGCGCCGTAACACACTGCTCCATTTCCACTTGCACCGCCCTGTTGCGCGGATCAACATAGTCAAAGAGCTTCTCTCCGGACTTACGCGTATCCGTCTCCACCTCATAATAGAGATACTCCGGAATATGAGTAATTAAGTCTGTATTCTGTACTCTGTATTCTGTACTCCTCAAACGAAGATCATACAGCCCTGCAAACTCGTAGTCCGTATCCATCTGAGCGACGAGTGCTTTCAGTTTGGCTGTATCCCACAGCAGTACCGCACCGAAGTCAAAATCATCGCGTAGCGCGCCTATCTGGTAGTCAATCACCGGAGCTTCAACGCATTTTATCATTTCCTCATTTTCACATTTAATCATTTGGAAGTGATCCGCATACACCATCGTAGCACCGGTCATCTCCAGCACTTGAATCATTCGTTCTTGTCCCAGATACACCCATTCGATATCGGGTTTGAGACAAATCATCGTGTACTGAGCTGTTGCTTTCTCAGCGATCTCGCGTATTGCTTGGCTCGAGCAGACTCTGCCCGGTAAATAAAACGTATCAATCATTTCTCTAAACACTAAACGCTAAACACTAAACTATTCCGTTGTCGGCACAACGGAATTCTTATGGAATTCTTTGAGACCCTCCACGGGATCTTTCAATATGGTGCCGAGCGGCAGTCCTTCTGCCTTCATGGCTTCCTCCAAAATAGGTTTGTAGTAATAGGCAATCGAGCCCACAAAGCCCGGAGCGTTCTCCCGTTGAAGCGGGAGGAGCGGCTTCCGCCTAGAAGGGTCGAAATATTGCACAATATTTCTCCGTATAAACTGCACAAAATGGTCATAAACCAAATCATGTATCCGTTGATCCTCTATATGGTCGGCGCAGAACTTGGAGAGCTTTGCCAAGAAGCGGTTCGGGAACGGCTGACGGTACACTTTCTCGATGATATCCGCCATAGAGGTATTTTGCTCTTTGAAAAATAGTTCCTTTAAGTCCTCGCCCAACTGATTTTTTAATAGGTCTCCCACGAGCCGCTTACCGAGCACGGCCGCCGAGCCTTCGTCACCTAAGATATACCCGAGTGAGGGCACAGCCCATTCGATATGCTCGCCGTTGTAGAAACAACTGCCGGAACCTGTTCCGAGGATACAGGCTACACCGGCTTCACGGCCCAACAAACCGCGTGCGGCACCGAGCATGTCGCTCTCCACCTGCACTTCCGCCTTCTTGAAAACGGCCTCGAGCGCACGCTGCACAAACACTTTCTTCTCCGGCGTACAACCTGCGCCATAGAAGAAGATATGCGTCAGCGTACCCGCCCACAAGAGCGGCGCTATCTGCGGAAGAAGTTGGTTACTGATGCTGTTCTGCATCGCGATAGTGGTCTGAAAAAGCGGGTTGATACCGTCGGTGAACACATCCGAACATTGACCGCTGGCTGTCACAAGACACCAGTGCACTTTGGTACTTCCGCTGTCGGCAATTAGAATCATAAGGCCATTTACGATTTAATCATTTACGATTTTTTCATTTATTTCGCTGCAAAATTACAAAAATATTTGCATATGTGCAAGAAAAATCGTAACTTTGCAGCGGAAAATCATTTTGAAATCATAAATTTGATGAAATCATAAATTTGAAATCATAAATTTGAAATCATAAATTTGAAATCATAAATTTGAAATCATAAATTTGATGAAATCATAAATTTGAAATCATAAATTTGAAATAATAAATCTATTCACCATGGCTAATTTTAGTGCACAAGACCTCGAGCAACTGCAGGCAAGAGGCATTTCTGTGGAAAAAGCAGAGGCACAGTTGGAGTGCTTCAAGAACGGTTTTCCTGAGTTAGACATCGTCGCTCCGGCATCGACCAAGAAGGGTATCTTAGCCCCCAAACGTGCGGAGCAGGAGGAGTACATCGCTGCGTGGCAGCGCTACCTCGAAGAGGGTCATAAGATCCTAAAGTTCGTGCCGGCTTCGGGTGCAGCCAGCCGAATGTTTAAGAACCTCTTCCAGTACCTGGAGGATGGCATCGAGACGCCGTTCATTCAAGATTTCTTAGCCCACAAAGACCAATTTGCTTTCGGTCCGCAACTGGCCGGCAAGGAAGGTCAGGAGGCAGTACGTTATCTGCTGCAAGACATGCATTACGGTGAGCTGCCGAAGGGTTTGTTGCTCTTCCATAAATACCGCGATGGCGCGCGTACGCCTGCGCTGGAGCACCTCGTAGAAGGCGCACAGTACTGCGTAGCTCCGGCGAAGGCAGGTGAGAAACCGACCGTCTATCTGCACTTCACGGTATCCCACGATCATCTGCCTCTCTTCCGTCAGCATATCGCAGAGAACCTGGCTAAGTTCGAAGAGAAATTCGGCGTGAAGTACGATGTGACCTTCTCCGAGCAACTCCCGTCCACCGACCTCCCGTCCACCGACACCATCGCTGCGAATCCCGACGGCACTCCTTTCCGCACCAAAGACGGTAAGCTCCTCTTCCGTCCGGGTGGACACGGTGCCCTCATCGAGAACCTCAACCAGCAGGACGCTGACATCGTCTTCATCAAGAATATCGACAACGTAGTGCCCGATCGTCTCAAGAAAGATACGATCCGTTACAAACAGATTTTGGCCGGTGTCCTTGTGACCGAGCAGAAACGTGTGTTCGAGGCTCTCAAAGATCCGAACCTCAGCGACGAAGAGCGCGCTAAACTGAATCGTCCTATCCGCGTCTGCGGTGTGGTTAAGAACACCGGCGAGCCCGGCGGTGGACCGTTCTTGGTTCGCGAAGAAGACGGCTCTATCTCCTGCCAGATCCTCGAATTCCTGCTCTCATGGCTCAATCGACCCACTTCAACCCGGTTGATCTCGTGTGTGCTATCCGCGACTACGAAGGCAAACCGTTCGACCTGCCTAAGTTCGTAGATCCGAAGACGGGCTTTATCTCCAACAAGTCCAAGGACGGTAAGGAGCTGCTGGCGCTCGAACTGCCGGGCCTCTGGAACGGCGCGATGAGCCGCTGGAACACCATCTTCGTGGAAGTACCGGTATCGACCTTCAACCCTGTGAAGACCGTCAACGACTTGCTCCGCGAGCAACACCAGTGATAACGGTTAACGGTTATCGGTTAAAGAAATAAGCGCCTCGAGAGGGGCGCTTATTGTTTTATCTAGAAATCTAGTTCTCTAGAAATCTAGTTCTCTAGAAATCTAGTTATCTAGTATTCTAGTCAAAGCACCATTTGACACCCAGGCAGGGGTTGCACATGAAGCCACTGCCGGTGAAGTTATAACTGAACTCGATCTCCGTCCCCACATGCAGGTTCGGGCACTTGAACCAGCGACCGACGTTGTACCACAGCTGCGGCTCGGAGATCATAACGAACGACTGCCCGTGCGCCATCTTCTGTCCCCAGAGATCGAGGAAACCCGAGAAGCGCAGTCCCGGCGCCGTACAGAAATCATCGCAGCCCCAGACAAAGGTGAACTGCAGCGGAACAAGGTTGCCGGCCTGGTTATGCCATACGCCTTGCGCGTCCCGTATCTGCCACATATTGAGCTCGTCCACTACGTATTTGAAGAGCAACTCCAGATTGAAGATGTTCTTGTAGTCTGCCGTATGCAGGCAGTAGTTCAGACCTACCAGCGCCGCGTGATTGATCGCATAGCCGCCCAGCGCATCGCCGGCTTTATACAAGCCCAGACCACCGTTGTACTCCACCTGCACGCTCAGGTCCTTGGCGGCCGTGTTCTGCCAGAAATTGAGGCACCGCGCGATCTCAAAATAACCCAGGAACGGCGTGTGCTTCGGATCGCTGGGGTTGATGTTATAGTCCAGGTCAATGAAGGCAAAGGTGTTTCCCCAGTTATCGGGGTAGAAGAGCTCCAGGGTCGTCGTGACGCGGTTCGAGCGCTGATTAGCGCACGCCGTACCTTGCGAACCGAAGTCGTAGTATATCTGCAGGTTAGTGCCTGCACTCGCCATCAGCGAGCACAGACACATAACTGCAAATACGATGAATTGTTTTCTATTCACTTTTATTTAACCTCTGCACCCAGCGCGTTGTATTTCACACCGTTGCGAATGATCACTACTTGGCCGTTCTCGATACGCTTGGTAGCTTTCTCGCCATCGAACGTGTTCTCGATACCTTGAGAGATGATCTCCACCTCACCGTTGCTAATCTCAGCCAGGTCAGCAGCGAACAACTGGAGTTTACCTTTTACGGTCACCTTGTTACCTACACCGATCTCGCTGGGCACTTTGCAGCTGTAAGCGCAGAACTTAGCGTTCTCGTTTGTCGTAGCCAGATAGAAGGACTGAGTGCCCTTGTCTGCCTGATATCTGTAGGAGATGCTATCAACAGTACCGGTTACAACATAGGTATCGTAAGAAACCCATTTGACATCATGTTTCAGTGCTTCTGCGACTGCCTCGTCTGCGGTCACAGAGATGATCTGGGGCTCTACGTGGTCTTTCTTGGTGATAGTTACTTTACCGCCAACAACCTCTACGTTGTCTTTAGCATAGTATTGAACCGGACCAAGAACGAGCACAGAGTCACCCGGGAATACCTCTTCTACAGAATAGCAGTTGTATGCCGTAAACTTAACGGTGTCGTTATTGGCCTCCAACGTGAAGGAAGACTTACCGTTATAACCAGGAACGTCCTGGTTCTCAGCATATGCACTGGTGATAGCTTTTACTTTACCGCTTACGTTATAGTAGTCGGCAGAGATATCGCCAATTTTCCATGACAGTAGTACCTCTGTCAGTACCTCGTCTGCTGTTACATCAAAGGTATCACGGTGAACCTCAGGCACTTTGATCAACTCTACGTCACCGTTTTTGATCTCAGCAATCTGATCATTATAGTTCATCAGTTTACCGGTCAAATTCAACTCAGTACCTACAGGCAGCGGAGTACCGTCTGTTGCGTACGGCTCGGGAAGGTTAGCCCAATAAGCTTCGAAGACCTGACCGCCATCTTCTGTGTCGGCCATCCAGAAAACTTGTTGTTTACGGGATACGGTACCATTGGTGAAGGTAATAAAGCCATGAACGGTAACAGTTTCT
>CACYGT010000089.1 GCA_902774075.1 uncultured Bacteroidales bacterium
GCTCAAGGGCGACAGTTGTCTGCTCAACGGCCGCAAGCCTTTCTTCCTGCCGGAAGGAGCGCAGGAGATCGGCGTGACGCCTTGTCTGATCCTCCGCGTGAGCCGGCTGGGCAAAAGCATAGCGTATAAGTTTGCAGACCGCTACTATGACGCGATTGCACCGGGCGAGGACTTCGTAGCGCTGGATAAGTTGCGCGAAGCACAGGCATCCGGCAGACCCTGGACAGAAGCTTTGGCCTTTGACTACTCGCTGGCGATTGGTGAATGGATGAATGGCGAATGGGCGAAAGGCGAATGGATTTTGAGTCCGGAGCAGGCGATCGTGGAGGCGAGCAAGGTGATGACGATCCGGCAGGGAGATCTGATTTATATCCAGGCCAACCTCGCCCCGCGCAAGGTACAGAAAGAAGAAATCATCCGCGTGGAAATCGCAGGAGAAGAAAAATTATACTGTAAGATAAAATGAGAAAACTGACTACCCTATTTATATTGCTGGCCCTCAGCCTGCCGATGTGGGCAGGTATCCATACGTACACCGAGACGTCCGTGTTGAAGGAAGGTAAGTGGGTGAAGATTCGTGTGAGCGAGTCGGGTGTGTGCCGTATGAGTTTCAGCCAAATACGTGAGGCCGGTCTGGAGCCGACACAGTTGCGTGTCTACGGTTACGGCGGTGCACTCCTCGCGCAGGACTTCAAGAAAGCCAAGATAGACGATCTGCCGCAGGTTCCGGTCTATGTGGGCGAGGACTTTGTCCTGTTCTGGGTACAGGGTCCTATCTCCTGGAGTTATACCGGTAGTCGTTTTGCCCATACGCGCAACCATTATTCGGAGTACGGCTACTACCTGCTCAGCGACGATGCCGGCACACTGCTGCCTCCGACCGAAGGTGCTGCCATCAGCGGCACACCGACCGAAGTGACGCGTTATTCCCATTACCAACTCCATGAGTACGACTCGCTCAACCTGATCGACAAGACCGGTGTGTCGGGCGGTGGTCGTTGTTTCTATGGCGAGCAGTTCGCTGTGGACAAACCCCGTACCTTCACTTTCCCGACTCCTAACGCGATCTCCGGTGAGACGAGTACTGTCTATGCCGAGATGGCTGCCTACTCGTCCAATGCCTCGTATTTCAAGGCAACCCTCAACGACGGGACGAGCAAGAGCGCCTATATCAAGCCGCCTATGTCGGGCGACTACTACACGTTCGGCTGTCCGGGAACCGTCAATTTCTCCGGTCCCTCTACATCCAACCAACAGAAGATAGCCCTCACGCTGCAGAACAGTTCGACCACTGCGGTCGGATGGCTCGATTATATCGAAGTGACCACCCCGAGTGAGTTGCGTATGACCGGCTCGTACATGCCTGTCCGCACGAACATTAACTATCAGAGTTCGACGCCCGTACGCTTCCATCTCACGAACGCTTCTGCGAGCACTCAGGTGTGGGACGTCACAGACCGAACGGCGATCACCAAGATGCCGACGACCCTCAGCAACGACGAGTTGACCTGGATAGGTACCAACGAAGATGCGATCCATGAGTACGTCGCTATCAATCCCAACGGCAGTGAGTTTGTCAGCGCACAAGTGGTAGGCACAGTAGCGAACCAGAACCTGCATGCGCTCAAGAACATCGACTACGTCATCATCTGTCCGGAAGGATACGAGAGTATGGCGCAAGAGTTGGCGGAAGCGCATGAGGCCAAACAAGGCATCACCTGGGCGGTGGTTACCGACCAGCAGGTCTATAACGAGTTCTCCTCCGGCACACCGGATGCGACCGCTTACCGCTGGTTGATGAAGATGCTCTATGATCGCGCGAACGGCAATGATATCCAGAAACCCCGCTGGCTCTTACTCATCGGACACGGTTCATTCGACAACCGCAAACTGCTGCTTAACTCCGGTGCCAGCCTGCTGTTGACCTATCAGGCGAAGAACTCCCTCAACGAGATCAATGCCTACTGCACCGACGACTATTTCGGTTTCCTGGACGACAGCGAGGGTGAGGAAGACTCCTCCGGCAAACTGGACATCGGCGTAGGCCGTCTTCCTGTCGGTAACACCACCGAGGCACGTACGACCATCGACAAGCTGCTCCGTTATATCCGCAATGAGAACGTAGGCAAATGGAAGAACCAGATCGTTTTTGTAGCCGACGACGGCGAGCACGGCATGCATACGCAGACCGCCGAAGAGGGTGCAGAGAAGATACGTCTGAAGAACCCGGACTTTGTGGTCAACAAGATCTACCTCGACGCCTACCCCCAAGAGGTGAACGCGAGCGGCGAGAGTTATCCGCTGGCTAAGAACCGCCTGTCGAACATGCTCAAGAGCGGTGTGCTCTTCTTTGACTACTCCGGACACGGAGGTTACAATGCCGTCACCAGCGAGTCTATCCTCAACCTGAAGGATATCGAGAGCCTGACGAACCGCAACTTAGGCTTCTGGCTCTTTGCGACCTGTAACTTCGCGCAGTGTGATGCCGGCAAACGTTGTGCAGCAGAAGCTTCGGTGCTCAACCCCAACGGCGG
>CACYGT010000090.1 GCA_902774075.1 uncultured Bacteroidales bacterium
AAACTCGTCGAACACGGACGATTCTTATGTGTCTGCAAACCAATCCTTTATAAGATAGGTACTATCGGTATAAAAATCTTAAAACGCAAATAATTATGTTACAAGTTGGAGACAAGATGCCGAGTTTTGCGGCAGTAGATGAGACCGGTAAGATGGTCACGGAAAAGGACCTGATCGGCAAAAAGACAGTCATTTATTTCTACCCGAAGGACTCGACTCCGGGTTGTACGGCAGAAGCATGTAACATCCGCGATAACTACCATGTCTTCTTGGCACAAGGTTACCAAGTCTATGGCGTGAGCAAGGACAGCCAGGCTTCGCATATCAAGTTCAAAGAGAAATACGACTTACCTTTCCCGCTTCTCAGCGACCCGACCACCGAAATGCTGCAAGCCTTCGGGGCCTGGGGCGAGAAGAAAAATTATGGCAAAGTATCCATGGGCACACTCCGCAAGACGTTCATCTTTGATGAAACCGGCATCTTAGTGCGTATCATCGAGAAAGTGGATACGAAAAATCACACGGAGCAAATCTTGTAAGCAATATGCCACGTGTCATCGGAATAGGAGAAACGGTGCTGGACATCTTGTTCAAGAATGACCAGCCGCAGAAAGCCGTTCCCGGTGGATCGACGTTCAACAGCATCGTGTCGTTGGGTCGTGCCGGTGTGCCATGCGCGATGATCACCCAAACTGGAAGTGACCATATCGGAGATATGATCTGCGATTTTCTGCGCAAGAATGGTGTCTCTGACGAGTTTGTCTGCCGACATCCGAACACCAAATCGCATATCACCCTTGCCTTCCTCAACGAACATAACGACGCGCAGTATGAGTTTTACAAGGACCACAAGAGGGACTTGCTGGACATCCCTCTGCCGCAGATAACAGCCGACGACATCGTCCTTTTTGGTTCGTTCTTTGCTATCAATCCCGTCATTCGTCCTATCACTCGCAAACTCCTAACGGAGGCACACGAAGCCGGAGCATGGCTCTATTATGACGTCAATTTCCGCAAGAATCATATCGCTGATTTGCCGAATATTCTGCCGAATATTGAGGATAACATGCGACTTGCATCTGTCGTACGTGGTTCGATGGAGGACTTCGACTATCTGTTTGGTTTACAGGACGCTGACGCTATCTACGAACGTGTTCGTACGCTCTGCTCCACGCTCATCCTAACCGATGGAGCACGATCCATCCGCGTCTATACTTCCGATGGTTGTGAGATCTATCCGGTTGCCAAAATCGATACCGTCAGCACTGTTGGAGCCGGAGATAATTTCAATGCCGGTTACATCTACGCCAAACTGCGTGGCATTGACGACCAATCGTCCCGTATCGCCATGGCCCAACGCTGGAGTCAGGACGTCTGTCAACAAATCGGCAATAACATCAGCGATGAACTTGTAGCACAACTTAAAGCATGACAATCATTTTTGACTTGGATGGAACGCTGCTCAATACCATTGACGACTTGGGTTATGCGTGTAACTATGCGCTGGAGCAGACGGGATATGCGACGCACTCGATTGCGGATTATCCACGGATGGTAGGCAACGGCATCAATAACCTCATTCGTCGTGCCTTGCCTTTGGATCAGCAGACGGAAGAGAATATCTTACGCGTACGTGCGTATTTCGTACCTTATTATAATGAGCACAACTGCGACTATACGCGTCCGTATGGAGGGATACCCGAATTGTTAGCGACGCTCAAATCGCAGGGCCATCACCTGGCTGTGGCAAGCAATAAGTACCAAGCAGCGACGGAGAAGATTGTGGAGCACTTTTTCCCGGGAGTGTTTGACGTCATCTTGGGTGAACGCGAAGGCATCGAACGGAAGCCGAATCCGCAAATCGTTTACGACATAAATGACCAAATTGTAAATGACAAAATGGTACTTTACGTTGGCGACAGCCTCGTGGATCGAGATACGGCAGCAAATGCAAAAGTGCCGTTCGTGGCATGCTCGTGGGGCTTCGTTTCGCGTGAAGCATTGATAGAGAATAGCGTGGGACGTATTATAGATAAACCGGAAGACTTACTCTTGGACGTCTATATTCAGGAGCTGATCCTGCCGCAATACGATGCCTTTGACGGTGGCCACAAGCGGGATCATGCTGAGACAGTCATCCGAGAAAGCCTCAAACTAGCTCGAACTTATGCTGCAGATGAGACTATGGCCTACGTCATTGCAGCGTACCATGATTTAGGCCTCAAGTTCGATCGGGAGAAGCACCATATTCATTCGGGTGAGATCCTGATGGAAGATGCGAACTTGCGAAAATGGTTCACCGAAGAGCAGTTAATGACCATGCGTGACGCGGTGGAAGATCATCGTGCAAGTGGCAAGAACCCTCCACGAACAATCTATGGTGCGATTGTGGCCGAAGCCGATCGGCAGATAGATCCGCTTACCGTCATTCATCGCACTATGGCGTATAGCCTCAAACTGCTCCCAGATGCTGATTTTGACACCCTTTAT
>CACYGT010000091.1 GCA_902774075.1 uncultured Bacteroidales bacterium
ATTTAGACCTTACGGGCACGCGTATCGTGCTCATCAAACCCAACGAAGGCGTTTCTACCCGCGAAGCCTATTCGGGAATGAGAACGCACCCGGAGGTTGCTCAAAGTATAAAGACCGCTATAGCTCAAAGTAAAAAGAAAAGTCTTTTGTCTTTTGAGTTTCTACTTTCTACTCTTTTCATCAACGATTTCGAGGAGACGGTATTTCCGAAACACCCTATCATAGCGGATATAAAAAAGCGTCTGCAGGACGCAGGCGCTTATTATGCGAGTATGAGCGGGAGTGGTTCAACTGTTTTCGGATTTTTCAAGAACGATCCGGAAGGTAGTACCGACACCCGGTTGAGAATGCTTAAGGAGGAGTTTTCCTCCATGGTATTGCTCGACGATACGTTTGGCGAGTGGAAGTCCTAATCCCCATCCTCTTTCCTTCGAAGTGAAACCCGGCTCAAATATATGACGCTGGGTTTTTATGTCGATGCCTTTGCCGTTATCAGCGATATCCAGCATCACATCGTGCTCATTCTCATGGATTTGGAGCGAGATCGTTCCTTCTCCGGATATGGCATCTACTGCGTTCTTAAGCAGGTTCTCAATGACCCATTTCAAAAGCGGCGCATTGAGATACACGTTCCGAGATACTCCTTGCAGGCTACTATCGTCAATTGTTATGCGGCTACTAATACGCGAACGCATATAGGTCACGGCATCTTCGACGACGGGAATGAGATTCATCTCCTTCAGTTCCGGTTCGGAGCCTATCTTCTGGAAACGATCCGCTATCATCTGCAGACGATCTATATCGCGTTTCATCTGCGGGACATACTCGTCGTTCGGATACGCTTCTGCGAGCAGTTGTTGCCAGGCATTGAGCGAAGAGATAGGTGTGCCGAGTTGGTGAGCGGTCTCTTTGGAGAGTCCTACCCAAAGGAGGTTCTCTTCACTGCGTTGTCCGGTGAGCATGGTGATGACAGCGATGGCGATGAAGATAAAGATCAACGCAAACTGAGCGTATGGCACATAGCGAAGTTGGGTAAGCAGACGACTGTCATCCCAATAGATGTATTGGGTTGTATTTTCGTCTATTTTCAGTTCTATCGGACCATGATGCTTTGTAGTCGAAAGTCGAAAGTCGAAAGTCGAAAGACCTTTTTCTTCCACGTTACGGCTAGCCAGGATCTTGCCTTGCTCATCGCAGATATAAACAGGGATGGTCGTATTCTTCTCAATGATAGAGGTGACAAAATCGATATCCGCATCATTGTCTGCAAAGATGAGTTGGCGTGTAGCGTCCGCCCATATGGCCATGTTCTTCTGCTCTTCGTCTTGCAGTTGCCGCGCCAGGTTATTGGTAAACAATACGGAAATAGCCACGATAAACATGGCTATTACCAGTACTATTGTTCCTATTTGTCTATTAGACATACTTTAGCTGTTAGCTATTGGCTGTTAGCCAAGCATTGTCAACAAAACACCTGCGGCTACAGCGGAACCAATGACACCCGCTACGTTCGGACCCATGGCGTGCATGAGAAGGAAGTTAGAGGGGTTCTCTTCTTGTCCTACTGTCTGCGAAACGCGTGCGGCCATCGGTACAGCCGAAACACCTGCAGAACCGATCAGCGGGTTGATCTTCTCTTTGAGGAAAAGGTTCATGAACTTAGCCAGCAGTACACCGCCTGCGCTACCAAGACCGAAGGCCACGATACCCATCGCCAAGATCATCAGGGTCTGCCAGTTAAGGAAACTCCCTGCAGTTGCAGTTGCTCCCACAGAGAGACCGAGGAAGATGACCACGATGTTCATCAGTTCGTTTTGGGCAGTCTTCGAGAGACGATCCACTACTCCACACTCTTTCATCAAGTTACCGAGCATCAGACAGCCGATCAGCGGAGCTGCATCAGGCAGGATGAGGGCTACAATAGCCGTGATGATGATCGGGAAGACGATCTTCTCGGTTTTGGAGACAGGACGAAGCTGCCCCATCTTGATCGCACGCTCTTTCTTGGTTGTGAGGGCGCGCATAATAGGCGGTTGGATCACCGGCACGAGCGCCATATAACTATAGGCTGCAATAGCGATCGGGCCTAAGAGATGCGGTGCTAACTTGGAAGTCAAGAAGATGGATGTAGGACCATCTGCGCCACCAATGATACCGATAGAACCGGCTTCAGCAGGAGTAAAGCCCATCGCATTGGCACAAAGGAAGGTCACGAAGATACCGATCTGTGCGGCTGCGCCGAGGATGAGGGACTTTGGATTCGCGATAAGGGGACCGAAGTCAGTCATAGCGCCTACGCCTATGAAGATAAGGCAAGGATATACACCCGCTTTGACACCGATATAAAGCACGTCGAGCAAACCTCCCTCTTTGAGGATCGCGCCATAGGAATGGTAGGCAGGGCTCTCAGGATCGAGGAACGCCGACCATAACTCACTATGGAACATCCCTGCGCCTGGTAGGTTCGTAAGGAGCATACCGAAAGCGAAAAAAATTCAATTATATTCATAATTGGAATTTTTAATTTACCATTTAATCATTTACCATTTGGTCATTTATTTGACCATTTGGTTATTTAGCCAAGTACAATCAGGAGATCGTCTTGCATCACGTTCTGACCGGGGGTAACAGCGATTTGTTTTACCGTACCATCCGCCTCTGCCATGATAGCGTTCTCCATCTTCATGGACTCGAGGGTCAGAAGAGTGTCACCTTTCTTTACAGCCTGTCCTTCGCTTACCAATACTTTGATAACTGATCCAGGCAGCGGACTCTTGACTTGCTGGCCGTTAGCTGTTGGCTCTTGGCTGTTAGCTTTAGCCTCTGCTTTGGGTGCAGCCGCAGGAGCTGCTTTCGGAGCTACAGGAGCCGGTTTAGCTGCAGGTTTTGCAGCAGGAGCAGCTGCTTCTGTCTCTACTTCATATACTTTGCCGTTGACAGTTACTTTGGTCTTACCGGCTTCGATTTCTTCTACAGCGCACTTGTACTCTGCGCCATTGAGTTTGAATGCAAATTCTTTCATATTTTTATAAGTAATCAGTTGTCAGTATTCAGAATTCAGTATTCAGAAGCCGACATTGTTTAATCCGATTGATTTGGTATTCCACGCGGTCTCACGAGCTTGCACAGCTATCATACCGGTGGGTGCGTCATGTTTGCCATCACGCGAAGCAAGATACAAGGCCATCGCTATAGCGGCCGTATCGTCGGCAGGGGAAGCTACAATTGGAGATTGAAGATTGGAGATTGGAGATTCACTCACCTCTACCTTCTCCTCCTTCACCTCTTTTTTTCCCTCTTTCGGTACCTTGGGTGCTGTTGCTTTCTGCATGATAAAGCCGAATCCTTGCAGGATAAAGACCAAGCAGAAAAGGAGCGCCAGGACGATACCGAAACCGAGGCCGGTTACAATCCATGTATCTGCTGTAACTGCTAATAAAGTCATACTAATTAATAATGAATAATGAATAATTAATATCTTTTATAGCGGAATATTCGAGTGCTTTTTAAGCGGGTTGGTCAGACGTTTGGTCTGGAGCATCTCGAAGGCACGGATGATACGGCTACG
>CACYGT010000092.1 GCA_902774075.1 uncultured Bacteroidales bacterium
AAAAATTCCGTACCTTTGCAGCCGCAAAGGTTTGACAGGAAAAATAGATAACAAAATAACACCTCTATTATAATGCTGCCCCAAGATCACGAACAATGGCATTGGCAAGAGCCAGGAAAAGCATGGAAGGGTGTCGGCATCTACCATGTAACGTTGACCGTGCCTACTCGTGAACCGTTGTTGGGAAAACTTATTATTCCGGAGGATGACCCAATACAGGCCTATGTGAAAGCCTCGCATCTCGGTTTGGCACTACTTGACTGCCTAAAATCCGTCCCCGCCTATCATCCCGAGATACAAGTGCTGCAATATTGTCTCATGCCCGATCATCTACACGCTATATGGTACGTGCGACAGACGATGGATACGAGTATTCGCTATGTAGCACAAGGATTTATGAGAGCAGCAAAAAAAATCGGTCGAGCGTATAGCTACATCCGTCTCTCAGACGGTACAATGAACGAAATTCTTCTTTCGTCTGTTGTCTCGGCTGGGAGCCGAGAAGATCCGCTTCGCGAAAGAATCGGAGAAGAGGCGTATAAACATTTGACTCCCATCTTCAATGAGCATCCTTTCATTCGCCCGCTATCAAGGCGAGGTCAGCTCCAGACCATGATTCGCTATGTTCAGATGAACCCCCAGCGCCTCGCTACCAAACATCTGATGCCGGATTATTTCCGTGTACAGGACCATATCGAGATAGCCGGACGTATCTATAGCGGCGTGGGTAATGCAGATCTATTGCAGCGAGCACGATATATGCCGGTTCATGTGCGCAGTACGATGATTGACGAAGCAGAGCATGGCGATGACAAAAGGCTTCGCGACTACATGAATAGTTGCGTGCTAGCCGCCCGTCAGGGTGCGGTGATGGTTTCGCCGTTCATCAGCAAGCAGGAACAGGCGGTGATGGAGGTGCTCTTAAAAGAAGGTTTGTCTTTCATCTACCTCGCCGATAACGGTTTTGGCGAGTATTACAAGCCTTCCGACGGCATCTTTGAGGCGGTCGCCAACAAGCAGGTCCTCATCCTGAGCCCATGGGAATATGACCCCAAGAAGAAAGGCGTGACACGCGCAGAATGCGTAGCAATGAACAAGATGGCAGAGGAGATATGTTCTTTCTAATTATTTCTTCTCATTCTTTCGTTCATTGACAATTATATTCATATTTCTCCGAGGCGGAGCACGTATATAGTGCCCCGTCTCTTTTTTTATGCTTACATGTCATGCCCCGTGCACCGCCAAAGGCTTGGATTTTTTGTGAAGAAACCCCATGTAAAACAACAAAAATCAAGCCCATGAAATCTATGTATAAATCAGAAATAGCAAGGGCGGCAGGAGTGAGTCTGAAAGTACTCAAACGATGGTTGCAAGACCCCGAACATCAACGGCAACTCGCAGCTTTGGGAGTACGCAAATACGATAAGATGTTGCCACCTGCTGCCGTGAACTATATCTGCACCACCTTTAACATCGAATTCTAAAACCATGCATCCACACATCCGTTCTCCTCCTAGAAAAGTGCCCAAAAGTGCCCAATCACGCCCCAAATTGCCCTAACCTTCCCGAAGTGTCCCACGTTATTCCCAATATACCTACCTTTGCATCGGATTTGAGTTGTAGCAACGTCGCTGCACTAAAGATCCGAGCATATGAAACCATCATTTATTTTTGAAGAAACAGAGGTGCGGATCGTACCTCGGGAAAGTATTGACGGCCGTGCTTTCTACGTCTCGCGAGACGGCAAAAAAGGCTGTAACGTTATGAAGAACGGTGTTATCAAAAAGTGTAACGCTACGCCGTCAACATGTGAGAACTGTAAAGTTCGTTACAATGCTAATCGCAAACAACATTATCTCCAGTACAAAAATGCTCTTGGCACGGGCAAACACATCCTTGTCTCTCACGCCGTATGGCTCGCATGGAGCGGAAAACCCATTCCGGAAGGCCACCAGATGCACCACCTCAACGGTATCACGACCGACAACAGGATCGAGAACCTCATCTGCCTCTCACGCGCAGAACACCGCCGCTATGACGCCGTGCAACGCGCCTTGCGCATGTCCGGTCGCCTCGAAACCATGACCTCCGAAGAAATTCTCGCCGTCACACAACAGTACGTCCTTGACGGTTTAACCATTAACGAAAGGATGAAAGCATATGAATACGAATACGAATCCTAATTCCCGCGTCCTCCACATGGCGCATATCTTAAAGGCAAATCGGCCGGATTTCCAATGGTCCGATATGGTTCGTTATGCCTGGTACCTCCACCACTTCCGCGAAACCCTCAAAGCCGGTGTCGTCACCTTCTCTTTCTTCAAAGAAGACGGCTCCATCCGCGAGGCAAAAGGTACGCTGAACGGGGTGCTGATACCGGCGGAGGACCTACCGAAAAGAGGTGCTGATAATAGTTCGTTGCCTGCTCGGCGTGACCAAGAAAGCCTGGCGCTCCTTCTCCATCACCCGTTTCATCGGCTTCGTCACCTGCTACAAACTCGTGCAATGCAACCTAAAAGAAAGTAGCAAAGAAAAAATTATCAAAGAATAATTATATATAACTATCTGCATAGTATACCATTATATATAATTTTTTTATGACTACTTTTGATTTTCTTTGGAAGATGCTCGACGAGCACGGGGTGATAGAGCGATATAAAGGCGACGCTTTCGACCTGTGGAACACCCTCACGCTGAACCAACAGCGCGCGACATACCGTTCCATTCGCGATAAAATAAGAGCCGGCCAATTCGTCAACTATCACCCCGTCAAAGCCATACGAGACAATATGCCCAAGCCGCCAAAATTCAAGGTTATGACGTATAACGCCTACGTGGGCGAGTTCCACACAGACCTTGAAAAAGACGGCTGGCATCGCATTCATCAACCGGAGAAACAACGAACCATCTACGTCAAAAAGATCAATTAAAAATCTTCGTTTATTAACGTCGGATCAGATCCGACACCTAAAATTTTTTATCTACTATGGTTAAAGTAAAATTTGCTGCCGCCAACCAAGGATTAATAGACTCTCATATGAGTTTCATATGACTCTCATTAGAGTTGTTACCTGTTACCGATTAAATTTTTTATCATTATGGAAGTAATTTTAGCTAACACTTGCGAGTCTTTTACAGGCTCACCGGATAGAACTCTCGGGTACTCTATTCAGAGACGCAAAGATGGTTTCTTTGCCAAACGTAACTCTAAAGGCTTCGTCCCCAAAGATGGACACTGGAACTTCATCTGCCTCTGCGCGGAACTTGCCCAGAAACACCTCTACCTCTCCGACATCCGCGTACCTGGGTGGGAAATTTTCCTAGCCCTCGAAGAAGCCGGTTTCAATACCGACAACTTCAACGGCTCCGTTTCTACCCTCTACAACGCTCAGGATGTCCTCACCCTCAAAGAAAGGATCAGCCTATGAACGCGGCTAACATCGTGACGATCCCGGAGATACACGAGATCCTAAACCGGAAAGCCGGCCGCAAAAT
>CACYGT010000093.1 GCA_902774075.1 uncultured Bacteroidales bacterium
CGTCCTCTCCGTCACCGTCCCCGAGAGGATATGACCCAGATCTTCCGGCGTCAACTCGCTGATGCGGTAGTCGTTGATGATGTTCTCATGCAGGTTCTCGCCGTCCGGCGTGACATGAACTACTCCCGGATGGGGGTTCTGAGGATTATCCGCGAGGTCATCCTCGGTGATAAGCACGATATGCTCGTCATCATAACCGGCATTGCGGAGCATGCGGTACATCTCCAATGCGTCCGCCTGATGGCGGTAGTTGGTCCATCCCGTACTGGTAGCCAGAACTACGGCATAGCGGTCTTGCAGCGGTTCATAGGTGATTTTCTTCACCTCGTCCCCAAACGAGAATATGAAGTCGGAACTCCACCCCCACATCTGGTCCATGCCGGCTTGTTTGGCATGGTCACTGCGGGTCATGTATTCCACGAGATGGTATTGTCCGTCGTAGTACCGCCAGTGACCGTACCAACTGCCGAGTTGGCTGATATGCGTCTCTCGGTCGAAGACCCAGCATCCGGACGCACCGGCCAGTACCGGGATATGTCCGTCGCGGATCGAGCGGAAACCGTTCCGCAGGCCGTCCTCCGTCCAGGAGAACTCGTCGCCGCTGCCGTCGCACGCGTCCATAACCGCTACTATCGCCTCGCGCAGGGTAGGCAGTTTGGCAGTCTCTTGATGGGCAAGGGCGAGACTGATCAGCGTAAAGCAGTCGTATAACTGCGCATATCCGCTCTGTATCTCTTTCCCTGTCTGTGCCTTGCGCGCGGCAGGGAAACCACTCTCGGGATTGCCGCATAGCGCGATACCTTCGTACTCATGCGTCAGGCTGTTCTCCAGCTGGACATTACATGCCATATCAGGACAGAAGATATCGGGATACAGCACGCTATCGCTCATATTCAGTCCGGGCGTAATGCCTTCTTCTGTCAGCACTTCGTCCATCATCCGCATGTCCTCGACGGTCGAAGGAATATAAAAGATGATAGAAAGGAACTTTTCCCATGCATCTTTGTTACCTATTTGTCGCAGGCTTTCCCGCAGGCTCTCTTTATCCGAGAAGGTGAACTCTTCCACTCCTTCGAATCGCAGTTCGGTAGCGAAATAAGGCAAATAGGCGGTGAACGAGGATACGTAGTCATCCGCGTCACCACCGCGCGAGAGGAGGAGAATACGGTTTACGACGAACTGCTTGCGCAGGATATTGAGCACCGCTTGTGTCTGCGCCAGGTCACTCTCACTCATGCAGAAGATATTCGGTGCACTTTTATTGCTGCCGGCATAGATACGTTGCACTTCCGCCGACGTCACGCTCGGCATCAGAACCGGAATACGGCTGTCAAGACTTGCTGTCGCCACCATCCTTGCGTGCCGGCTATATTTGGGTCCGACGATCGCCGCATACTCGGGATCATTGACGATACGATAGACCGTATTGCTCAGGTTCGGCGCCTCTTCGTCTATCCATTCAACCTCTATTGCTACGCGTCGGGGCAGGCCGCTCTGCGCTTTGTTGACAGAAGTTAAGGCACCGGAAACGATAGAGCGCTCACTCTCCCATATCGGTTGCGGCATGATCAACGCCACTTTGTAGGTGGTCGTCACACCCTCTATCGGGTTCTCCGAACGGCATGAGGGGAGCAAAAAGCCAAGAACTAAGAGCCAAGAGCAGAGAGCCAATGGCCAAAGCCAACGCCAAAGCCAATTAGTACCCATGACTCACCTCCTTTTCCAATGCTGCGGATTGATACTGCGCCTCCAACGCGCGCCATTTATCTTTGCTTATTGGCCAGCCCGAGAGGAAACCCATCGACAAGTAAAAACGCTCGTTGTAAGCGATTCGCACATGCCCTGTGGCCAGACCAAAGGTCTCCCGCTCCGGCCATGACTCATCCTGCGCCCAACGGTTGATATAATCCCTCACAATCGATCCTATGTCATAGACGAGCGAGAAGGGTATATTGTCCGAATAGGCGGAGCAATCCTCACCGACACCCATTGCCACACGGTAGTAGTTCTGCGAGCAACTAAATACCCCCAGTCGCGCCATGCCGCAAACCGGCACTATAATACTCTCATTATTGACGAGACTTATTATGGTGTCCGAGGTGTAGGGGAGGCTAAACGCCTCATCAATCATGCTCAGCCCCTCATATCCGTTCGCCAGCACTACGACCTGATATTCTACGCCGTTGTTCTCGCGGTAGCCGTCTTCGATTCCCGAAGAGATAGCATCGATGATACGGTCGCCGTTCAGGCCTTTGATCAGCAGCATCGTCAACTCATGGATCATCGCCCCGGCTAACCAACCGCCGCCGTATCGTTTGAGCAAGGCCGTAGAGACACCTTTGCCGAAAGTCTTATCG
>CACYGT010000094.1 GCA_902774075.1 uncultured Bacteroidales bacterium
TCGCCTGCTGTATCCCTTATACGCACGGCGCACACGCTTTCATCCATATCAACTCGATGGGTGCCAGCCTTGCTACCACCGGCACGGAGTATATCGCCCTCTGGATACTCACCCTTGTTTATTTTGTCCTGGCGAGTATTCTCTTTTACGTACGCAAAAGGCAAAATAATGTCTTTTAACAATAAAAATCGACTTTTATTTGCAAGGGTCGATTTTTTTTTGTACCTTTGCAGCCGCTATGAATGAACGCGATATCGAAATGCGCGCGCAACGCGCGGTAGAACTCTTCAAACAAGGTTATAACTGCTCCCAAGCGGTCTTCACTTCCTGTGCTGATATATATGGTATTACCGACGAATCATTCGCTCTCCGTCTCTCCGCTTCTTTTGGCGGTGGCATGGGTCGCATGCGCCTCGTCTGCGGGGCCGCTTCCGGCATGTTTATGTTGGCCGGACTCCAAAACGGTTCCTGCACACCCCATGATAACGAAGGTAAGATGAATAACTACGCCTTCGTCCAACAATTAGCGGGCGAGTTTAAGGGCAAATACGGAAGCCTCATCTGCGGGGAACTCCTCGGTTTGGCGCCGAAAGGTCAATGCAATGTCCAACTCGACTTAGACCCTCGTCCGGCAGAGCGTACACAGGAGTATTACGAGAAAAGACCATGCCCCGAAATGATCGCAGAGGCCGTTAGAATATATTTACGCAGCTTATGATAGTTCAATCCCTCATAGAATTAATAGGAAAGACGCCGATGTTGGAGGTGCAAAAAGGTCTGCTCCTCAAACTCGAGCGCTTTAATCCCGGCGGTTCAATCAAGGATCGTACCGCTCTGGCGATGATCGAAGATGCGGAGAAATCGGGTGCGTTGCAACCTGAGGCAACCATCATCGAACCTACCTCCGGTAATACCGGTGTCGGTCTCGCTTGGATCGGTCGGCTCAAAGGGTATCGGGTCATCCTCACCATGCCGGACACGATGTCTGTCGAGCGACGTAACCTCCTTGCTGCCTATGGGGCAGAACTCATCCTCACACCAGGAGCCGAAGGAATGAAAGGGGCGATTGCCAAAGCGGAAGAGATCCGTGACAACACACCCGGTGCGCTCATCTTAGGTCAGTTTACCAATCCTGCCAATCCTGCTATCCATTATACCACAACAGGTCAGGAGATATGGGAGGATACGAATGGACAAGTGGATGTTTTTATCGCAGGAGTAGGTACCGGCGGCACGGTCAGCGGAGTAGGGCGTGCACTCAAAGAGCGTAACTTCACCATCGAAGTCATCGCCGTCGAACCCGCCTCTTCTCCCGTGCTCACGCAAGGACATGCAGGTCCGCATAAGATACAGGGTATAGGGGCTAACTTCGTGCCTGACACCTACCAGGCCGGTTTCATTGATCGGGTGCTAACCGTCACCGACGACGATGCTATCAACGCCGCACGCACGCTCGCCAAAGATCACGGCCTGCTGGTCGGCATCTCTTCCGGCGCAGCCTATGCCGCTGCCTTGCAGCTGACACAACAACCCGAATACAAAGACAAAACGATCGTCGTCCTCTTGCCTGACACCGGCGAAAGATACCTCTCGGTTTTGTAAATCGTAAATAAACCGCGGAGCGGTCAATCGTAAATAAATCGTACATCGTAAATCGTCAAATCGTCAATGAACGGACTTATTAACATAGCGCATTTGAAGCAACTCGTGCTGCACCTGCAGGGCGAGATCTTTCCGGAGTATTATCCTGCGGTAGAGCGTCCGAAAGACCTCTGTCTGCCGGAGGCGTTCTGGGAGCAGATCCCTGAGATCAAGCGTCTCATCAATACCGATGTGGATGCTGTTTTGCATAATGACCCTGCCGTAACGGATCGCGGCGAAGTGATTCTCTCGTACCCGCTGCAATATGCAATGATCCATTACCGTGCCGCCCATGTGTTGTACCAACTTGGCGTGCCGCGTATTCCGCGTATGTTGACGGAATTGGCACATAGCCGCACAGGAATAGATATTCACCCTGCAGCGCAGATAGGAGACTATTTCTGTATTGACCACGGAACGGGTGTCGTCATCGGCGAAACGGCCATCATTGGCTCGCATGTCGTCCTGTATCAAGGTGTCACACTCGGTGCGAAGAACTTCGAATATGACGAACAAGGTCACCCCCTC
>CACYGT010000095.1 GCA_902774075.1 uncultured Bacteroidales bacterium
ACTGCGAGACATGATAAGCGAAGTTTGCGGGCGCGCCACCGAGTTTGCGTCCTTCCGGGAGGCAGTCAAAGAGCGCCTCACCGATACCAATAACGTATTTTTTCATATTAATGAATAATGAAAAATGAATAATGAATATCTCTTATTTCTTGATTTTCAGCGTATAGAATGTCAGATAGGCGGCACCGACAGCCATGACGAGGACGGCGCCGAGGGAACCCATGAGATCGGACATAAAGCCCATGCAAAGCGGGAAGATGGTTCCTCCGAACAGTCCCATGATCATCAGACCGGAGATCTCGTTTTTGTGCTCGGGGTCGTGGTTGAGCGCCTGGGCGAAGCAAATAGAGAAGATATTGGAGTTACCGAATCCCACGAGGGCGATACCGGTATAGAGGGCTGCCTGCGAATGGCTCACGGCGAGAAGGATCATCGCTGCGATGATCATGCATACGGAGATCGCGAAGAACACTTTCTCGGGGATGAGACGCAGGATAGCCGAGCCGGAGAGACAACCGATGGTACGGAAGATGAAATAGAGCGAGGTCGCAAAGCCGGCAGCCGCCAAGTCCATACCCAGACGCTCCATGAGGATCTTCGGCGCCGTCGTGTTGGTACCGACATCGATGCCCACATGGCACATGATGCCTAAGAAACAGAGGAGGATGAACGGGTTGCCAAGCAGTTTAAAACACTGCGCGAAAGACGAACCTTTCGCTACCGGTTCCTCATGGATGGACGTGAACGCCAGCGCAAGGATAGCAATCACACCGATCACCGCATAAATCGGGAAGAGCACTTTCCACCCCAAGCCCATATTCGGAATAGCCGCCGTGGCACCCCACATCGCTATATACGGCGCGAGGAAAGAGGCGATCGCCTTGACGAACTGACCAAAGGTCAGCGTCGAGGAGAGGTTGCCCGTCACGATATTCGACACAAGCGGATTGAGCGAAGTCTGCATGAGGGCGTTACCGATACCGAGGAGCGAGAAGGCACAGAGCATCAGCGCATAACTCTCTCCGCAAAGGGGCAGGACGAGCGACAGCACCGTCACGATGATGGACAGCAGCACCGTTTTCTTACGACCGATCTTGTTCATCAACATTCCCGTCGGCACGGAGAAGATGAGGAACCAGAAGAAGACGAGCGAGGGCATGATATTCGCCTGCGCATGCGTCAGACCAAGATCCTGCTGCACATAGTTGGATGCTATACCCACGAGGTCCACAAAGCCCATGGTGAAGAAACAGAGCATCACCGACAGAAGGGCAAATTTGGAAGTTTTAGACATATTATAACGAATTAACGATTAACGAATGAATGTTTAACGGATAGTATATATTTTTGCTTCTCCACCTTGTACCTCAAGATGGTTGTAGGGTTCGGAAGGGAAGACGAGGTTGGTCATCGACCAAGCGCCTTCGGCATCAAACGCCTCAATCGAACAATGATCGATAAAGAGAAGAACCTTATAGATATCGCGTTTGATGAAGAGCGGCGCCACCGTACGTGCTGCGAAATCATGGGAGAAAGAGCAATCGCCCGAAGCAGTACGATCCATGGAGAAAGTGCGGCGGTGCACATCCATGTTCATGACCACTTTCTCCCCTTTGTCGTTGGAGAGAGTGATGAGTGCATCCTGTGAGCCATCAAGGGTCAGCTCCACGATACCGGCATCCGGCAGGTATTTGGTCTCCTCGCCACGAAGCGCCAAAGATTCCGGAGAAGGTACAGAACCCAGACGAAACTCGCCTTCGTCATCCGTAAAGAGGAAGAGATCGCGGGCGATAGTATTCTGCGAGCGGAAAGCGACGGTAGGAACGACTCCCATGGCTACCAAACGGCCATCAGGGGAGTTATGGAAAGTGAAAGTGGAGTAATTGTCCTTGCCGTAGTCAAGCCATTGGGAACTTTCATCTTTCAACTTTAAACTTTCAACTTTAAACTCTTTCCCGTCCCAATCGCCTACAAAATACTGAGTAGCGGAGCCGCCGAATGGTCCACCGGGGTTGATGGAAACGAGAAGGACGTATTTGTCATTTGACATTTTCAACAGTTCCGGACATTCCCATACGCCGCCATGAGCACCAAGGTCTTTGCCGAAAGAGGAGAGATAAGTCCACTCCTTGAGGTTCGGCGAAGCATAGAAACGGATCTCCTGCTGGCAAGCAAGCGTCATGAGCCAATGATCGCCATCCCAAGTCACTTTCGGATCACGGAAATCTGCGATGTCGCCCATGAGCACAGGGTTACTTTCGTATTTGGTGAAAGTATAGCCGCCATCGGTGCTATACGCGATAGACTGGTGTTGCCCGATACGCTCGGACTGAGTGAAGATAGCTACGATCGCGTTCTCACCAAAGCCGGCAGTGTTCTCTTTGTCAATGACTGCCGAACCGGAGAAAATCGTTCCGATGGAGTCCGGATAGAGCACAATGGGGTGTTCCTCCCAAGTGAGGAGGTCGGTCGAAGTGGCATGTCCCCAGTGCATGGGTCCCCAGGTGGTACCGAAGGGGTTGTGCTGGTAGTAGAGGTGCCAGATGCCGGCAGACTCGTCGTAGAACATACCATTGGGGTCGTTCATCCAGTTCGCCTCAGGTGTATGGTGATACACCGACCGGAAAGGCTCGTCCGTGGGATGGGTTGCCGGCTTCCCGGCACAACCCGCCAACAGCACCGTCGCCGACAGCAATCCAAAAAGAATGTGTTTTGTCATAGGATGTATTTTTATTAGTTTGTTAGTCAGTATAGGCGGGTTTCAGCCGCCTATACCGTCGCGGGGATTATAATTGCGCACCCAGCGCGTTGTATTTCACACCATTTTTGATGATAACGAGTTGTCCGTTCTCGAAGAACTTAACAGCTTTGCTCTCAACCTCGGTGTTGGAGATATCAGAAGGGAAATTGCCTACGAGGACGATGTCGGTTACGTTGAATGGAGTACCATCCTCTTTGTTGAACTGAATCATCCAATGGTTTGCGTTCGCCAGGCGGTTGCGGAGGTCTTCCGTCAGCAGCAGTTCAGCATATCCGTCGCCGTCGGTCATTTGTCCTTTGTCGGCAATATGTCCGCCTTCCTCCCAGTTCTCTTTGATATTGATTACATAGTTGGTGCGACCAGCCTCCGAATAGATACGAAGCGCGGTAGCATAGTTGAAATCCACATTGCAATAACCGTCACGATAGAGTTCGAGCGTGTTCCAATCGTCCGCCCAGAAGAAACCGGTCCATACGGTGTATCCGTCTTTCAGTTCTGCTTTACCATCCTCCAGAGCTACGTTCGTGCAGTTGAAGTTAGCGCCGATGATCTCCAGTCCGTACGCTTTGAGACTGTCCACCGCAGCGGGTGTGAGGAATTGCTCGAAAGCGCCGTCGCCGCTGATCCAAGCTGCCTCGCGGCTGCCTGCCAGGTGGTCGAAGAATTGGTTCATCACTTTGAACTCGATACCGTCGGAAGCTCCGTTGAATGAAACGACGATTTTCTGTCCTGCGACAGCATCGGCAAACTGTGCGGCCTGGATCTGCACACCACCATCCCAAGACACATGTTGATCACCGGTCCAGATGTCGGTAGCGTTAACACTCATTACCAGCGCTGCGAAGAGCGCAACAAGAGAAATTTTCTTCATAATAAATGAATTTTAAAGGGTTAATATTGTTTGAGTTGGATATCTTTGACAGTCAGGGCGCCCTCGTAGCAGTTGACGGACCAGCAGTTGCGCTGGATGCCATAGATACGCTGGGTATAAGTGAGCACGTCGTTGATATACATTACAAGCACGGAGTTGTCGGTATAGATGTTGATATTATACGTTCTG